>SVNJ01000026.1 GCA_015066955.1 Ruminococcus sp. | reverse complement strand
TATAATAAGGTCATGGATTCCCTGTATTCTGTCATCACAGCATACAAGCCTTGTGATTTCCTTAACCGTTTCGGGGTCAGCAGGCTTTCCGAGAAGCTCATCAACCGTTTCCATTATAATTTCAAGACCTGCCTTAAGTACGAAAACGGAAACTATTATTCCCATAACTCCGTCAACGGGAAGGTCGGTGAAAAGTGAGGCAACAAGAGAAATAATCGTTGCAATTGTTGCAATAACATCGTTACGGCTGTCCTTTGCGGTGGCAAGCATGGCTGTGGAGCTGATTTTTCTGCCCAGAATTGTATTGAAGCGTGCCATCCAAAGCTTTACCGCAACAGAAAGTATAAGCGAAACAAGCACTATCACCCTGAATTTTACTTCCTCAGGATGAATTATCTTTCCGACAGAATCCCTGAAAAGCTCAACGCCCATAAGAAGAATAACCGCCGCAATAATCAGCGAAGTAAGATACTCCATTCTGCCGTGACCGAAGGGATGGTCCTTATCCGCAGGCTTTGCGGACATTTTATATCCCAGCAGTGTTACAATACAGCTTGCACTGTCGGAAAGATTATTGAATGCGTCCGAAACAACCGCAATTGAGTTTGAAAGCGTACCCATTATGTATTTCAGCACAAAAAGAAGGATATTGCATATTATACCGACAATGCTGCTGAGAGTACCGTATGCGCCCCTTACACGGCTCTCCGAAATATTTTCATGATTTTTTACAAATGCCTTTACGAGAAGTCCCGTCAAATCCATTCACCCTTCCGTCTGAGAGGCTGTCAGTCCTCATTACTGTCCTTTTCCGCATCATCTGCAATTTTCGTAACACGGCAAAGCTCGATGCGGTGATGTTTTATTTCAAGAATATCAATGTGAAGCTTTTCCGTATCAATATATGTCTGAGTGCCGTCCTTGGGAATTTCACCGAGCACAGCGATTACATATCCGCCGAAGGTATCATATTTATCGGCAGGAAGCGGAATCTCAAGCTCCTCTGCAAGCTCGCTGAGGGCAATATATCCAGGCACAGACCATGTATTATCGTCAATTTTTTCAAGCTTTGCATAAGGCTCATCAAGGTCATCACTGTCGAATTCGCCTACAAGCTGCTCAACAAGGTCGGTAACCGTGATAATACCGCTCATTCCGCCGTATTCATCAACTACAACCGCAAAATGATCGGCGTCATTCTTCTTCATCTTTGCAAAAAGTATGTCAGCCTTCATGTTCTCGTGAACGAAATACGGCTCACGCACAATCGTTTTCATGACATTTTCCTTACTCTTATCGTCAAGGCGGAAGTAGTCCTTTGCATTTAGTATACCGATAACGTTATCTACACTCTCTCCGCATATCGGGAAAACGGAATGACGTGTACGGTGGATGGTTTCCTCCCACACCTCGCTGCTGTCCTCTGCCCACAGCAAGGAAACGTCGGTACGGTGGGTGCAGATCTGCTCTGCTGTCATGTCGTCAAAAGCGAAAACGTTCTTTATGATTCTGTTTTCTACCTCATCAATAGTACCCTTTTCGGCACCTGCATCGGACATCATCATGATTTCCTCTTCGGTAACAGTTTCCTCTTCGTCCTCAGGATTGATATGCATGAGTCGGAGAAGTCCGTTTGTTGAGACGTTGAGAAGCCATACAATCGGTTTGAAGAAGCCTGAAATTGCGGTAATCATACCCGACATTGCCAGTGCAAGCTTTTCGGAATTCTTCATGCCAAGACGCTTCGGCACAAGCTCGCCGAAAACAAGCGTCAGATACGAAAGAATAAGCGTAATAATTACAACCGACACGGAGTGAAGCACATTTTCCGAAACAGGTATACCCGTTTTAAGGAGAAGCTTCACAAGACGCTCGGAGAAATTGTCCGCAGCAAAAGCTGAACCGATAAAGCCCGAAAGTGTAATGGCAACCTGAATCGTTGCAAGGAATTTTGCAGGCTCGTCTGTAAGCTTTTTAAGACGTATCGCCTTTTTGTTTCCGCTTGCAGAAAGCTTTTCAAGCTTTGTATCGTTAATAGATATAATTGCAATTTCCGCACAGGCGAAAAAAGCATTGAGTGCAATAAGTACAATCTGCAGAATAATCTGCCCTAACATAAATAAAACCTCCGTAAATATAAATATCTCAATACGCACAAAAAGACACAGCCTAACACAGATAATGGTGCAGACCGTGCCTGAGATATTTATATGTAACAAAGCTTGCTTTGCAATTGTCAGGGTTACTGCCGTCAGCGGCACCGTCCATTTAGTTTTTCACCTCCGTAATATATTGTGTATATTATACTCCATATTTATGATATTGTCAAGGGGAGTATGCCGCCTGATACATGAACTGAAACGGAAATTTAAGCGTATGCAGACATTTCCTTTACAAAATATTCAAAAAAGCCTTGAAAGCTTTATAAAAAAATGCTATAATAAAGATAGCTTTATGCTCGAATAAACCAAAAGGAGAATTTTTAATGAAATACGGATATTTTGACCTTGAAAACAAGGAGTATGTTATTACTAATCCCGATACTCCCGCACCCTGGGCAAATTACCTCGGCGACCCCGAATACGGCGCAATGATTTCCAATAATGCTGCAGGCTACAGCTTTGTAAAGTCAGGAGCAAACGGACGTATCTCACGTTTCCGCTTCAACTCCGAAATGGCTCTTCCCGGACGCTACATCTACATCAGAGACAACGATGCAAACGATTACTGGTCAGCTTCATGGCAGCCTGTAGGCAAGCCCCTCGACACCTACAAGAGCGAGTGCCGTCACGGTACGGCTTACACAGTAATTTCTGCTGAATACGCTGATATCAAGTCTGAGACTACATACTATGTTCCATACGGCAAGACATACGAGGTATGGCGTGCAAAGGTTACAAACAACAGTGACAAGGACAGAAGCCTTTCCCTTTTCGGCTTTGTTGAGTTCACCAACGAGAACAACTACGAACAGGATCAGGTAAACCTCCAGTACACACTCTTCATTACACGTACAAGCTTTGAGGAAAATAAAATCCTTCAGCACATCAACGAAAACAGCGGCAAGGACGAAACAGGCTCCAACCACAGAGAGCGTTTCTTCGGTATGGTAGGTGCTCCCGTATCGGCTTGCAACGGAAGCCTTTCAAGCTTTATCGGTCCTTACAGAACATATTCAAACCCCATTGCAGTTGAAAGAGGCAAGTGCGACAACGAGATGAACTTCAACTCCAATGCCTGCGGTGCACTCCAGAGCGACATTGTCCTCAAGCCCGGCGAGACTGCTGAGCTTATCTACATTCTCGGTCAGAGAGACAACGCTCAGGCTACTGCTATCCTCAACGAATACAAGGAAGCAGGAAAGGTTGACGCTGAAATCAAGCAGCTCAAGGACTACTGGCATGCTCAGCTTTCCAACTTCCAGGTTGAAACTCCTTCCGAAGAATTCAACAATATGATTAACGTATGGAACGCTTATCAGTGCTTCATCACATTCATCTGGTCAAGAGCAGCTTCATTCGTATACTGCGGTCTCAGAAACGGCTACGGCTACCGTGATACAGTTCAGGATATTCAGGGTATTATTCACCTTGACCCCGAAATGGCAGCTGATAAAATCCGCTTCATGCTCTCCGCTCAGGTAAGCAACGGCGGCGGACTCCCCCTTGTAAAGTTCAGCCATAATGCAGGCCACGAGACATGCCCCGACGAAAATGACGAAAACAGCGTTTACGCTAAGGAAACAGGTCACCCCTCATACCGTGCAGACGATGCACTCTGGCTCTTCCCGACTATCGTTAAGTATATCGGCGAAAGCGGCAACAAGGGCTTCCTCGATGAGGTTATCACCTATGCTGAGGAAGGCGGCGGAGAGGCTACCGTTTACGAGCATCTCAAGAACGCTATCCGCTTCTCAATGGAGCGTCTCGGCGACCACGATATGCCTGCAGGTCTCCACGCTGACTGGAACGACTGTCTCCGTCTCGGCGCAAAGGGCGAATCTACATTCGTTGCATTCCAGCTTTACTACGCTATGTCCACTATCAGAGAAATGGCTGTTTCCAAGAATGATACAGACTATATCGCATACATCGACGACGTTCAGGCTAAGCTTGCCGCAACTCTTGAAAAGTGCTGGGATGAGGACCGCTTCATTCGTGGTATCCGTGAGGACGGCGTTATCGTAGGTGCAAAGAAGGACCCTGAGGCTAATATGTGGCTCAATCCTCAGTCATGGAGCGTAATTTCAAAGTTTGCTTCCGAAACTCAGGCTGAAAAGGCTATGAACAGCGTTCACGATATTCTTAACACACCTTATGGTGCTAAGCTTCTTGAACCGCCTTACAAGGAGCACTACTTTGACGGCGCACTCATGCACATCTTCAATGCAGATACAAAGGAAAACGGCGGTATCTTCTCACAGTCACAGGGCTGGCTGATTCTCGCTGAGGCGCTTCTCGGAAACGGTAACCGTGCATTTGAGTACTTCATGGAAAGCTCACCTGCCGCAATGAATGACAAGGCTGAAATCCGTGTGCTCGAACCGTACGTTCACGGTCAGTTCACCGAGTCAAAAGCTTCACCCTACGAGGGACGTTCACACGTTCACTGGCTTACAGGTACAGCTTCAACTGTTATGGTTGGCTGTGTTGAGGGTATCTGTGGTATGAGACCCGACGCTGACGGTCTTACAATCGCACCTTCAATTCCTTCCGAGTGGGACGGCTTCAAGATTACAAAGAATTTCAGAGGCAAGAAGCTCAGCATTACTGTTGACAACTCCGCACACGCTGAAAGCGGTGTCAAGGAGGTTATCCTCAACGGCGAAAAGCTTGATGGCAATTATGTTGCCGCTGACAAGCTTGCTGAGGTTAATGAGATTACTGTTGTTCTTGGTTAATATATGACATACAGGGCACATCCTTCGGGGTGTGCCCTTTTTATGCAATTTACACGTCTTTCAACGATTATTACGCTATCTTTTTTCCTTGACTTTTATATGCCGATATGATAAAATATTACTGTTTCAAGGCAGTTTCTCTCCGGACATCCAGATTTTTCGGCTGTTCGGTTTTTTTACGGTTTCTGTCCTGCTTATTTCTGCGAAAGAGGGTATTTATATGGAATCCTATTTAATCTTCAAGGACCTCGCAATCATCGTTTTTGCCGCTAAAATCTGCGGTCTGCTTGCAAAAAAGCTAAAAGCACCACAGGTAGTCGGTGAAATTATCGCAGGTCTCCTTCTCGGACCGTCTATTCTTGGTCTCGTCGCTCAGTCCGACTTCCTCAACCAGATGGCGGAAATCGGCGTTATACTCCTTATGTTCTCCGCAGGTCTCGGCACTGAACTGAAAGACCTTCTTAAAACAGGCCCTATGGCTCTGATAATAGCAATAGCAGGCGTTTTTGTACCGCTTGCGGGCGGATATCTGCTGTATTCCTGCTTCTATGGCTTTGCGGCAACGGGTACGGAGGAATTCTTCCGTGCGGTGTTTATAGGTGTTATCATGACCGCAACCTCAGTAAGCATTACCGTGCAGACTCTCCGTGAACTGGGTCATCTCAAAGGTAAAATCGGTACGCTTATTCTTAATGCCGCTATCATTGACGATATTATCGGTATCATAGTCCTCACCTTCGTTATCGGCTTCAAGGACCCTGAACTCAAGCCTGAAAAGGTAATCATCAATACTCTTCTGTTCTTCCTTTTCAGCGGTGTTGTAGGCTTTATTATATATAAGGTGTTCAAGGCTGTTGACAAGCGTTATCCCCACCAGAGAAGAATCCCCATACTCGGACTCTGTCTCTGCTTTGCACTTTCTTATCTTGCTGAGGTATGGTTCGGAATTGCAGATATTACAGGTGCTTACGTTGCGGGACTTATCCTTTGCAGTCTCCACGATTCCGAATATATCGCAGAAAAAATGGATATCAACTCATATATGCTCTTCGGTCCGATTTTCTTTGCAAGTATCGGTCTGAAAACAGAGCTTGGCGGCTTCACTCCCGCACTTATTGCTTTCTCTGCGGCATTTGTGCTTGTTGCACTTGTTACAAAAATTATCGGCTGCGGACTTGTTTCACGTATTTTCGGCTATAAGGGTAAGGACGCTCTCAAAATCGGTGTCGGTATGATGACACGAGGCGAGGTTGCACTTATCGTCGCTCAGAAGGGTCTTGCAGTAGGACTGCTTGACGCAAGGTACTTCACATCGGTAATCCTTCTTATTATCTGCTCATCAGTGGCAGTACCCATTATAATGAAGCTTCTTTATCGTGGTGAACCTGCAGTGGATAAAACATAAACAAAGAATAACGACCTGAGAAAGAAGTTTTTCTCAGGTCGTTTCTGTTTACATATCCATTATAATCTCTCTTGCGGTATCCTCGTCAATTTTTACGGCAAACACACCGTTTTCAAATTCTACAACATCGCCTATACCCTTCTGTATAACGAAGCGAAGCTGACCGTTTCTTACCTTTTTATCGGTGTAAAGCTTCTTAACAAGAGCCTCCCTGTCGATATAATCGGGAATCTCAACAGGCAGACAAGCCTTTTTCAGCAGCTCAATAACCTTGTCACGCTGAGCGGCAGTCACATAACCAAGCTTATATGCAAGCTTAACCTCTGCCACAAGTCCGATCGACACAGCCTCACCGTGAAGCAGTCTGTAGCCGCTTACCGTCTCAATAGCACGTCCTGCGGTATGTCCGAGATTAAGAATCTCACGAAGTCCGCTTTCTCTTTCGTCCTTCATGACAACCTCATACTTGATTCTGCAATTTTCATTTGCAATATACTCACACGCATTCTTATCAATGCCAAGTATTTCATCTATGTGTGCGTCAAGATAATCAAAAAGCTCCTCACTTGCAATACATGCATGCTTGATAGTTTCCGCAAGTCCGCTGTAAACCTGTCTTTCGGGAAGCGTTTTCCAAGCCGCAATATCAATATACACCTTTTCGGGCTGATTGAATAGTCCGATAAGATTTGTTGCAAGAGGTGTATCGACAGCGGTTTTTCCGCCTACAGACGCATCAGCCGCCGCTAAAAGCGTAGTTGCATAGTTTATAAAGGGTACTCCCCTTCCGTATGTACCTGCAACAAAGCCTGCAAGGTCGGTTACTACACCGCCGCCTACTGCAATTATACAGCAGTCCCTGCGGTAGCCTTTTTCAAGCATTGAATCCTCAATATATTCCTTAGTCGCTCTTGTCTTGCTTGTTTCGCCTGCCTCAAACACAAACATATCCGCCTGATAGCCTGCATTTTTCAGCATATTCAGTATATTTTCAGTGTAAAGGTCCTTTACGATACTGTCGGTGATTACAGCAAACTTTGTGATATTTCCCACAAGTCCGTTTTGTATATCGGTTAACAGCTTTTCCTGAAGTCCGAAGCCGATTTCGATTTCGTAGCTGTCATCGACAACCCTTTTAAGCTCTACATTAAAGGTGCTCATATATAATCCTCTCCTTCACGGAAGCGTATAGTTTTTCCGCACTTAATTGTATCACATTAAAGTGCAAAAGTCAATAGTGAATAGATAATTAATCTCCCTCTTTATACCCCTCCGTATAATCTTTTGTGATTTATTCAGAAATTTACTGCGAAAAATGTGTGAAATTATTGCATTATCCAAAAAAATATGCTATAATTACTGTAAGTAGGCATGCACGAAAAACGAAAAATCTCTGACGCTCCCGTGTTTTTTACTTCTATATGCGTCAGATGTACAATATAAGTGTATAGATATAAACGAATTGGAGGCATATAATATGTGCGGAATAGTTGGATATGTCGGCTACAGAGACTGTACCGACGTGCTTATGGACGCTCTGTCCAAGCTCGAATACAGAGGCTATGACTCGGCAGGAATTGCCGTTTTTGAAAACGAGGAAATACAGGTCGCAAAGTCAAAGGGACGTCTTGCTGACCTTGAACAGAAAATGCAGCAGACCCGCAAGCCGTCAGGTCATTCGGGTATCGGCCACACACGCTGGGCTACTCACGGCGAACCCTCAGATGTAAACTCACATCCTCACAGCGGTGAGCGTGTTACTATAGTACATAACGGTATTATCGAAAACTACAAGGTTCTCAAGGACTTCCTCGTTAAGGAAGGACGCTGCTTCAAGAGCGATACCGACACAGAGGTTGTGGCTCAGCTTCTCGATTTCTACTACGACGGCGACCCCATCGCTACAATTGCAAAGGTTACAAAGGAGCTTGAAGGCTCTTACGCTCTGGGAATCGTATTCGCAGACTTCCCCGACACGGTTTTTGCTATCAGATGTGAAAGTCCGCTTATCGTAGGTATCGGCGAAAACGAAAGCTTCATTGCTTCCGACGTTCCCGCTATCCTCAAATATACAAGAAATTACTATCTCCTTGAACACGATGAAATTGCAGTTCTCAGCAAGTACTCCACAAGCATTTACGACCTGCACTATCATAAACTCAACAAGGAGCTGAAAACAGCCGACTGGGATATGGACGCTGCCGAAAAGGGCGGCTACGAGCACTTCATGCTTAAAGAAATCTATGAGCAGCCGACTGCTATAAAGACTACTATAAACCCCCGAATTGTTGACGGACTCCCCAATCTTGAGGAGTGCGGAATCACAATCGAAAAGCTCAACAGCTACAAGCAGGTTTTCGTTGTTGCCTGCGGTACTGCAATGCATGCGGGCATGGTAGGAAAATACGTTATCGAAAAGCTTGCAAGAGTTCCCGTAAACGTTGATATCGCTTCGGAATTCCGCTACAGAGAGCCTATTGTTTCCGAAGGTGACCTTGTAATCATCATTTCTCAGTCAGGCGAAACCGCAGACAGTCTTGCGGCTATGCGTCTTGCAAAGAAGCTCGGTGCGGAAACACTCGCTATTGTAAACGCAAAGGGAAGCTCCATTGCCCGTGAAGCTGATATGCTTATCTACACTCACGCAGGTCCCGAAATCGCTGTAGCTTCAACAAAGGCTTACATGGTTCAGATTGCGGTTATGTACCTCTTTGCTTTTGAGTTTGCACTCGCTAAGGGCACAATCTCAGAGGAAGAATGCCGCAGACTTACCTCACTTCTCCATGAAACTCCCGACGTTATCCAGAAGCTTCTTGAACAGAAGGAAGAGGCTCAGTATATCGCATCACAGCTTATCACTGCTGACAGTCTCCTTTACATCGGAAGAGGTCTTGACTACGCTCTCAGTATGGAAGGCTCACTCAAGCTTAAGGAAATTTCCTATATTCATTCCGAATCCTATGCGGCAGGAGAGCTCAAGCACGGTACAATTTCACTTATCAGCGACGGTATGCCTGTTATTGCCGTTGCAACACAGTCCAATCTCTTTGACAAGACCATAAGCAACATCAAGGAGGTTAAGGCAAGAGGCGCTAAGGTTATTATCGTGTGCCGTGATTCGTACTGTCCCGATAAGGATGTTGCTGACCACAAATTCGGTCTGTCCGACAGCGTCGAGGATCTTCTCATGCCAATGGCTGCGGTTGTTCCGCTTCAGCTTATCGCCTATTATACGTCTGTTTTAAGGGGTAACGACGTAGATAAGCCGAGAAATCTTGCAAAATCTGTTACTGTTGAGTAACGTTTAAAAAGGGATTTTATTGCATTACCGCTGCGTTTTGCACGGTAATGTATTCTCGGGGCGAACATTGAATTGTTCGCCCCTGTGTATATAAACAATTTTATTTCCGCCGGCACTGCGGAAAAATAAATCACAGAGAGGGTAAAAATTATGTTAAGGCACAAAAAAACAGCGGCTTTTTTAATGAGCCTCCTTATATGCGCTGCGGCAATTGCACCGTCAGCAGCCTTTGCGGAAACTACGGAGGCTGCAACAGCTGCACAGACAGAAACAGCCGGTGAAGCTCAGACAGAAGCCTCAGATGAAGAAACAACAGATGCTGCGGACGACGGGAAAATCGTTTCGGGAGACTTCACTTACTCGCTTAACTCCGATGATACAGCAAATATCGAGCTTTATTCGGGCAGCGAGGTAAATGTAACCGTCCCCGAAACTATTGACGGACATACTGTTACCGATATTGCAAAGGACGCTTTTATCGGTACAGAAGTCGAAACTATAGAAATTCCTGCCTGCATTGAGTACATCGCAGGCGAAAATCCGTTCCTTGACTCTGCTATGCTCAGAGAAATAAATGTTGCAGAGGGCAATGAAAACTATTCTTCACAGGACGGAATCCTCTACAATAAGGACAAGACCACGCTCCTTTACTATCCTATGGGAAAAAGGGAAACCTCCTTCACTATACCTGAGGGTGTTACCTCTCTCGGTATAGCTGCATTCTATGATACCACCCTTCAGGAGCTTACCTTCCCTTCAACACTCACTGAAATAAGCCGTCATGCGGTAAGCTACAACGAGAGACTTACAAAGCTTGATATGAGCAAGACTGCTGTTTCCGTTATTTCGGATATGGCATTCACTTCCTGTACCGCTTTGTTCGAATTTATTTTCCCTGAAGGAATCAAGGAAATAGGTGCGGCTTCCTTTGCGGGCTGTGGAGCACTCAAGGAAATCGATATTCCCGAAACCGTAACATTTATCGGTCAGAATGCTTTTGCCGCAACAGGTCTCACAAGGGTTTATATTCCGCCAAGCGTTATCGACATCGGCTACTGTGCTTTCGGCTACGACGAAGAGCTTAAGCCTGACGACAGCTTTGTAATCATCGGAGAATACGGCTCAGCAGCACAGTCTTACGCTACCGACTCAGATGCGGAATACGAATACGCTAATAACTTCATATTCAGAAGCCCCGACGAGGCTGACGCCGAAGAAGCTTACATAGACATGAACGTACAGGATTACGGCGACTTCCAGTACGGTACGCTTGACGGTAAAATATGCATTACAGCTTATACAGGCACAGACAGCGTAGTCGAAATTCCTTCCGAAATCGACGGAAAACCCGTTGAAATAATCTACGGCGGAGCATTTTTCCAGTGCCCTGCTACAGAAATTATAGTTCCGTCAAGTGTAAAAACGCTGAATGAAATCTCATTCTATATGTGCCAGTCCCTTCAGAAAATCACACTTCCCGACGGTCTTGAAACCATAAAGAATCAGGCTTTCAACGACTGTACCGCACTGAAATCAATTGAGATTCCGGGAACTGTAAAATCTATCGGCGAAGAGATATTCTTCGGATGTACATCACTCGAAGAAATCACAGTAAGCTCTGCTGAGGGCGGAGAATACTGTGCAGAAAACGGTGTTCTTTACAACAAGGATAAGTCTGTAATCATGGCTTACCCTGCCGCTAAAAAGGACAAGAAGTACAAGGCTCCTTCAACTGCAAAGGAAATAACTATTTCCGCCTTCTGCGACAACATTTATCTTGAAGAGGCTGACCTTTCTTCCGTTGAAATTATCGGAAACTACTGCTTTGAAAGCTGCTCAAAGCTCAATTATGTTAAGTTTTCAAAGGATCTTACACAGATCGGTACAACCGCATTCTACAACTGCACTGAACTGAAAAGCGTTCATCTCTATGATAAACTCACTAAAATCGGCGATTGTGCATTGGGCTTCTATTACGGCGTTGACCCGGAATCGGAAACAGGCGGCTATACAGACCTTCCTGTTGAAGGCTTCAGAATTTACGCTGAGCCTGAAACATATGCATCAACCTATGCCGAATCAAAAGGCTTCGAATTGAAGAGCGGCACGTTTGAAATGTTCGGAAAAAATGTCGAAAAAGGATTCATCTATACACTTTCCGCAATTGCAGGTGTAATCGTTCTTGCTGTAATCGGAATTTTCACAGGAAAATCCATCAAGAAGAAAAAGGCTGCAAAAGAGGAAAATACCGAAAACACCTCTATTGTAGAAAATGACGGCGGAAAGGAAAATAACGATGAAGCTGAATAAACTTTTATCCGCAGCAGCTGCGGCAGTATTATCGTCATCACTTCTTACGGCATTGCCGACATTCGCTCATGAGGCAATCGATGAAGGTCTTACCGACGGTCTGTTCACCTATGAGCTTAACGACAAGAATGAGTATATCATTATTGACTGCGACGGCTCATCTGCCTTTACCGCAATTCCTTCTGTTGTAAACGGCTATTCAGTCGTTGAAATCGGCGAGGACGCACTTGCAGGCTGTACCTATGTAACGGAGCTTACTATTCCCGATACTGTCAGAACTATCGGTGCAGGCGCATTTGCAAGCTGCAGCGGACTTACCAGGATTGAATTTTCCAACAGACTGACAGAAATTCCCGAAGGTGCACTTATGGGTTGTGCAAATCTTAAAGAGGTTGTACTCCCTGAAAATCTTGAAACTATCGGCACGGGTGCATTTTACGGTTGCTCATCACTTGAAGAAATTGACCTCCCCGAAACAGTAACAGCAATCGGTGACTATGCATTCCAGAGATGCTATGCCCTTAAGGAAATGAATATCCCTGCGGCTGTTGAAAGCTTCTCGGAAACAGCACTTATCGAGTGTCCCGTTATTGAGACAATCACCGCTGACGGTAATGACAATTACAAGGTAGAGGACAACATTCTCTACAGCAGCGACAAAAAGACGCTTATCCACGCTGCGCCGGCTTCAATTTCAGGCTCAGTATATATTTCAGAGGACGTAACAACAATTTCAAGCGGTGCATTCAGCTACTGCTCCGAGATAACCGAGCTTTTTATACCGCCTTCGGTAAAGAAAATCGGTGACCTTGCCTTCTATTTCTGTACAAAGCTAAAAAGCGTTGACTTCTCAGAAGGCCTTTCGGAACTCGGTTCGCTTGCCTTCGGAAGCTGTACCGCACTTGAAACCGTTGAAATCCCCACAACCGTTTCCACGCTTAAAAGTCAGGTTTTCTCCGACAATGCGGCTCTTACAAAGGTTATTATCCCCGAAACCGTAAAGACAGTTGAGGATGGTGCGTTCTTTGCATGCTCAAAGCTGAAAAATATTATTGTTCCAAAAAGTATAGATACTATCGGTGACTATGCCTTCGGCTACACAGTCAACTCTGCGGGAACGAACTATGCTGCAGTTGATGGCTTCAGCATGAGCGTATATTCAGGCTCTGCCGCAGAAAAATACGCAAAGAAAAGCGGATTTGAGTATACCGTTGTTGATAAAAGCCTTAAAAAGGTTGCGTTTATAGTAATTGCAGCGGGACTCATCCTTGCTGCTGCCGTATTTGCAGTTGTTCTTATGAAAAAAGGCAAAAAGGGTGCACCTGCTTCCGTAAAAAATGCAGAGGCAGAGGAAGACGAAAGCTATGAAGCTATAATTTCCGATGATGAAGAATAATCAAAAGGCAGCCCCTAAGGGGACTGCCTTTTTTTGTCAAAAAGCACCTTAACAGAATCTGAACACTGCTCATTTTACATTTTTCTTACAAAAATCCTGATACCCCTTGACTTTTTCATCTCATAGGTTATAATTAAAGTGGGGGAATTTGAGGCGGATTACAGAAATAAGAAGGAGCTCGAAAAAATGACTGAATTCTCAATCTTTTCTATTTTCACTATGCTTGGCGGACTTGCCTTTTTCCTTTACGGAATGGATGTCATGTCAACAGGCCTTGAAAAGCTTGCAGGCGGAAAGCTTGAAATTGTACTGAAAAAGATGACCTCAAACAAAATCAAAAGTCTCTTGCTCGGAATGGGCATCACTATCGCTATACAGTCCTCTTCTGCTATGACTGTAATGCTTGTCGGTCTCGTAAACTCGGGAATCATGCAGCTTGAGCAGACCGTAGGAGTTCTTATGGGCTCAAATATCGGTACTACGCTTACAGCATGGCTTCTCAGTCTTGCAGGCGTTGACAGTAAAAACACATTTATCAGAATGCTTAAGCCTGAGTCCTTCTCTCCGCTTATCGCACTTATAGGCGTACTGCTTATAATGGCGGTAAAAAGCAGCAAAAAGAAGGATATAGGAAGAATTTTCGTAGGCTTTGCTATTCTTATGACAGGTATGACCCTTATGGGCGACGCCGTTGAACCTCTTGCAGATTCACCGAAATTCCAGGAAGTGCTTACAGCATTCGAAAACCCGATTCTCGGTGTTATTGTCGGTGCGGTGTTCACTGGTATTATCCAGAGCTCTGCCGCTTCTGTCGGTATTCTTCAGGCATTCTCCGCAACAGGCGCACTCACATACGGTATGGCACTCCCCATTATCATGGGTCAGAACATCGGTACATGCGTAACTGCTCTTATTTCAAGTATCGGTGTAAGCAAAAATGCAAAAAAGGTTGCCGTTGTACACGTTCTCTTCAACTGTCTCGGTACACTTATATTCCTTCCTATTGTAATAATCCTCAAGGATGTTATTCAGATTGGATTATTCTCGGATACGGTAGGATATCTCGGAATTGCTGTAATGCATACCATATTCAATATTCTCACTACACTCATTCTTCTCCCGTTCTCCAAATATCTCGTACTCGTTGCAAACAAGGTTATCAAGAATAACAACGATGAGGAAAATCTTCATGAAGCTGAAAAGAGAGTCAGACTTGACGAGCGTCTTCTCAAAACACCTGCTGTTGCTGTTGAAGCCTGCAGAGGTGCAACCGTTGAAATGGCTGACCTTACAAAGTCCACCATCATAGATGCTCTTGATATTATAACAGTCTATGACGCTGCAAAAGCAGAAGAAATCTCCGAAAACGAAAATATCATTGACTACTTTGAGGATAAAATCAACAGTTATCTTGTAATGATTTCAAAAAGCAGTATCACCTCTGAGGACAGCCGAAAGGTTTCAAAGATGATGCATATGGTCGGAAACTTCGAGCGTATCAGCGACCATGCAGTTAATCTTGTAGAATCCGCTCAGGAAATGAAGGATAAAGGCATCGGCTTCTCGGAAGAATGCAGGCAGGAGCTTTCAGTTATTACGGAAGCTATCATCGAAAACCTTACGATGTCCTTCAATGCATACATTAACGACGATATTGCCCTTGCACACAAGATTGAACCCCTTGAAGAGGTAGTTGACACACTCAGCGAGGAGCTTAAAGCAAGGCATATCAGACGTCTCCAGAATGACGAATGTACCGTTGAGCTTGGATATATCTATCAGGATATTCTCACTAACCTTGAACGTATCTCAGACCACTGTGCAAGTATTGCAGGCTGTATCATTGAGGTTGACGAAAAAACCGATATCCACGCTTATCTGCACGATGTCAAGAAAAACGACGAAACCTTCCGCAAGGAATTCCGTGCATACTCTGAAGTTTACTTCCTTAAGCTCGGAAAATAATCATATATACAGCTTAAAAGGCGGACATTCAAACATGTCCGCCTTTATATATTTTACCGCAGCATAAACAAAGGGTGCACAATCGTGCACCCTTCAGCTTTATTCAATTACGACTCGGGAAGTTTACTTATAAGCTTTGTAAGGTATTTCTGAATTGATACCGCATCGCTTATGCTGATTCCGTCGCCTCTCTGATATACGTCGCAGTTGTTGATTCCTTCTGCTGTCATAGGATATCTCTGCTGATTTGTAACGTATCCCATAACTGCAATTACGTCTGCCACTTCGAGGTTGCCGCTGCAGTTAGCGTCACCGTAAACAACCTTGTCATTGTTAGGCTTAGGAGTTGTTGTGGTTACAGGTCTGGGAGTTGTTGTTGTAGTTGTTGTAGTCTTCTTGGGTGTAGTAGTTGTTGCAGGAGTTGTTGTACCCTTGCCGTCTGTATAGATTGTTACTGAATCAATCTTGAACTGCTGACAGTCAATCCACCAGATACCGAACTTAAGCTCTCCGCCGTAACCGTACTGGATAATATCAGCTGTAGATGAATCTACATTCCATGTAATTGTACCGCTGTTGCTTGAAATTGTCTGCTGCATATCTTCGGACTGTACCCAGTAGCCGTCAGCTGCAACCTTAGTGGATGAACCGAAAGCACCCTGCCACTTGCCGATGCTGCCGTTTGAAGTTGAAAGCTTTACCTCAACCTTCTGAATCTTCTCAGTTGAGCTTGCTGTAAGACCGAAATCCTCATAAGGGAAGCCGATCATTCTTGCATCTTCACCCATCTGACCGTAGTTGTAGGAATCGCCTACCTTAAGCTCATATTTGCCTGAACCTGATGATACAGGATTCTTAACTGTAGTTGTTGTAACCTTCTGGTTGTTATTGTTATTGTATGTAGTTGTAACCTTAGGTGTTGTAGTTACCACGCCGGGATCAGGAGTAACAGAAGATGAATTATAGATCTTGTCAACACCATTGATTGAGCTGTCGATCTTGCCTGAGCTGCCATAGAAGTGGTAGAGACCTGCAGCTGCACCTACGAGACCTGCGTTATAGTCGATAGCTACCTCGTTACAGATGTAGTCAGCCATATTGTCGTGGTATGAACCGCCTGCGTCGCAGGGACCGCCTACGAGAGCACCAACAAGTGGATGTGCATTAGAACCGAACTGACAGTAGGGGTTCATATGGTCGCCGTTAGGATCCCAGTTGTTCATATTGAACTGTTCATAGCTTGTATAGCCTGAAGCACCTCTGTGGTGAGCGTTCTTAGCACTGTTGCTTGCAAATTCTGTTACAAAGCATTTATTTGCAGGATTTGAACCGAGAATATAGTTCATCTGGCCCTTAGCCCAGTCTTTGTAATTGCCAGCCTGATGCTTTGTTGCAATAAGAGCTGTCATCTGCATAGAGCAGTTGATTCTTGCACTGCCCCACTTGTCAAGGAACATATAGTTGCTGCCCTGTGCTTTGCCTGAAATGTAGCCGTTAGCGCCGCTCCAGTTGCCTGTGATCTCGCCGTAGAGACAGTTAGCACCGAGATGAGCGTCGTTCCAGCCGTGTACCCAGCCTACCTTAGGGAGACCGCCCTTGAGGTCGTTGAGGTAGCTCTGATTATTGGTAGCAAGGTAAAGCCAACCTGCAGCCCATGCCTGCTCGTCTGCACAGCCGTTTGAGTTGTAGAAGCCTGTAGGACCGTCAGAAGCTATACTATTGTACTGCTTTGAGAACTTGTAAAGAGCCTCAGCGTAAGTAAGGTCTTCCTTATTGCCGAAGTTTACATAGTTAGCGGCAAGAGCAGCTGCATACTCAGCAGCGATGTCACTTGCACTGTTTGAAGTCCAGAACATCTGTCTTCCGCCGCCCTGCATCTCAGGAGGTCCCCAATAGCCGTGGTCTTTGTTACCATCACCCTTCTGATAGAGGAAGTTGGAAACAGTTCCGCCGCTGAGCTTTGTGGATCTCTTGAAGAAATCGCAGAAATAGTCTGTTATCACCTTGAGGTGATCTGCCTGACCGGTAGCCTGGAAAGCGTCGGAGAATTCGTAGTATGCCCATCCGAGAGTGGAAGCAGTGTAACCCTGAGGGAGACCGAACATAGCGTGGTCACCTGCGTCATGGAAGCCGCCCGGAACCTCATCACTGGTATGGCAGTTGCTTCTCCATGACATTCCGCACTTGGAGTTTACATCTGTACCGCACATATTAGCATCATAAAAATAGAGAGAGTATTGTAAGAGTCTTGCGTAGTTATCGTTGTCAGCTGCATTAGCTGTGAGGGTAGATACAGCTGAAGGAGCAGCGTAAATAGGAGCAGCTACTGCGGTAATCGCCATTACACCGCTGATAACTGCTGTTTTGAGCTTTCTTAAATTATTTTTTAGCATATTATCACACTTCTTTCTGATTAGTGCTGCCTATAATATGTCTTACTTTACATTATACATAAAATTTTAAAAAGTTTATTACAATACGGTTACAAAGTAGTTAATATATGGTAACAACGAAATTTTTCAGCGTTTTACATAATATTAGGTTCTTTTTTTATTCATATTCACGAAACACCATCTGCGCTATGGTTAACGAGTTATGTATTGCTAAAAACAATTATGTATTTTATTGCATTGAAAAACAGGTTATTGCTAACCTGTTTTAAGTCTGAAGAAAAACCTTTATATAGGGGCTGATGTAGGCATCACACCCTACAAATTGATATTCTTACATATTCTATAGGGGCGACCCTTGCGGTCGCCCGTTTTCTGCAACATTTATTTATGTTTTTATGCCCTCATAATCAGTGACAGTGCTCACATTCGCCGATTTCACCGACAATCGGAAGCGGATCAACGCCCTGACGTGTATAGTAGTCAGAAAGAGCGGACTTGATTGCCTGCTCAGCAAGTACGGAGCAGTGAAGCTTTACAGCGGGAAGTCCGTCGAGAGCCTCAACAACAGCCTTGTTTGTAAGCTTGAGAGCGTCATCAATGGACTTGCCCTTTATTAGCTCTGTAGCCATAGACGATGTTGCCACAGCCGCACCGCAGCCGAAGGTCTTGAACTTTACATCTGTAATGATGCCGTTGTCAACCTTGATGTACATTTTCATGATATCGCCGCACTTAGCGTTTCCAACCTCGCCGATACCGTCTGCATTTTCAATCTCGCCTACATTTCTCGGATTTGAGAAGTGGTCGAGTACCTTTTCACTGTATAACATAATTATATTCTCCTTTTACTTTGTTATATAATCGCCCTTAGCAAGCTGATTTCTCGCAATTTCTTTAAGAAAAAGCCCATATCACTTAATCTCCTGCCCCTTGACAATACGCTCCCAGAGCGGTGACATCTCTCTCAGACGGTTTACAACCTTAGGCACAACCTCAAGGATATAGTCAACGTCCTCATCTGTTGTGCTTTCATCAATGGAAAGTCTCAGTGAGCCATGAGCAACCTCATGCTTAAGACCAAGCGAAAGGAGTACGTGTGACGGGTCAAGTGAGCCTGATGTACAAGCTGAGCCTGAAGAAGCGCAGATTCCATTCATGTCAAGCATAAGAAGGAGCGATTCACCCTCGATGCCCTCAATTGAGATGTTGAGATTTCCCGGAAGTCTCTTGTCCCTGTCGCCGTTGAGACGTGTATGCGGAAGCTCAAGTATGCCGTCAATAAGGCGGTTTCTTCTTGCTGTAACAATTTCAGCCTTTTCCGCAATATTCGAACAAGCGATTTCAACAGCAGTACCGAGACCCACGATAGCAGGAACATTTTCAGTACCTGCACGCTTGTTTCTCTCCTGTGCACCGCCATGAAGCAGATTGGGAAGTGCAATTCCCTTCTTAACATAAAGTGCACCTACACCCTTCTGAGCGTGAATCTTATGACCTGAAAGCGAAAGCATATCAATACCCATTTTGTGCACGTCTATTTCAACATGTCCCACAGCCTGTACAGCGTCTGTGTGGAAGATAACCTTCTTTTCCCTGCATATTGCCGCAATTTCCTCGATAGGCTGAATTGTGCCTATTTCGTTGTTTGCGTACATTATCGTAACAAGTGCGGTATCCTCACGGATTGCATTTTTTATATCCTCAGGATTTACAAGTCCCTTGTCGCTGACAGGCACATAAGTAACCTCCCAGCCCTTTTTCTCCATATCCTGACATGTATGAAGGATAGCATGGTGCTCAAAAACTGAGGTGATGATGTGCTTCTTGTTCTTCGCCGCCATTCTCTCGCAGATACCTCTGATCGCCCAGTTATCCGACTCAGAGCCGCAGCTTGTGAAGTATATTTCGGAAGTATCTGCACCGATAGCCTTTGCAACCTTTTCTCTTGCAAGCTCAACCGCTCTCTTTGCGTCTCTTCCCATAGCGTATATACTTGAAGCATTTCCGTAGGCTGTACGGAAATATGGCATCATCGCATTAAGCACCTCTTCCGAAACCTGTGTTGTAGCGGCATTATCCGCATATATGAAT
>SVNJ01000025.1 GCA_015066955.1 Ruminococcus sp. | reverse complement strand
TGACACGGCGCAGTTTATCGGAATAGTCCGCAAGTATTCCGAAATCCCGAAGCTCACTCCTGAAATTATGCACGAATTCATTGAAAAGATTGTCGTACACGCACCCGATAAGTCCAGCGGACACAGAACACAGCAGATTGACATTCATTTCCGCTTCAATGTTGCGGTTGCAACCGCTGTCGCTGACAGTATGGTTTATGACAAAAAGAGAAAGGCTGCGTAGGTTTTCCTACACAACCTTTCGGTTACATATTAAATACTTCTGTATGGGTGGTCGCCTTTTACGGTGTACCCTTTTTCTTTCATATAACAAAAGACTTTACATTTTCCGACTATTAATGTATAATGTAATTAATAATATTTTAAAGGAATATACTTGAACAAATGAACGAAACCCACGCAATACGCAGAATCTTCGGGAAGAAGCCCGTTAATATCTCTGCATGTCCCCTGTCAGACGAAAGCGGAATGTCAAACCGTATCGCCTCAAAAAAAGCAGGTATTCTTCGGTATGCAGTACAATTCAGCGACGGTACGGATATACGGTTTATAGGCAAAAGAAAGTCCGCTGCAATTATCGCAAGAGGTATTCTCATGCTCAGCGGCGGTGACCCATTGCTTTTGCTTCTGCTTGTGAAAAATCATAAAATTATAGGCTACAACAAAAGCTCAGTCCGTGAAGCTTCGCTGTACAAAGGCTTTGATGATACGCTTAAGGAGTACCTTCCCGATACTATGGGCAGTTCCGCAAGCCGTCTCAGCGGTGAATGCTTTATTGCTATGGAGGAGCTTCCCCCTAACGTCTGCACCGCTGTACATGTTTTCCCTATGATTGACGCAATTGCACAGTTTCATGCACGCTATTACGGGGATAATTCCTGCGTAAAAGCTCTCGGAATAAACTGCTATACTCCCGATGACTACCGCAGAACACGAAGCTGTATAAAGCGTATGTTCGCAAGTCTAAACGCTGAAAACTTTGAGGTGTTCGGCAAGGATAAGCTTGAACAGATAAACCGCTTCATCGATAATATTCATACCGAATTTGCCATTGTTGAAAAGCGGAGAACCCTCACTCACAATGATTACTCCGTACGCAATATCTGCTTAAAGGACGGACCAATCTGCATTTATGACTGGGAGCTTGCATGCTTTCAGAATCCCGAGCACGATATTGCCGAGCTTCTAATTTCGGTCATGCATGATATGACCGAAAGCGAAATTATAACCGCACTTGACTATTATCGTAAAAAGCTGTCAGAGCTGACAGGAGAAGCCCTTACCGATGAGGAATTCCTTTCCGCTCTCCACTTCAATACCCTCGAATTCTGCGTTAATAAGCTGAGCATACTGCGTATTGCAGGGAATTATCTTAAGCTCAGCTATACACGTCAGCTTGCGGAAAATACGGCACGTATGCTTGACGTACTCAAATATTATGAAAAGAGATAAAACATGGATAACGAATTACAGATACTTGAACTTGCAGACTACCACGAAAAATTTACCGTAAATGAATGCAACGGTTATCTTATAATAAATAAAAAAATGGCAGACCATAAGTGCCTTTTCGGTTTCACTCAGCTTTCGGAATGCTTTGACGATGCAAAAGGTCTTTTTGAGGCTATGGAAAATCGTGCAAGAGAGCTTGGTTTCAATGAAATCGTGGGACCTGTAAACTACTGCTCATGGATGTCCTACCGCTGGGCAATCAGCAATTATGAAACGGTACTTTTCCCTGACTGCACTAATCCTCCCTACTATACCGATTTTATCCGCAGACTTGGCTACAGAGAGCTTTACACCTACCGCAGTGCATGCATTGACATGAATAATCCTATGTATCACGCAGGTGAGATTGTATACAGACAGAAGCTTGAAGAAGGCTTTACCTTTGAATTCTATTCGGGAGAGCAAGCCTATAAATTAGCAGACGCTGTTTTTGATATTTCCTGCGACGCTTTCAGAGGAAGCTATCTTTACTGCGATATTCCCAAAGAATACTTCGACAAGCTCTATCTCAGCTGGACTAAGGGACTTAAGCTTGCAATGTATATCGCTTTTTACAAGGGTGAGCCTGTCGGCTATGTTATGGGGTACGACAGTCCTTACGGAGACTGCTTTATTTCAAAAACAAGTGCGGTAAGAAAGGAATTTCAGAAGCACAAATTATATACCGCACTCCTTTATCTCGGCTGGAAATACGTTATAGACAAAGGCTACAAGGATATGATGTACCACTTTCAGTGCGAGCAGAAGGATATTTTCAGACGCTTTGACAAGGACGTTGAATCGGGCGAAAAACGGTATGCGGTTTTCGTGAAGGAGCTGTAATATGAAAAAATGTTCACGCTGTCTCAACGACAGTACAGTAAGGCGTATGACCTATGACGAAAACGGTGTATGCGGATATTGCAGAAGCTATGACAGAATAAGTCCCCTTCTTTCGGATAAAGAACGTCTTTCGGAGCTTTTCCGTCAGCGTATCGAAAATGTACGGGGAAAATACGACTACGACGCCGCACTTGGAATATCAGGCGGTAAGGACAGTGTTTTCGTCCTTCATGAGCTTGTTAAAAAATACGGACTTAAAGTGAAAACCTTCACCATGCTCAACGGCTTTTTCAGCGACAATGCACGCCGTAATGTTGACAGGCTTGTAAATGAATTCGGGGTTGAGCATGAATATATCGGATTTGATACCGACCTTCTGAAACGCTTTTACCGCTATTCAATGAAGCACTGGCTTACTCCCTGCATTTCCTGCTCCTATCTCGGCTATGCGGCAATGATTAACTATACCACAAAAATCAACGCAGGTATGTGCATTCACGGCAGAAGTCCGCAGCAGATGCTCAGATATTACGGCGACGATGTTTTCACCTCTTTCATAGACACAGGACTGAAACCCGTTTCTGATATTGACCTAAATGCTCTTTACAATGAGCTTCTCTCTTCCATAGAAACACGTATGGATGAAAACCTTCTCAAAGATGTAAAAAGCATGCTTTATAACGGTATACCGCAGAATGACTTCCGTGAATTCGTGGCTTACTTTCTTTATCATGACTACAATGAAAATGATATAGTGGACTTTCTTCGTGAAAATACAGGCTGGACTACCGACGATAAATATGACCATTACGACTGCCGTGTACATAATGCAGCTCATTATATTTATCAGTGTGCAGAGGGACGTCCTCACTGTCTGCCCGAAATAAGCGTACTTGTACGCAGCGGAAGGCTTTCCCGTCAAGAAGGATTAAAACTTGTGCAGTCGCAGTATTACTCAGAAAAGCCCCGTGAGGAATTAAAGCTTCTCTGCGATACAGTGGGACTCAGACAGACTCCCCTTTTCCTTAAAGCCTCCGTTTACAGGAGATTCGTAAAAAAATGAAGCTGATAAAATATCTTTTCCGAAAATTCATGCTGCCCTCTTATATTATCGTTTCGGCAGTAATCTCGGCTGTTTTTACTTTAACGGCACAAGACGGAATTCCTGTATTTCTGCGTATGACGGCTGTTACACTGCTTATTCTGCTGATTCTCAGAGCATGGGACGACATCTGCGACTTTGAAAGTGACAGCAAACGTAAAAAGCAGTATCTCAGCAAAAAAGAGCTGATTATTCTTGCCTGCACTCTTTCGGCAGTATTTGTTGTACTGAATGCCGCCTTCTATGGATTTGCCGGACTTATAAGTATTGCGGTATTGGGATATTTACTTCTCATGGAAAAGCTTCCACCCCTTAAAACCGCCCTTATGCCGCTTTTATTCACGTTTTATTACTATGCAAACGGCAGTGAAATCGGAGCTGTACAGATTCTGACTATTGCTGTCTGTTTTGCCGCCGCACTGGCTTACTACATTATCAAAGGAAAGATGAGAAAATGAACTGTATTTCCGAAAATACAAATGTAAATATACAGAATATCGGCGGAAAGGCGTTCAACCTCAACCGTCTTTGCGATATTGGTGCAAATGTACCTCAGTGGCTTGTGCTGTCATCTGAGGTTTTCTTTGATTTTCTCGGTGACAGCAAGGATGAATACAGCCGTATACTCAGCAATTTCACCGAAAACAGCCGCACGGAAATACTAAAGCTGATTGAAAACAGTGATTTCACACAGGAAACAAGACAGCTTATTTCCGACAGAATTACGGCACTTTTTGGCGAAGGTACGCTTCTTTCCGTACGCTCAAGTGCAACAGACGAGGACGGTGAACACTTCTCTTTTGCGGGCATGATGGAGAGCTTTCTCAATGTTTGCGGTATCGAAAATATTCTTGAATGCATAAAAAAATGCTATCTTTCGTGCTTCTCGGAGCGTATAACGGAGTACCGACGAAAAAACGGTCTTATCAATACAGACATAAGTATAGCGGTAATAATTCAGCGTATGGTGCAGGCTGACTACTCTGGAGTTATCTTCACTACCGACCCTACAACTAACAATCCCGATGAAATGCTTATAAGCGTTGTTGAAGGACTTGGAGAAGCGCTTGTTTCGGGTGAAACCGACAGCAGTGACTATGTCGTTGACTGTACGGGGACTATCGTAAGCCGTAAGGAGTCCTCTTCAATACTTCCCGATGAGCTTATACTCAGGCTTTTCAATGAGGCTCAGAAAATCGAAAAGGGCTTCACTCCACGAAGAGGACAGGATATTGAATTCTGCATAAAGGACGGCGAAATACATATTCTGCAGTGCCGTCTTATAACAAATTACAGCCATATCAGCAAGGATAATTTCCGCACGGTGCTTGATAATTCCAACATCATTGAAAGCTATTCGGGCGTTACTACTCCCCTGACCTTTACCTTTGCGAGAGAGGTTTACGCTAAAATCTACAAGCAGACCCTCCGCACCTTTTATGTCAGCGAGGAGGCTATAAAGTCCATTGAAAATGACCTCGACAATATGCTGAATTTCTACGATAATAAGATTTACTACCGTCTCAACAGCTGGTACAAAATGACCGCACTCTATCCCGGCTATCAGAAAAACAAGCAGTACATGGAAAACATGATGGGTGTAAAAACCACCATGCACGAGTCGGAAATGGGTGCAAAAACAAGGCTTGTACGTATCTACGCAAGCTTTATCCGCAAGATGCTCCGAATGAAAAAGGACAGCCGACGCTTCATCGAACGCTTCAATGAGGTTACAAAGCCCTATTACGGCAGTGATTTTGAGGGGCTGACAGGCAGTGAGCTTCTTGGTGTTTATGATACACTTGAAAAGAATATCCTTGACGATTTCATAACTCCCATTGCAAATGATATGGGAGCAATGATATTCTACGGTATGCTTACCGAACAGCTGAAAAAGAAGAATATCCCCAACTATGAGGGACTTATCAGCAGCGTTATAAGCCGTCAGGGTAACGTTGAAAGTGCACAGCAGAGTGAAGCACTGCTGAAAATCGTTGAGGAAATAAAACAAAATCCTGAGCTAACGAAGCTTTTCAGCTCCGATAATGAAACCATAAAGGCAAAACTCAGCGAAAGTGAGTCTGTTTTCCGCAGTATTGACGATTATATCTATCACTACGGTGCAAGAACTATGGAGGAGCTTAAGCTTGAAACTGTTACCCTTTTCGAGGACCCGTCATTTCTCCTTGATACCATTCGTGGATATCTGAGATGCGAAAGTCTCCCCGAATACGGTACAGAGGCTGACCCGAAGGCTGAAAAGGAGCTTCTTTCACATTTCGGTGCACTGAAAAGACCGTTTATAAAGCTTCTTCTCAGCGTTACAAAGTTCTTTATCCGCAACAGAGAATCCCTCCGTCTCAGAAGAACCTACATATATTCAATAGTGAGAAATATCTATCTGCGAATCGGCAGAAATTTCGCAGACGAGGGTATTATCAGTAATTTCCGTGACGTTTTCTTCCTCACCAAAGGCGAAATCACAGACTTTGTCAGCGGCAAAGGTGATACGTCCTCAGTACTCCGTGAAAAAATTACTGCACGCAAGGCTGAATACGAGGAAAACAAGTCACGTCCGATTTATGAGCGAATGTACTTTTATGGTGATGTTACCTCTGAAAATATGGTACCTATTTACTCCCGTCAGGAGGTGTGCGGTGAAGATATTCTTCGTGGCGTTGCAGGCGGCGGAAAAACGGTTACGGGCGTTGTAAAGCTTGTTGAAAATCCTGCTGACGCAGATGTTGAGGGCTATATCCTCATGGCAAAGCGTACCGATCCCGGCTGGACGGTGCTTTTCCCTATGGCAAAGGCTATAATCATTGAGCGTGGAAGCGTACTCTCACATTCTGCCGTTGTTGCCCGTGAAATGGGTATAACCCTTGTTGCTGGAATACGTGGACTTACCTCCGCTGTAAAGGACGGTATGACGGTACGTGTTGACGGCGTAAACGGCACAGTCGAGATAGTAGGTGACGGCAATGAATAAGGCTGATTTTTCCTTTATCCGATACTCAAACTGCTGGGAGGACACCAATATTATGCTTGACGCTCTCGGCATACAAGAGGGTGAAACAGGTATTTCCGTTGCCTCAGCAGGCGACAATACGCTTGCTATGCTTCTGAAAAATCCACGCAGAATCTATGCTTTTGACGTAAATCCCACTCAGCTTTACTGCTTTGAGCTGAAAATGGCATGCTTCCGCTGTCTCAGCTACACTGAAATGCTTACGCTGCTCGGAGTAAAAAACGGTGAACGTTTACCTCTCTATGCAAGGGTACGTCATGCTTTATCTAAAAAGGCACGACGCTATTTTGACCGAAATACCGACCTTATTGAACGTGGAATCATTCACACAGGCAAGTTCGAGAATTTTTTCGGCATATTCAGAAAATTCATTATTCCGCTTTTCTCCACCAACGAGAAATTCCTTACCTTTTCACGTTTGGACTGTACAAAAAAACAGCGTGAATTTTACCGCCGTCACATCAACAACCGCCGTTTAAAGGCTATTTTCCGCATTTATTTCGGCTATAAGGTCATGGGAAAGCTCGGACGTGACAAGAGCTTTTATAATTACGTAAATGACAAGGAGGACAGCGGAAACGATATCCGCAGACGTTTTGAATTCGGTATCAGCAATACCGTAAATGCCGATAATCCGTACATCAACTATATCGTTAACGGAAATTATACTTCCCGTTCACTGCCCCTCTATCTTCGTCACGAAAACTTTGATATAATCAGACAGCGGATTGACCGCATTACTCTGATTCACGGCAATTTGCTTTCCCTTGACGGTATCAAGGCTGATTTTGCTAATCTTTCGGACATTTTTGAATATATGAGCGGGACTGAATTTGAAAGGAATGTACGCAGACTTTCGGAGATTCTCAACACAGGCGGACGTTTAGCTTACTTCAACATGCAGAACAGAAGATACCTTGATACACCTGCATTTGAATACGATAAAAAGCTTTCCGAAGCTCTTTTCAGACGTAATAATTCATGGTTTTACCGTGATTTTTCAGTATATCGGAGGACGCTGATAAATGAGCAGAATAGTTGATTTATTTGAAGATGTATGCAGTACCCATTCCGACCGTACTGTCGTTGTTTATCGTGAGGGAAAACAGGTAAAGCGGAAAAGCTTTTCACAGCTTCACAGTGACGTTCAGAGAATGACGGCTTATCTTGCGGACTGCGGTGTAAAGCAGGGTGACCGCATACTTGCCTTTGCCGCTTCCTCATACAAGCTGTGCGTGTTCATGCTTGCTTCGCTGAAAACAGGTGCGTCGATAATGTACGTGGACATTTTCGCAAAGCAGGAAAGCCTGAGGACTATCTTCTCAGACTATAAGCCCCAGCTTGTGCTTGTTTCGGACAGGACTAAGTATCTGCGTCCCTTTTTCGGCGAAATCGGTAAAATCCGCCGAGTAATAAATATCGACCGTTTTGAGAATTTCAATGCTGAAAGTACAGTTCAAGCCGATATTCCTGAAAATACAACCGCACTTCTCACCATGACTACAGGCTCAACGGGAAAGCCTAAAATCGCAGTCCGCAGTCACCGTGACCTGCTTCAGCAGCTTCAGCTTATAAATAAAAATATCCGCTCAGATGGGCACGAAACGGTACTGACTACCTCGTATATTTATGTTTTCGCAAATATCCTCAACGGCTTTACAACCGTTATGCCTCAGCTTAATCTCGGCAGGTACAGCGACAATAAAGTGAACAAGGTGCTGAGACTGTTTGCAGATGAAGCAGTGACCATGATTATCACCTCACCCGATTACTGTCTGAAAGCTGAGAATATCTTCCCAAAGCTGAAAACACTCTATTTCGGCGGTGCGATTCTCAATCTTCATGAGGCAAGGCTTATCCGCAAAAAATATCCTCATTGCCATTGCAGTATAATTTACGGTTCTACGGAATGCAGTATTATCGCTCAGACCGACCTTGACGAGTTTATTGAAATTCTCGGAAAAAAGCACCTCTCTGTTCTCGGACGTCCTGTTGACGGGGTACGTGTAAGGCTTGCGGAAAACGGTGAAATCCTCGTTACAAGTGAAGCCATGCTTGAAAATTACCTTATCAGCGATTCCTCCACTAAGGAAACAGACGCTGACGGTACGCTGTGGCATCACACAAACGATATTGCTGAGTATGACAGCGACCTGCTGTATTTTCTCGGGAAAAGCCGCAGATACGTCACTGTAGGTAATAAGAAGATTTACAGCAACTGCATTGAACAGGAAATTATCGCACACTTCCCTGAACTTGCAAAATGTGCCGTAGTTGAACATAACGGAAAAATTCACGTTTTTCTGCAAAAGGGAAAATATAAAGTCCGCACTGAGGATATAGCCAAGCTGCTGAAAAATATCGGAACAGACAATGCTAAAATCACTGCTATTAAAAAAATACCGTGCGATGTAAAGCATCACACGAAAATTGACTATGATAAATTAAAGGGGTATATCAGGTAATGGGTAAATACAGTATTCACGAAATTCTGTCTGAGGGCACACAGAAATTCAAGGGACATGAGTATATTTTTGAACGCAATGGCAACACCTTTGAGGGAGTAACCTATGACCGTTTTGCAGTTGATGTTCAGCGTACAGCCTCCGCTCTCATTTCAATGGGACTTCTCGGACAGAATATCATTATCATCGGCGGAAATTCCTACAATTATACGGTTGCAGACACCGCAGTTATGGGCTATGTCGGGGTAAGCTGTACACTTTCTAAGGAATGGTCTGCACTGGATATTATCAATGCCGCTGAGCTTCTTGATGCAGGTGCTGTTATTTATTCCCGTCAGAATGAAGCTTCAATAAATGCACTCAGAGAGAAATTTCCGAAGCTTACATACATCGTTCTGGAAGAGCTGTTACAGCTGAAAAACGAAAGCACATCACCCCTAATTCCCACCGATTCATGCGAATGCTGTAAAATTATCTTCTCATCGGGTACTACGGGTATGCCGAAAGCTGTTATGCTCTCTCAGGACAACATGTTTGCAAATTATGAGAACCTCTGCAGAAGAACTCCATTTACCCCTCAGGATAAGGATTACCTTTTCCTGCCCCTCAGTCACACCTACGGGGGAATCTGCAACTTTCTGTACTCCCTTATTTCTGGCATGAGCATATACCTTTGCAGTGACACAAAGCTTATCTTGGAGGAGCTGCAAATGGTAAAGCCTACGGTTTTCTGTGCAGTGCCGCTGATATTCGAAAAGCTCTATTATGCCTGCACTGAAGGAAATATTCCTCCGTCTGCGGCACTTGGCGGAAATATCCGCTATCTTTTCTGCGGCGGTGCATACTTCCGTCCCGAAATCCGCAGGTATCTGAAAAATGCGGGACTGAATCTTCTTGAAGCTTACGGTCTTACGGAAACGTCCTCGCTTATCAGCTGTGAATACACTGAGCCTAATGATTTTGAATCTGCAGGCATAATTATGGAGAATATTGAAGTGCGTATAGACAGTCCCGATGAAAATGGAACCGGTGAAATACTTGTACGTGGAGATAACGTATTTTCGGGATATTTCCTTAACGAAGCCGCAACAGTAAATGCCTTTGACAGCGAAGGCTTCTTCCGTACGGGAGATTTGGGCTTCATTAAGGACGGCAGGCTTTATCTAAAAGGCAGAAAACGCAGAATGATACTTCTTTCAAACGGCGAAAACGTATTCCCAGATGAAATTGAAGGTCTTTTTACCGACTATCCGCAGATTAGCCGTGTAAAAATTTTTGAGCGTGACCGAAGGATTCATGCGTCATTTTATGCTGTATCGGAAGTAAGCTGTGAAAGCATTATCGATGAGGTGAACGAAAAGCTTCCGAAATACGCACGCATTCAGACCTATGATATTATTGCCGACAGTATTGATACAAGACTTAAGTAAAATGAAAAGGCAGAGCCGCAAGCTCTGCCTTTTCCCCTCTCTATCAAATTTATGCCGTCAGATACTCCTTTAATTCAGATTCATTGAATTTCATAGCGGCATCTCCGGCTGAGTAATATTTCCCGTTTCTAAACATAAATATTGATAAATCCGTTTTATCTGTAAGGACGTAAGCACGTTCAGGCACTATACCATCTGCATTTTCCAAGAAGAAAATGTACTCCTCTCCTGCGTTATAACTCATTGCATTTCCTCCCGATACTTCCACTATAGCGTCATCGGGAATATATGACGGAAGATAATAATTTTTCCTGTACTCAGATGCAGGCATATATCCTCCCGGCATATAAACAGAAATCCTTGTCAGACAATCAAGCTTGCTGTCTGTTATATAAGCCTCAAAAATCGTTATATCCAGCTGAGTGTATGGCATTCCGTAAACTGCGGTATATATTACTTCATCAATCATGCCGTATACTATATGGTCAGAATTATCCGCCATTTGCTTCCAGCGTGCTTTATATACGGGTGGGGCAAAGTCGGATGGCGGTGCATGGTCTCCCATATTAAAGCTGTCTCCATCATAGATTTCACCGTTTTTATCATATACCACAGATGGGGTTACAGTACGGTCATATCCTCCGGTGTCCTCCGGGTCATCGGGCGAAGTTGTTGCAACTACCGCACCTCCGGGCTCATAACAAGAAGCTGTAGTTTCTACTACTACAGGTTCATTATCTGCTATAGTAGTTGTCACCGCAGGCTGTGTAACCTGCTCTGTAATTTCACCTGTTACGGGCGGTGCAAGATTTTCCTCAGCGGTTGTTGTACGTACAGGACGTGTTTCTTCCCTTGCGGTTGTTGCCGAAGAAACTGTACCTCCGCTCTGAACCTTAGTTGTAGTCTGAGGTACAGCCGTATGAGTGTATGTCTGCGTACCTGCTGACTGCAAAACAGTCTGCGTTACTGCCGAAGTATTTGTTACTGCCTCTGTAGACGACTGAATATTCTGTCCGCCGCTGACTGCTGTTGTTGCCTGCGGAGACGGTTTATTCACCTGTGCATCGGTTGAAACAGCTGTGGTAGGCTCGGTTTTCTCAGTCTCTGCGTTATTTTCGGTCGGGGAGGTTGTTACAATATCGGTTATATCCTCAGTCACAGCCTCAGTCTGCATCTCTATTACAGAAGAGCTTTCCTGAAATTTTTCACGGTATTCGGAGGTTCGGCTGAGACTGCCCCACAGTCCGACAATCAGTGCCGCCGCAACTGCAGTTGAAACATAACGCATAATTACGGGAACGGCAACAGGACGCTTATTTATTTTTAGCTTTTCTTTATAGGAAGAGATGAATATTTCCTTGTTTTCAGGCTCGGGTATATTGAAAGCCTTTTTCAGTGCGTCTATTTCAGACTTTTTCATTTCAGCTCCTCCTTTCCGAGAATATTATGAAGTGTGTCAAGAATTTTCTTGATTCTTCGGTTTACTGCAAATCTTGATATATTGTAAAGTCCAGCAATAACGTTTATAGGGACTTCATTTATGTACCTCAGCAGTATTATTTCCCTGTCCTCCTGAGAAAGACTGTCCAGAGCCTGTTGAAGGGAGAAGCCCGAAATAACAGTTTCCTCAATGTTTTCCTCAGAAACGGTTTCCTCCGAAAGCTCGGCGGTCTGCCTCATTCTGAATCTGTCGGCACAGAGATTGCCTGCAATGGTGTACAAAAGCTGAAGCGTCTTATCCACATTGCTGTACTGCGGATGTTCAAGATACCGAAGGAAGGTTTCCTGTGTCAGGTCTTCTGCCGTCTCACGATGACGTACACGCAGATAGCAGTATCTGTAAATTTTATCATACTGCTCATCAATATTCAATGACACACATAACCCTCCCTTCATTAAACTTAACGGAATAAAGAACAGCAATGTGCGGAAATAATTGTAAACTTTCAGTGAACACATTACCTTTTATGGTATAATTATACCATGAAACAGTAAATTTGTAAACCACTGCAGAAAAAAGCCGTATCGATGTGATACGGCTTCTGATTTGTCCCATAAGAGACCCCTATTAAGTTTTAAACATCAATGCCGTTTAAGTGCAGATACGGCTGTTTTTTCTTGTAAGTTTTTATGTAATTATTCGGGAATTGTCATAAGTGTTCCGATAAATACGGGAAGGTCGTTTTCCGTATCAACTATGCAGTAAAGGAAAGGTCTGTCGAGGATGACATTCCTCCTTTCAACCGGCATTGCAGAATCTCCCGCCATTTCAACGACTGTCACCGCTGCCGCTCTTGTGCCTGCCTCACAGAGGTCTATAAATGTCTTGTGAATAACTTCGCTTATATAAACATCGCCCATCGGTGTCTTTGCCATACGAGAAAAATCTCCGGACGGGAAAAATGCACTTGCCATTCCCATTTCCATAAGACTATCCTTCATTTTCTTAGCTTCATAATCATAGCTGAACTTCGGAATGCCTGCGTCAATTTGCTCATATACGGGATTTGCAAGAATAGCATTAAGCTCCTGAGGAGTAAGCTCTGCGATATAGTCGTTAAGCTCAACTCCCTCATCGGGCATAATTGCCGCAAATGCGTATCTTCTGCCCTCGTAATACTTGTAAAGTCCCACTGCATTATCATCTTCAAGGTAATAATACTCCTCCGAGTACATCATATCAGCCTGCTGTACGGTACCGTCAAAGGCAGTAAAATCACGGGAATGTACGCTGTATTCTGTATACTGCTCCTCCCATTTTGCGTCAAAGGCAATTGCGTTGATAAGGTACATTACTGCCTCCGCAGGTATCTTATCAAGAAGAGTCGGTATCATTGCGTCCGTTTTTTCATTCACCCAGCTGTTGATATCCTTCACTGTTGTATCATCAAAGGGAGCAGTGAATATATCAGCATTGAAGTAGTCCTTATTGGTCTGAATGAATTCGGGCATAACCTGTATACGCTCCTCATCATCGATTGTCCATATCGAATTAGCCGTTGTAAGCTTGCAGTCTTTATCATTCGGCTGTGAGCTGCGCTGAGTGTAGAGATACTCATTAAGCTTTTCAAGCTCCATTCCTCCGCCGAGAACATTTTCCATTTCCTCCCGTGTATTGCTGTCTGCACCGTTTGCAGTCATAGCAAGTGCCTGCATCACGGAATAAGGAGAAATGAGGATATTCTTTCCTTCATTTTCGCTATCAACGGTTTTCTGCATAAGTTCAAGATAGAATTCAGTCTGTCCGCTGATGAATGCTTCGTCAGCCTTTGCACCTTTAACAGCTGACGATTCATATTCGTCACAAAGATTCTTCGTCTTTACACTGTAAGGCAGATTATAAGCCTCGCCGCTTTCTCTGAGTGCCTTCAACATTAAAATGTAGTCAAAGGAATTGATAACACCGTCAGCACAGAAGTCAACGGTGTCACGGGCTGTCATAGCACCTGTACCCATAAGCCATTTCTGTACGGAAACTACGTCAGCTGCATTGAAGCGTCCGTCACCGTTTGCGTCACCCATAAGCTTTTCTTCGCTTACCGCATTTACGGTAAAAGCTGTTGCTGTTGATACGGCAAGACATATACTCGTCACCGCTGAAATTATTCTTTTGTAATTCATCGTAAAGCCTCCTTTAAATTTAGTCTGAAAGATTTTGTTTTGGAAAGGGTTTATGCGGATTGCTTTCATAAACATTAACGGAAAAATATGGCTGTATGTGCGGTTTCAATTGTAAACAAACTATGAACTCTAATTTACAAAAAGTTCACAAAATTTACCGCACATAATGGCATATTTTTCCGTTAAAGCTTATAGAAAAATATTTTCAGGAGGGATTAACTATGAAACACAGAAAACTACCCATACTCTTCACAGCAGGCTTACTTGCAGTATCCTCGCTTGCACCTGTTTTCTCCTCAGCGGAGGAAATGATTGTCTGCGGCGATATTGACATGGACGGCACACTCAGTATATTCGATATGCGTCGCATGAAGGACTGCATTGCAGGAAATGCTTCCATTCAGAAGGAAGAAGCCTTCAACAGCAGCGATATGACAGGCGACGGCGTTGTTGACAGCCTCGATATGTGCCTTATGCGTGATGAAATAGGTGAAATGTGCGGAAATATCACAAAGGATATTGAGCTTTCTGACGACATGGGAGGATTTCCATTTACTGCCGATGAATTTCCCGAAGCTGTAATTACATCGGTGGACGAGCTTAATGCATTTTTTGCGCCCCGTGCTGTAGACCACCATTTTTATGGATGGATGGAAGACTACGAAATTGCTGATGAGTCTGAGCGGGAGGAATTCCTGTCTATATATACAGAGGAATTCTTTGAGGAGAATGTACTCTTCATTAAGACTATGAATCAGAATTATGGAGATGCTGAGCTTTACGAAATCGGTGACGTATTCTATGAGGGAGATATCCTCAAGATACAGTATCATAAAAAAGAGGCAGATTCTCCCGTTACATGCGTTATAACGGGTGTATTCGCACAGGTAACCATGCCGAAAGCACTCTACAGTGTAAATAATAATGTTGGTGCACAGGTTGTATGGGAGGAAACAGAAACTCCGCCTGCAAGCCCGTTTACGCTGTCGGTCAGCGAAACAAATGCGGTAGACCATTCCGCATACAGGACAGCTTTAACAGACGGTACACCACAGGTATTCACCTCCCCAGAGGAGCTTGCCTCATGGCTTGACGGAAAATTCGGAGGTGCGGTTGTAAGTTCATTTAAAAAGACCTATGACGAGGCATATTTTGCTGAAAATGTCCTCATGATTGACCTTTACGCAAAGAGTTACAATGAACGCTGGAAGGTAACCCCTTCATTCAACTATGCTGATGACGGCAATTTCACCTTCTTCTATACACGTGAATATATTGAAGATACAGTCGCAGAGGGTATAATTATTTCGCAGGCTTCTGTATCGAAAAGTATTTATTCCGGACAAGAAGTTGTATCGGTAAAGGAATGGGAAGAACCGACTGACGTTTTCTACAATTACTTTGACTTAGGTTGGTATCATGAAAGCAACAACACACGGATCTTAAACGATTACAGCAATCACGAAGCATGGGTAAATTCAAATGAAGAGCTTGACGCTTTCCTCAGCGAAATCGCTACGGAAGAGGGCATTCAGCTTCTTAAGGAAAATCTTTTCACCCGTGACCTTGATGAGTATTGTGCATATATTTGGATGGACGGAAATATAATCGGCACAAGTTACGAGCTTCTTTCAGCTCACAGGGACGGGTACACTATCAGGCTTAATATGGGCGTAGAACAGCCTCTCGGATGCTGCGCGGACAGTTTCATTCATGTATTATATTTAGATAAAGACTATTACTGGTACGAAATCCGTGAAAGACGCTTCTGCTTCAATGATGACTATCTCAATACCGAAGGTGAGCTTATTTACTATTCTCCTGATTATGATTCGGATGACTATACGCTATATAAACGTTCATACGATACTCTCATGATTAATCAGTATACTTTCGAAAATGAATCCGTAGCCGATATTTATCTTGCTCATTCAGGAGGCGGTCCCGTTCAGTACGGCAGCTACACTCTTGTCGGCACGCTTGAGCTTGATACGGATTATTTCCCCTTTGACGAGGATTATACGGCTGAATACAAAGACAGCGGATTCCTTTTCAGCGGCGACGATTACTCAATTCACTACACAAATTCAGGCATTACGGTTGAGTACAGAAAATCCGAAAACGGCGATATGACTACAGCAGAAATACCATTAAAAACAAAATAAACATGATATAGTAAAAAAAGGGTATCCGTATTTAGGGCGATGACCATACAGAAGTATTCAAAAATACTACTTGGTTATTGACTAAACGGCGGCTAATGAAACTAACAACAGGCGTATGCAATTTCTTTGCATACGCCTGTTATACGTTTAAGATATGCATTTTATTTCTTAGGGGGATTAGGCATTGGTATTTTTACTGGCTGCGTTGGAATATTCCCACCACGATTATTAGTATTTCCTCTATTTGGAGTTGAGGAAGGTTTATTGGGTAATGGTTTGCTCGGTTTCATTTTCAACATCTCCTATTAAGAAGCAAGAGAAGTATTCCTGCTGTAATTTACTTGCTTTTGAAGTTAATTTTTTCTTATCTGGCAATGCATCAGATTTTAAGTAGTTGTTTTGAATTTTATCCCAATTTGCTATGTATTTATAAAGAATTTTATTAACATTTGCATCGTCATATTTTTGAGCATTAACATTATACCATTCTTCTTCCATCTTATTGTATATGGTATTTAGTTCAGCAATTAACTTGGGAATTTCTTCGATTCGTTTTTTGTACGGCAAAAATTCGTTGACTATAGATATAATTTGAGTTGCGGCTACAATAACTGCCCATATTATATCATATTGTTTCCATATTGCCCACGTTCCTACTGCACCTGATGATAACACAGCTAAAACGATGATGATTATTCTGTTGATTAGTACATATCGCGAAAAATGTTCGTTAAACAACAAAATCTCGAATTTAAATTGAGTCATCTTATCCCAATATCTTTGCTTCATTAAAACAACTCCTCAAAATAATCAAATGCCATCTTTAGTGTTTGCTGATTAATTTCTTCATATCATCAGAAAATTCATTCTTTCTTTTGTCCTCATTATAAAAATGAAAGCCCCATATGCGATAACGGTTATCATCAACAAACACCTTTGTTGCCACTGCCTTATCCTCAAGCTCAAGCAAGAAATCTTCCTTCCATTTGTCATTCTGGATAAGATGAGTTCCTTTCGGCTCTATGAATACTTGCAACTGTTCGTAGCCGTCTTCATTCTGCTTATGCAAAAACAGCAGATAGTCTGGTTCAAAACGTTCACCGCCATCAAATGAATAGATGTGTAGCTGCCGTTCGTTTCTGACAAGGAAAACCTTGTCGTACTTTTCTTTTAACTTCATAACAAACGATTTGAAATAAGCGACAAACGCCTTTTCTTCGCTTGTTCCGAAATTATCCTCAAAGGCAAACCAATCTTCTTTCGATAAATCGATTTTCCAACTGCTTGGAACGGTCATATCGTTTTGAGAGTAACCAACGCCGCCATCGTGCATAATAGTATAGTTACACTTTTTGTCCTTGAACATTTCATAGATACGCGTAGGCTTAAACTCGGTTGTTCCCTCATATGTCACTTCAATGGCAGATACAGATGCAGCCACCTTTTCAAGTATGTTCGTGCAAGCAACGAAAAGAATATACGGCGCAGGTTTTTCATATTTTGATGTGATTTCGACCTTGATACCGCCCATATATTTTTCGCTCGTTATAAACTCCCTTGTAGATTTCAAGTTCGGGAAGTAACTTTTCAAGGTGTTAAACTTGAGAACACTATATTTACACAATGCCTTATGAACAATTGCATAGTTCATCTCGGCAATCTCTCCGATAGAAGTACGATAAACGTATGTTGCTATCTGTTTTTCGGTCAAGTCGTTTCCGCCACCGAAAAGAGTATCCTCACCGGAACTGCCTGTTGTAAGCCTAACTGTATAAATGTGTTCGCGAACGGACGGGAGCAGCCCATCAACATCTTCTCGGCTCTTCTCTACTCGGTCATTTGTAAAGACAAGTCCTTCACGGTAGAGCGCATCAGATTTAAAGCTGTCTTTCAGTACATATGTACGAACAGTCTGATTTTCAATATCAACACCGATTTCACGCAGAGCATTGTTAAGCTCAGCGATATATCGGCTATCGTTCTGGCAATGGTAATACAACTCTTCACAGATACGAAGCGGATTATCAATATCCGTATCGTATTTTCTTTTATACTTCTCCTGTTCATTATCAATCTGGAACGGACAATAACGTGCACCACGTCCTATTAACTGTGCTTCCGAAATTGTTGCAGAGGAAATCTTCTTACCGCCTGACTGTCGTGTTTCGTACAGACGGACAATATCGAACAGATTGAGAACGTCCCAGCCCTCGTCTAACTTCTTGACCTCGAACACGGCACGGTACGGATTGGACACATCCTCCAGCGAATTTAACGCTATCTGCTTTGCCGCCGCTTCTTTATCATCGTTCGCTGAGATACAATGCTCTGCGGAAAAATCTTCACGTAACTCTTGCGCCAACTGGTCAAAGCTGATGCCATTCTTCTCGAAGTATGCGTATGCTTCTCCCAACGTTTCGTTGTCAGTCAGTTTGGAAATACGTCGCAGTTCGTTGCCCGTTAGATTACCAATGGTATCAATAAACGCTTCCATAAACCCGTTGCTGTCGGCAATTTTCGCCGCTTTGAACAGTACAACAGGCTTTACTGACAAACGACAATCTTGAAACACTTTCAAACGATACTGACTTAACATTATAGCTTGAATAGCTCTTTCCATAATTGTCACATCAGAGCGCAGCGTCTTAATCTCTTTTGAGTATCCGTCAGCTCTGAATTTGGAAAGCGGATAGTCATAGACAATTTTACTTTCATATTCAGCCCGTATCTGCGAATTATGAATGTCGCAGGTGGCAGTAAATTCAAGCAGCACATTTTCTTTATTTGCTTCAAAAATACGGCGGACTGTCTGTTCCCAGCTATGATAATTCGCCTGCTCGTCCTTGTTCTTCTCAAGCGTCTTGGTATCCACATTCAGATGATGTGCTTCATCGGAGATAAGAACGACTTTTTTATCAACAAAATCTTCAAATGAAATGGCGTTTTCTTTGGCAAACCACATATCAGTGTGAAGCCCCTGCGTTGTGGTGAAGCAAATGTTAATTGCGTTCTCGTCTGTGTATTGGAAGTTCGTTACTTCCTTAATCGGTACTCGCTCGCCATCAATGCGTATTTCATCGGCAAAAAGATATTTGCTTGAAAGAGCGTTTAAGAAGTTGTCCCTTGTCTTATTGACGATGTTCGACAGATTTACGAAGAACAGAAAGTTGCGATACCCCTTTTTATAGAGGTACAGCATCAACCCTGCCATAATCATCGTTTTACCCGAACCCGTTGCCATATGGAACAGCGTTTGTGTCGGTTTATGACACATTTTGTCGTTCTCAAAGTAGGTTATGAAGTTTTCAAACGCGCCTATCTGATACGGTCTTAATTCAAAACGTGGGCTTATATTTTCTTGTATGTACGACGGCATTTCGGTGTAACTGCCGAAATTACGCAACGTATCAAGTTGTTCATAAAGAAACGGCATAATTACATCTCCCCATAGAAACTCTTTGTAAATGCCTTGTCTGCATCAGACACAGCAAAAGTTTCATCTTCCATATCGCAATAATTTACATACAGTTGGTTCTTGTCGAGCAATTCCATCAAGAAACGTTTTTTATCGTCAAGGGACAATTCTACAAATTCGCTTGCTTCCATATTAATATCTCTAGGATTGACCTTACAACTGATAAAACCCGTTTTCAGCATTTCGTTCCAAATAGTAATAATGTCGGCATCAGTTGTCGCAGTCTGAATATCATCAACATACTT
>SVNJ01000140.1 GCA_015066955.1 Ruminococcus sp. | reverse complement strand
CGAGAAGCTCCTTAGCCTTGTTAAACTCAGCACCTTCCATAGTCTTTTCCATTTCCTCGATTTCCTCAACGGGAACGAAGGTGAGCATCTTAAGGCACTTGATAACGTCAGCGTCGGAAACGTTTCTCCAGTACTGGAAGAACTCGTAAGGTGAAGTCTTTTCAGCATCAAGCCATACAGCACCCTTTTCGGTCTTGCCCATTTTCTTGCCTTCAGAGTTGAGGAGAAGGGTAATAGTCATAGCGTAAGCGTCCTTGCCGAGCTTTCTGCGGATAAGCTCAGTACCGCCGAGCATGTTAGCCCACTGGTCATCGCCGCCGAACTGCATATTACAGCCGTACTTCTGGAAAAGCTCCATAAAGTCATAGCTCTGCATAATCATGTAGTTGAATTCAAGGAAGGTGAGACCTCTCTCCATTCTCTGCTTGTAGCACTCGTGAGAGAGCATACGGTTTACGCTGAAGCATGCACCGACATCACGGAGAAGCTCAACGTAGTTAAGGTTCATAAGCCAGTCAGCGTTGTTGACGATGATAGCCTTGTCCTCAGAAAAGTCGATAAAGCGGCTCATCTGCTTCTTGAAGCAGTCAACGTTATGCTGAATTGTTTCGGGAGTCATCATTTTTCTCATGTCGGTCTTGCCTGAGGGGTCACCAATCATGGCGGTACCGCCTCCGATGAGAACGATAGGCTTGTTTCCTGCCATCTGGAGTCTCTTCATAAGGCAGAGTGCCATGAAGTGACCTACGTGAAGGCTGTCTGCGGTGGGGTCAAAGCCGATGTAGAAGGTAGCCTTGCCTGCGTTTACAAGCTCCTCGATTTCCTTTTCGTCGGTCAGCTGTGCAAGCAGACCTCTTCTTTTGAGTTCTTCAAATGTGGTCATAGTTATTTCTCCTTTATATATTTCTTATTTATTTTAATTCCGCAACGTAAAAGTTCATCGCAGATATATTCAAGCTGAAGCTGTGAACCTTGTATTTTAAAGGTGCTTTTATTTCCTTTTATGGAAATCGATACATACATTTCATTTTTTTCACCTGCATAAAATCCAAATCTATCATACTTTTTCGTTCTGCTTTCTGTAAGAACAGCTTCAGTAACGTCGCTGTTTTTGAAAAAGTCAATATCAAACAAGTCGGTATATACACAATAATCAATCCCTATATTGAATGTTTGTGCTTTGGTTTGGACTATCTTTCCGCCCATATATGATCGTTCTATCATGTTAAGATTTTCGCCTGCTTTTTTAATGAATACATTTATATTCAATCCGCTGAAATTGTATATAGACATAGCCATACAGCAAAAAGCTGAGATAATCAGGAACACTAAAATTATAACAGACAGAATACTTTTTTCAATCCTGAATCCGAAAATGGCGAGAGGTAAAAATAAAAGAGGAAGTAGCGACATAATCAGCCACTTTGTTGCATACTTCTTTCTGCAGATACTTTTCAGGTTATCAGCCATTGTAGTGGTATTTATTTCGCTGAAAATATTTTCTTCATAATTTTCAAGCAAGAGCTGTCTTACAGCTGATTGTGAGATAGAGGCTTTTTCAGTGGCTTTTCGGTCTGCTTTTTTTTCAGCAAATATTTCCTGCAGAACATTAATCAGCATACAAATCGGAAAAAGAGAAAAAGGAATTACCGCAAACCATATTTCGTCATAACGATCCGTTATTAAAATAATTAAAAGTAAAAGTGCTGATATAGAAAGAGACAAGGATAATAGAAAAATGGTTCCTCTCTTACGATTTTTCATTTTAATTTTACTCCCATGCTGTTATTCGCAATTTTTAATACGAGGTTATTACTAAATTTCATAAACAAGTTTTGTCAATAAAATGTTTCCATAAATCAGAGCGAACTGTTATCCTCACTCATAATATCAAAATGTCTGCGGTATCGTTTGGGGATGTTTATACCCACAAGGTAGCCTATAGAGTGCAGAAAGTCGGAAATAACGGAAAAACCGTCCTTATAGAAAGCCTCGAAACGTTTATCCTTGAAGGGAATATTCTTATAATCGGGGGGACACACAAATGTCCAGTCTGCACCGCTCTTATCAAAAACAATACGGAAATATTTATCAATATCCGTCTCATTAAAGCCTGATTTGGCGAGGAGTATGTGGTGTTCAACAGCCTCGTCAATCTGACATACAATTGCGGTTTTACCGTCAAAGGAAATCGCTGCAAACAGAGGCTCGTCAGCTGATACAGCATTATTCACGCTTTCATCTGAGGGGAATTTTACTATGTTCATAAAAGCCTCCATTAAAATAAAATCCCCGTACAGCAAAGAAACTGTACGAGGACGAAATTACTCGTGGTACCACCTCGATTTATCGCAGGGGAAGCCTCTGCGATCTCAACAGCTGTAACGGGCACACCCGTCCGCACCTACTGAAATTTCAGCACGACAACTCCCGGAGGTAATTCGCAGTCAGACCCGTTTTTCCTCGCACCAACCGGAAAATCTCTGAAATCGCAGAATGACAGCTACTGAATCCGTTCACAGTTTTTCTTATAATAGCATATTTTACTGATATTGTCAAGATATATGCATTTTATTAATATAATAAAATAAATCAAGAGCTATTGACTTTCTGCCTTAAAAGGTGTATAATTATACATGCTGAATGCTGATGTGGCACAGTTGGTAGCGCAACGCCTTGGTAAGGCGTAGGTCGGCAGTTCGAATCTGCTCATCAGCTCCAGTCGAAACCTGTTCGGAAACGGACAGGTTTTTTTCTTTCTGCTGTTAAGACATATATTGAAGGTCATAAATGGCAGTCCGTACAGTTTACGGACTGCTTTTTCTTTTCAGTATAAAATAAAAGACAGACCCGAAGGTCTGCCCTGATAATCAAAGTGCAAGATAGTCCTTATAAAGCTTAAGGAATTCGTCCGCAACTATTTTTCCGCCCTCACCGTTGGGATGTCCGCCGTAGAGAGCCTTTTTTGGTTCGGACTTATCTGAAAGAAGCGAAGCAAAGTCAAACAAGAATACACCGTACTCCTCACAGGTTGCCTTAAGCTTCTCGTTATACTCAACACGTACCGCTTCAAGGTGATCAAGGTAGTCCTCAGGGGGAGCGTTGAACACAATAATCTGACAATTCTTTTCTTTAAGCTTGTCAAGAACGGTTCTCAGATATTCGTCGATTTCGGAAGCCGTATTTGCACCGTCACCGCCGTATTCTCCCGATACAATATCATTGGTACCGAAGGCAACAACAACTATATCAGATGCAGATGCACGTTTAAGCCAGTCTCCGCACTTTGCCGCATCGCTTGTTCTCGACCATCCAAGACCGCAGTTCTGGAAGCTGTAATCCTTGCCGAGCATCTGAGCGATTCTTGCCGCCCAGAACTCATAAGCCATGAACTCAGTCTGACAGCCCTGAGTAATAGAATCGCCGATAGCAGTTATTCTGTACTTCACGTCACGGTCAGCACCGATAATCTGAGGAAGTGGAACCTGGTCACAATACTGCA
>SVNJ01000139.1 GCA_015066955.1 Ruminococcus sp. | reverse complement strand
GAAAATACAACAATTTCCCTATGCGTCCGCTTAACTGGAAGTCTCCTTCCGATTACATCAAGGCTTTCCTTAATTACGGTCAAGTTTTTTGATTTAATTTGTCTCACATCATTGACAAACCAACATTACACAAATTTCATCTTCATGTCACAAAGTTTTTACCATTTTTATACAATATGCACAAGATTATCTGCCGCAAAAGGCTGAATAAAGCTCACCCTTACGGTATCCGCTCTCCTTCGCCACAGCCTTGCATGCATCTACGGGACGTTCACCCATATCGACAAGCCGCTGAACCTGAGCAAGTGCATCGTCAATTGTTAACTTCTCACCATCAGACTCCTTCGCACCCTCTAATACAAGCACAAATTCACCCTTCGGCTCATTTGTATTGTAGTACTCAACAGCCTCCGCAAGTGTGAGGCGGAGCACCTGCTCATGAATCTTTGTAAGCTCTCTGCAAAGGGCAATTCCTCTCTCACCGCTGAAAGCTTCTGCAAGGTCATCAAGAGTCGCTCTCAGCTTGTGCGGTGCTTCGTAGAACACCATTACGGCAGTCTCATTTTTCAGCATATCAAGACGCTGACGTCTCTGCTTGTTCTGAACGGGAAGAAAGCCCTCAAAAGTAAAACGCTGAACACTCATACCCGATAACGCAACCGCAGATACAACCGCACTCGGTCCGGGCACCACCTTTACATCTATGCCGTTTTCCGCACAAAGTCTTACAAGAACCTCTCCAGGATCCGAAATACAAGGCATTCCCGCATCGGTAACTATACCTGCGTTTTCACCATTGAGCAGACGTGAAATTATAGCGTCCGCAGCAGCCTTTGTACTGTGCTCATGAAAGCTTACAAGCGGCTTTTTTATATCATACCTGTTGAAAAGCTTTACGGTTACTCTCGTGTCCTCCGCACACACAAAATCCACTGCCTTGAGTGTATCAAGCTGACGGAGAGTTATATCATCCATATTGCCGATAGGTGTACCGATTATATATAATGTTCCGCTCATTTCTGCTCCTTTCCGATTGCGTATATCTTCTGCAGTTCTTCCGAAAATCCGCTTTCTGTACGTATATAAAGCTGAGGCTCGACCTTCATAAAAGGTTTCGAACCCTTTTTACCCTCAATAAGGAAAAGCCATGCCGCTTCATCGGGATTTTTAGATACAAAACGCAGTCTTTTCGGCTCTATGCCGTTATTTTTCATTGCAAAAACAACATCACTGAGACGTTCGGGACGGTTGCATATACAAAGCCTTCCGCCGTATTTAAGAAGCTTTGAAGCCGCATTGCACACATCGTCAATATTGCACATAATCTCATGACGTGCTATTCTCTGAGCTGTAATAACGCTTTCAAAGCCTGCGTTTGCAGCCTTGTACGGAGGATTGCATGTAACAAGGTCAAGCTGTCCGAGAGGTGCACCCTCCCAAAGCTCCTTAAGGTCTGCACATACAGGCACAATTCCGCTTGTCACGCTCTTTTCAAGTCCCATTTTCAGCTGCTCAATCGCACCCTCCTGTATATCAACCGCATACGTAATCTGCGGCGGATTTTCCTTCTGCATAATAAGGGGAATAATTCCGCAGCCTGTACCCAAATCGCATGTCTTGTCCTTTTTTCTGTACTGCGAAAAATATGCAAGCAGAAATGCGTCAGTACCGAAGCGGTGGTCGGAGCTTGCGCAGACGTATATATCATCGGTGAGTTTTTCGTATGAATATTCCATTATTTTATAGTACCTCCCCCGACTACAATATCTCCGTCATAAAATACAACCGCCTGTCCGCTTGTAATTGCCCTCTGAGGGGTATCGAAGTCCACACGGTACTCCCCTTCTCCGAGATACGAAAGAGTTGCAGGCTGTTCAGTCTGACTATATCTTGTCTTAGCGGTAATCTTCATAGGCTCACTAATCTCAGCAACCGAGATAAGGTTTACGTCATCAGCAATAAGATAATCCGTAAAAAGGTCGCTGTTGTCGCCCAGTGTTACCGTATTCGTCTCCACGTCCTTGCGGACTACATAGGCAGGCTTTCCGAGAGAAATTTCAAGCCCTTTACGCTGTCCTATCGTATAATTAATGATACCCTTGTGCCTGCCGAGAATTCTGCCCTCCATTGAGACAAAATCACCTGTTTCGGGAGTTGTACCCGTAAAACGGCTTATAAACTCAGCATACTTTCCGTCAGGCACAAAGCATATATCCTGACTGTCAGGCTTGGACGAATTTACAAGACCTGCATTTTCGGCAATTCCCCTCACCTGTGACTTTTCAAGTGTACCGAGAGGGAAAAGCGTATGTGCAAGCTGCTCCTGCGTAAGTGAATACAGCACGTAGGTCTGGTCTTTGCTTCGGTCTGCCGGACGTTTCAGCAGGTATCTTCCGGATTTTTCGTCATACTCATTTACCGCATAGTGACCTGTAGCTATGTAATCATATCCAAGCTCCTGTGCCCTTCTGAGCATCTTGTCAAACTTTACGTGCCTGTTGCATTCAATACACGGATTAGGCGTTCTGCCTGCAAGATAGCTGTCCGCAAACTTCTTCATTACGTGCTCTCTGAAATTATCCTTAAAGTTGAACACTATATGCTCAAAACCAAGACGGTAAGCCACGCTTCTTGCGTCCTCAACATCTGAAAGGGCACAGCAGGTCTTGCCCTCCTTTTCAGCCTGTACTATATCCTCATCGGAAAAAAGCTTAAGGGTTACTCCCGTCACGTCATATCCGCTGTCTCTCAGAAGAAGTGCCGCTACAGAACTGTCAACTCCTCCGCTCATTCCAACCATTACCTTTTTCATATTTATCTCCATTCTTACGGGAATAGCTCCCTCATACTGAATATATTTTCATATACCGCATGGGACTTCTCAGAAATCGCCTTGCTGTCCTTTTCGGAATATTTATCAAGAATCCCGACTGCATAAAAGCCTGCAAAAAGTGCAGTCTCTATGCAGTGAAGCGAGTCCTCAGCAACAGCCGTTTCAGCGGGACTCAGTCCAAGCTTTTCTGCCGCTCCGAGAAATATTTCAGGACTTTTCTTACCCTTCGGATACTCCGCATCGGTCAGCAGAAATTCAAATCTCTCATATATTCCGTGACGTTTCAGTACAGCCTCCGCAAGACTTCTGTAGGTTGCCGTTGTAATGCCGTAGGGTATTCCCTTTTCATCAAGAAAGTCAAGCAATTCCGGTACTCCTTCTTTCAGCGCAATACGCTCCTCATACTCTCTGCGTACAAGCTCCTCGATACGCTTTATGACGTAATCCTTTGTGCAGGAAAGTCCGAATTCAGTTATAAAATACTCCGATGACTCGTCCACCGACATTTTCTTCATTCTGTCTGAAATATCCTCAGGCGGATTATCCACACCGTTTTCACGAAGAAACTGTCTGTCAATATTGTACCATATTCCCATTGAATCTATAAGTGTACCGTCAAGGTCGAATATTACACCCTTAATCATTCGGAAGCCTCCTTATAAAATACAATTGACTGCTTGCCCATCTGGTCATACACACTCTGAAAACGTTCAAGGGAGTACTCCATATTGCCCTTCAACGGGTCAGCGGCATACACGACACCCTTTTCTGTATCAAA
>SVNJ01000024.1 GCA_015066955.1 Ruminococcus sp. | reverse complement strand
AAGGTCGGCGGAGGTGCCGCACCTATCGAGACAGACGAGGGCTGGCTGATTTTCTATCACGGTGTTACCAATACCTGCAACGGCTATGTTTACAGCATAGGTGCCGCAATTCTCGATATTGATGAGCCTTCAAAGGTTCTTTACCGCAGTGACAGCTATATCCTCACCCCTGAGGTATGGTACGAAGAACAGGGCTTTGTGCCGAACGTGTGCTTCCCCTGTGCAACTCTCTGCGACGCTGATACGGGAAGAATCGCAATCTACTATGGCTGTGCTGACAGTTACGTAGGTGTTGCCTTCACAACAGCTGACGAGGTGTTCTCATATATTCTTGCACACAACAAGGTTTCCGAAGAGGACGCTTCTCCCGGAAGGAGATAATCACAGTGAAAAAAATTATTCTTGATAAAGCGTCCGCAAAGCTTACGGGAAGAACTCTCGTAAGGGACGGTATACTTAAGCTTGTAATGTCAGCTTCGGGCTGTGAATTCAATTTCACAGGAAAAAAACTCATTCTTTCCGCAGGCTGTGACAGCGACTGCCTTAACGACGGCAAGGAATGCAATTTCCCACGCATGGCAGTGCTTGTAAACGGTAAATTCGCCGTGAAAAAGGTTATCTGCAAAGAGCGTGAAAGCTTTGTAATCTGCGACAGCGAAAGCACGGTAAGCCTGAACGTGAGAATCATCAAGCTTTCAGAGGCGGCTTTCTCGGTGCTTGAAATTCACCCTGCGGAGACGGACGACTGTGCAGTAATTGAGACTGTGCCCGAAAAAAGCCTTAAAATCGAGTTTATCGGTGACTCCATTACCTGCGGCTATGGTGTGGACGATGCAAATATTGAATCTGAATTTGCAACTGCGGCTGAAAATGCAATGAAGTCGTATGCCTACCTTACAGCAAAGGCACTTGATGCGGACTACAGCATGTTTTCCGCAAGCGGCTATGGTATTATCAGCGGTTACACCCCCGACGGCACACGCAACCTCCCCGAAAGAATTCCGCCGTTTTACGACAGCTCAGGCTTTTCCTACAGCACCGTTGACGGTACGCTTCATCCGCACGATATAGCGTGGGATTTCAAAAGCTTTACTCCGAATGCGGTGGTGATAAATCTCGGCACTAACGACAGCAGCTTCTGTAAAGGTTCTGACGAGCGCTCTGCTGAATTTGAAGCGGCTTACTATGAGTTCGTATCAAGGGTACGCAGTCACTATCCCGATGCACATATTATTTGTGCACTTGGAATTATGGAAACTGTTCTTATACCGCAGGTTCGCCGTGCATGCGAAAAGCTTGCGGCAGATACGGCTGACGATAAGCTTCACTTCCTTGAATTCAAAACGCAGGACGGTACTCTCGGCTATGCTTCAAAATGGCATCCCACTGAGGATACTCATGCCGAAAGTGCACAAAGACTCGTGGAATATCTGAAAGAAATACTGAAATAGATAATGGGCGGACGTTTGTCCGCCCTTAAATTTTGTGTGGAATTGCGGACAGCCGCAAGGGCTGTCCCTACAATATGCCTAAAACAAACATTATCTGTAGGGTGTGATGTGAGCATCAGCCTCTACACAAATATTACGTAGTATAGCTGAATTGTAGGGGCGAACTGTGTTCGCCCGTTAGAACAAAACAGCTTTCTATACAAACTGAAAGGACGGCAGATTGCCGTCCTTAATCATTATACATTACTCAGCCTCAGGCTCAATTACAGGTGCGTCGGGAGTATTCTTCTGAACGCTTGCAATACCATTCTTACAGCTGTCCTTCTTCACGTAGCCCTCGCTTGCGGCAATAATTTCGCCGTTTTTAGCCTTGAGACGGAATCTGAACTCGCCTGCCTTATCCTTGTAAATCTCAAACTTAGGGTGCTTCTGCTCCTCGTAGCCCTCAACGGTCTGGTCTTCGATATTTGCAACGGGAGCGTTCTTGGCAACGCTTGCAGCTCCGTTTTTGCAGCTTGCAAGGCTTGAGTAAACCTCTCCGCCTATAGCAATAACTTCTCCGTTTCCAGCCTTAAGACTGAATGTGTAGCCTGTCTTAGTCTGTTTGATAATAAATTTTCCCATTGTTTTCGCATCCTTTCCGAATAAATATTGTATATGTATTATACCATTATTTTCAATATTTGTCAATACTTTAGTTGAAATTCACCATATAATTTTAACTCTGTTCCGCAAGTGCAATTGATGCCCTGTTCTGAACGCGGTCAGCACACTCCTCTGCGGTACACTCGCCGTTGAAGAAGCAGTCTATCTCCTCGCTGACTATTTCCCATACCGCAGGCATATAACTATAAGTCGTTCTCATTGTATCAACACTTCGTATGATATCGTACATTTCGTCGATGTCCTCCTGTGTCGGGAGACCAATTTCAACGGGGCGGTCAAATGAGGGATAATAGTATTTTCCTGTGTAGTCCGTGTCAGGATAGGTGTGTGGCTGAAGGGTATTCTCTGCCATAATAGCAAGTCCGCTTTCGGTAATCGGGAAACCGTTGAGCTGGTGATAATTTTCGTAATAGTCATCGGAAACAAACTGCTTTACGACCCCCCATGCAAGCTCCTTATTCTTGCTGCATTCGGGGATAGAGAATGAATGCGGAACACTTTCAAAATTAATTGCAGTGCCCTTTCCGTTGTAGGTAGGATAGCCTGTGAGAGTGAAATCCTCACCGCCCATTGTCCCCTCTTTGAATTCATAGAAAGAGTCGAATGAACCCATTTGGAATTCCACATACATAGCCTTGTCATCTCTTATACGTGTATTCATATTATATTCCCACTCCGAATACTCCTTCTGCGTCATGTTGCTCATATCTATTTGTTCAGCTTCAAAAGGAGCTTCATTGCAATATTCAAGAAACTTTACGAACTGTGGGTCATCGAAATGGCAGACCGCTTTTTCATAATCTACAAATGAGTGCAGGTCAAACTGATAATTACGCATATATTTGGCATCGTTGATATAATTTGTGCCCGATATTACGTCCATACCCTCAGGAAGATTTCTGATGGTATCTACATATTCATCAATCGTCTGATTTTCAAGCCCCTCTGCAAATTTTGTCTTAGCCGCCAGTGAAGAGATATTGAATGAAGCGGGCAGATTATACAGCTTTCCGTCAGTTTCCGCAAGACTTATTACATTCGGCACAAGATTATCACGGTTAAGCTCAGAATCACCCTCCATAAAGTCATAGAGATTGCAGAAAACACCCTCCTTCTTCACGACATTAAGCCCCTGATAACAGCCTTTTCCGTCAAGAAGCACAATATCGGGGAGTGAGCCTGATAGCATATCCTGCTGAAACTGACTGAAGCCGAGAGAATAGTCCGAATCGGTGTTGTAATTGTCGTAATTCTTCCACTCAATCCTGTATTCCGACTGAGACTCGTTTATTTCCTCGATACGCTGTTCCATAGTGATAAAGGGCGAATAATCTGAACCTATTGTAATAACAGGGATATTTTCAAGCTCTGACGGGTCGCAAGGGACATACCTGCGAAGCTTTACGGTAAATGCAGCATAGTCAGTATCAGGGATAACAAGACAGCCCTCAGTGTCGAAAAAGTAATCATTTACTGCATTCGGGTTAAGGTCGCTGTCACTTATGCTGAAAAGGGGTACAGCCTCACCGCTTTCGGATTTGACTCCGTAAATGGTAGTGCGTGAATTCAGATACATCGAGTATTCACCCATACCCGGAACAATAATGCCGACAATAGTTTCGGGAAGATTATAAATAATATCGGTGTCCTCATACTTTGCGGTTTTTCCGTTGAGAGGACACAGCATCAGCTGATTTTCACCGCATCTTACCGCACAAACGATGTTTTCGCTGCTGTCCTTGCCTACAGCTTCAAAGGTGCCTGTTTCCGTTTCGGTGGGAATTTCGCCGATATAGCTTCCGTCAATTCCCATTACATGGTATGCACCTTCAATTTCAGCAACAACGGTTTCGCCGTTTGAAACAAAATCTCCGAGATAAACATTTTCAGTACTCATTATGTCGTAAAGTCCGCTGACTTCATTTGAAGAAACGAGTGCACCCTCAATGCTGTAGACATTGAGCATAACCTTGCCGTCCTCATGTATAACAAGAGTAACGATATTTCCGTCTGAACTCATGTCAACATTATAATATTCACCGATGTCGAAATCGGGGATTTCAAACCGCTCAAAGTTTTGCAGGCTTTTATCGGCAAGGTAAAAAGCAGGTGTAACGTCCGCCGCACCCATTATAAGTAACTTTTCACCGTTATTACAGGGTGTCATGTTGTAAATCTGCATAAGCTCATCGGGAATTTCAACAGTGCCTTTTTTGTAGGCAGCATCTGCAAGCTTTTCGACGGTTATGGTTTTGGTTTCGGCTTCTTTTTTCTTGTCACTGCAGGAAAATGCTCCTGCACACATTAAAATTGCCATTATAAATGCTGTTGTCTTTTTCATAGTGTTTTCTCCTTTATTTTAGATTTTTGTTTGGCGGATTCTGTAGGGGCGACCCTTGCGGTCGCCCACAGGCTGCCATAATTTAAGGGTGGGACGTCGGAGACGCCGTCCCCTACATTTTTGTCATGAACGTTCACTGAGGTAAATACCAAGTCTGCTGTCGAGGATTTCCGCAACCTCTTCTGCGGACTTTTCGCCTGCGATTGCCGCCGCACATTCCTCATCAATTATTTCTTCTATTCTCCAGTCGGTATACGGCTCAAATTTTACACTGAGGATATAATCATAAAGCTTCTGCACAACATCTTCCGTGATATACATGCCTTCCTCAAAATTACTTCCGGGCACATAGAGCTTGTTATATATAGACCTGTAGTCTTCCTTGTCCTTGTTGTTTTTCTGCCTGTCCAAATACTCGGTAAGTACGGGAATACCTTCAGTAGTTTCGTATATTTCTTCCATTGCTTCTTCTGAAAAGAGTGAGTTTATGAATTCCCATGCCGCCTCCTTATTCTGACTTTTTTCAGATATTGCGTACATCCAGACTGAACGTGTTACAGCACCGTTTCCGTCCTCTGAGGGGTAGCCCACAAAAGTTACGGCCTCGCCGCCGAAGCCTGAATACATCCAGTTGGCGACAACCTGACCTATTCCACGTATTTCGCTTGTGCTTATAAGAGTTTTGTCATTTATATATGCAGTTTCACTGTCCATAGCCAATGCATGATTTTCTTCAGCGGTCATTTTTTCATAATCAGGTATATATGTCGTAAAGTCAGCCTTACCGATAAAATCAAGAAGTGTTATGAACTCGGAGTTCATGAAATTGCATGTATAGGTTGAAAGGTCAACACTGCTCTGTACAGCCTTCTTAAGCATAAAATCATGGAAGATATTTTCGTCTCCGTGACGTGGAAGGAAATCCATGCTGTCGGAATACTTGTTATAGGCATCTATAGCCTGCTGGGGAGTCCAGTTTTCACATTCCTCGCCAACGAATTTCGTTTTTGCAACGGCAGTTCCTATGACGAAGCAATTGGAAATTGCAGGAATTTCGCCGTTAACCTCAAAGCCTTCAAGGACATTCGGAAGGAAATCCTCACGCTTTACCCCCTCGCAGGAGTCCATAAGAGCATACATATCGGTAAACATATCCTTTTGAAGAAGCTCTGCTATATATGCTGGATGAAGTCCGATTATGTCTGGAGCTTCATCGGTCGCAAGAGCCATTTTCAGAGCGTTGAGCGCTTTTGTTCCCTCAATGTCGTCATCCTTGATACCCTTGCTGTAGTCGATAATTTCAAGATGATAGTTTTCGTTTTTATTGTTGAAATCGTTGACACTTGGAAGAAGCAGCTGATTCATGCCCGGCATTCCGATAGTGATTATGGTTTTTCCGTCCTCAGTCTTTTCAGACAAACTGCTTTCCTGACTGTCGCTTATATCCTCAGGCTTGTCCTTATTGCACGAAGCAAGTGAAGCTACTGTGAGGATTGAAAGGGTTAATGCTGTGATTTTCCTGAATGTGTTTTTCATAATGATTTCTCCTTTGTATTGTAATTTTCTGTAGGGGGAAACTGTGTTCGCCCATGATGTTATTTCAGGATTCTTGCGGGCGAACACAGTCCGCCACTACATGGTTTGTGATATAGGTGTGAAGTGCACGTTTAAGATATTTCACTGAGCAATGTAGAAACCCTGTTCTGTATAATTTCCGCACATTCCTGCGAAGTTATTGCGTCGTTGAAGCATTCGAGTGTCTCTTCTTTTATTATCACAGAAATATCATGATTGAGATTTTCTGTATAGCCATTAGCCTCACTGAGTACACTATACGCAAAGTTATACTGCTCCGATGTGACGAAGGATTCCTCCTTTGCCTCAAACTGTTTTTTTGTTACGGGAAACTCATCACCCGTGTTGACATTATACAACTCACGGATAAACTCCCATGCGTCATTCTTATCGGGACAGCTTTCGGTAATTGCAAGACGTATACCATAGTGAAAGTCTGTTTCAAGCACAGTGTACTCCTCGTCACCGAACCTTTTTTCAAGAAAATCAGGATTTGTGTAGGGAGATACCGCAAACGAACTCATAAGTGCCTTATCGGAACGTATATTTTCGTCTTGTTCAAAAAGATACTCGCCTTCGGCAGGGTACTTTTTGCAGAATTCAAGTATATCGATAAACTCCTTGCTGTTGAAATTGCAGGTATAGCTGTCATAGTCAACAAAGCGGTTCATGTCAAAACTGTCAAAGATAAGATCTGATGAATTGGTATGAGTGGCATTTAGCAGCTTATCGGGATATTTTTCTGCAAGCTCCATGATGTATTCATCTGTCAGCTCAGTGAAATCCTCGAAGAATTTTGTTTTTCCTGCGGTGACAAATATCGTTTTGTAGGTTACAGGCAGGGAAAGAAGCTTTCCGTCCTTTTCGCATGAAGTGAACACATTCGGAAAGAAGGCTTCTCTTGAAAGCTCCTCATCTGAATCGAGAAAGGGATAAAGGTCGGTGTACATACCGAATTTTTCAAGTCCGAGACCTGAAATCAGTGAAACGTCAACAATGTCGGGGATGTCCCCTGCAACTATCTCAAGCTTGAGGTCATCCGCATTCCTTGCGGAATTTTCATCACCCGAAGGACCATACTCAACAAGTTCAATACAGCTGTCGTCGTGAGCTGTGTTGTAGTTTTCCGCCGCCTTTTGCAACATGGGAGAATTATAGCTTACTGCAATTTTTACAGTGCGTTTTTCCTTAGGCTTGTCCTTATTACATGAGGTAAATGCACCTAATGTAAGGACTGAAAGGGTTAATGCTGTGATTTTTTTGAATGTGTTTTTCATAATAATTTCTCCTTTGTTTTATTCTGTAGGGGCGAACTGTGTTCGCCCATGATGTTATTTCAGGATTCTTGCGGGCGAACACAGTTCGCCCCTACACGGTTTGTGATGCAGGTGTGAAGTCTCCGCTTATGAACGTTCGCTGAGTAATATTGAAGTTCTGTTTTGTATACGCTCTGCACATTCCTGCGGAGTTGTTTCGCCGTTGAAGCATTCGGTGGTCTCCTCATGGATAATCATATAAATATCCCAATTCAGATTCTCAATACCTCGTTCAGCCTGACAAAGTATATTATATATAAGGTCACACTGTTCCTCAGTTATATTTTTGTTTATCGAAAAGTTTTCAAGGTTCAAATCTTTATTTTGCTCAATTGTGCTGAGGAAAGCCTTCTGTGCCTCAAACTGTCCGACTGTTATCGGAATACCGTCACAGATGCCGTAGCTTTTGAAGGTTTTTTCAAAATTAGCCATATACGTCTCAATATCATAAGCTTCACGGATAAATTCCCATGCGTCATTCTTGTCAGGACAGCTTTCGGTAATTGCAAGGCGTACAAAATAGTTTAATTCCGTTTCAAGCATGGTGTAATCCTCTTCTCCGAACATTTCATCAATTGAATCAAGAAGCCCGTACATGTCTCCGACTTTAAACGTGCCTATAAGTGCCTTTTCGGTGCGGATATTCTCGTTATACTCGTGAAGATACATGCCCTCAGCAGGATACTGCGTGCAGAATTCAAGTATATCAATAAACTCCTTGCTGTTGAAATTACAGGTATAGCTGTCATAATCGATAAATTGATTCATGTCAAAGGTCTGGAAGATAATATCGGAACAATTTGAACGGTTTGCATAAAGAAGTTTATCGGGGTATTTTTCCGTAAGTCCCATGATGTATTCATCCGTCAGGTCGGTGAAATCCTCAAAGAATTTTGTTTTTCCTGCGGTAATATAAATTGTGTTGCAGGTTACGGGAAGGGAAAGAAGCTTGCCGTCCTTTTCACAGGCAGCAAACACGCTCGGAAGGAAGGATTCTCTTGAAAGCTCCTCATCCGCATCAATAAAGGGATAAAGATCGGTGTACATACCGAATTTTTCAAGTCCGAGACCTGAAATCAGTGATACGTCTATAATATCGGGAATATCCCCCGCAACTATTTCAAGCTTTAGGTCATCCGCATTCCTTGCGGAATTTTCATCACCCGAAGGACCGTACTCAACAAGGGCAATACGGCTGTCATCATGAGTTGTATTGTACCTTACTGCCGCCTTTTCAAGCTCGGTAGTTTTCATGCTTACAGCAATTTTCACATTGCGTTTTTCAACAGGTTCATCGGAAGTATCTGTACTTCTGCCTTCGGAAAGAACAGTCAGCTTCGGACTGCCCGTAAAACTGTTCTGGGCAACGGCAAAGCGTCCGTCCGAAAGAGGACATACAGCATTCACGTTATCGGGTTCAATCAGCATATCAGTGTAGGAAAAGAGCCTTTCGGGAACATTATCCTCTCTGCGGACGCCGTAAACTCCGCTTTTTGTGGGGAATAAGATACTGTGCTTATCGTCAAGGGAGGCTGTGGGATCAGATAATACAGATTCAGTCAGGCTGTACACGTTTTTTCCGCCCTGAAGCTTGCCGTCCGTAATTTCTGCGGTATAAACAGCCGTACCGTCCTCACTTTCGGAGAGGCATACAAGCTCGCCGTCAGAGTTTACACCTGCACGGTTTATCACCTTTTCGGTGGAATCAAGCTTAAGCTCGCCGTAAATAGTGCCCTGAACATCTGCGGCATAATATCTTCCGTCAATTCCGAGAATACAGTTATTTCCGTCGGCTGAGACTATTCCCGAAATGTACAAGCCCTGATTATCGGGGTCAATTTCTGCGGTATTCTCGGAAATAACCTTGCCGTCGCAGTCATGCTTTCTGAAAGTAACCGTACCGTCTCCGTTTGCGAAAACGAGGATAATGCTACCGTCCGAAGAAACGGTACAGTCATAGGAATTATCCTTAGGAAAATCTCCGAGACTGATTTCCTCGAAGCTTTTCAGTGTATCGTCGCTTTTATAAAGGACAAAGATTTCATCTGCTGTTGAAGCCGAAATAAGAACTGCTTTGCCGTCAGATGTTGGGTAGACGGTGTAAATTGACGTAATTTCATCGGGAAGTGCGGCGTCCTCTGCGGACAGATTCATTGTGCTTATCAAATCTGCATCAATGGTCTGAACCTTCGGTGTATCCTTTTTATCTGAACAGGAAAATGCTCCTGCACACATAATTATTGCCGTAATCAATGCTATTGTCTTTTTCATGATATTTCTCCTTTGTAATAATATTTCTGTAGGGGCGAACTGTGTTCGCCCCCTGCAATATTGTTATGAACGTTCGCTGAGGTATATGGAGATGCGGCTTTCAAGTATTTCTATGCACTCATCAATAGTTTTTTCGCCTGAAAGTACTGAGGTATATTCCTCACGGATAATATTTTCCACCTGAGTATCATAATACGGGTCAAATTCAACACTCATTATGTAGTCAACGGTTTTCTGTACCGTTTCGTCACTGATTGTAATTTCAGTGTTATTCTCAGGGTAGGGAAGCTGCTGAGGTTTACGCAGTGCAAAACTATCGGTTTTCTGACTTGCCGCCTGTTTTTCAAGCCTTTCAGTCAGTACAGGTATGTTTTCAGAGGATTTCAGCTGACTTGCAATAAATTCCCATGCTTCCTGCTTGCTGTCGCTGTCGCCGAGTATTCCGTACATCGTTCCTGTCCTCACAATTGCACCGCAGCCGCTTTCTGAGGGATAGCCGACAAAGGTTATGTCCTCACCGCCGAAAACGCTGCTTGTTTCCTGTGAAAGATATGCATCCATGCCTGAAATATGAGTGCAGTTTACGAATGCCTTATCATTGATAAGCGACCATGCTTGTGCACTGATATCCTTTTCAGGGTCTTGTACGAGATTGCTTTTGAGAAAGTCCTTGCCCTGAAGAAAATTCACCGCATCTATGAACGTACTGCCGAAAGAGCATTCAGCGTTTTCATAATCAACACAGTCTCTTACGATTTTACGCATAATAAAGGTTTCAAGGGTGTTTCCGCTCATGAGGCTTTCCCATTCCCAGATTTTGTAGAGCAAATCTGTATCTGAGGGAAGATTATTGTAGAACTCAACAACCTCGTTGAGAGACCAGTTTTCGGAATCAGCACCGACATTTGAGGTTTTTGCTACAGCGGTCATGATATAGAAGTCACTGCAAATAACAGGAAGCTTGTCCTTGTACTCAAGTCCTTCAAGAACATTCGGCAGAAAATCGTCCTTGCTTATATCACCACCGCTTTCCATAAGCGGATAAAGGTCAGCAAGATAGCCTCCGTTTACAAGTACGTACATGCTGTCGGAAGGAAGTGAGACAATATCGGGTGTGTTTCCTGAAACCAAGTCCATTTTCAGCATAGTGAGAGCGTCGTCATAATAGGAATCTTCACTTTTGCTTACCTTCATGCCATAGTTGATAAGTTCAATTTCAAAATCATCATTTGAATTGTTGAACCAGCGTATACTGTCGTTCAGAGAGGAGTCGCCTGAAAGTACAGCGAGAGTCAACGTCTTTTTCTCAGCAGTTTCACTATTCTCTGCTGACGAATTGCTCTCCTGACTGTCGCTTATATCCTCAGGCTTGTCCTTATTGCACGAAGCAAGTGAAGCTACTGTGAGGATTGAAAGGGTTAATGCTGTTATTTTCTTAAATGTGTTTTTCATAATGATTTCTCCTTTGTAATAATATTTCTGTAGGGGTGGATGCCTACATCCGCCCGATGGTTTATCTTAACACTTTGGAAACGGGTCGATGTAGGCATCGACCCCTACATATTCAGATTAATTCCGAATCATACATTCATTTTCGGACGGCAGATTACTGCCCCTGCAATATTATTAAGAACGTTCGCTGAGTAATATTGAAGTTCTGTTCTGTATACGCTCTGCACATTCTTCGGGTGAAGCTTCACCGCCGAAAAGCACCTGAGTTTCCTCCCAGATGATATTATTGATATTACGATCGATGTAGAATGTACCCTCCGTGCCGAGAATATACTCCTCATAGTAAGCTATCTGCTCGTCCGTAAGCGAAACAATCTGACCGTCCGCCCAAAATAGCGACACCTCACCGTTGATAGTCTCCTTTCCTTCTGCATCCATAAAGCTTCGGAAGTGTTTTGTACCGACAGGAAAACCTAATCCACGCTCGCACATATCCTTAATGATATAGGATTCTGTAAGTATATAGCTTATAACCTCCCACGCTTCTTCTTTTTTATCAGATGCCTCGCAGATTGATATGAATTCTTCTGCATCGGGATATGATTTGCCGCCGTCCTTTGTTGGATAGCCGAGAAAGCTCATATCCTCTCCGTTATCAGAAAAAAAGCTGAATATTGCACTATTATCAATCTGACAAAGAGAGCGTTGTGAAATAAGGGAAATATCTCTCATAAGTGACATACCGTCAGAGTTAGAATCACCATCCTCAATATCAAGATTGACAACTGTATCAAGAAGTCCGATAAACTCACCCGAATCAAAGCTGCAGGTATTGTTTGCGTAGTCCACATAATCGAAAACTGAGGTTTCCAGAATATAATTTGCAATGGCATTTTTTGTTGTGCCTTGATCAAAGAACCACATACCTTCCGGCATATTTTCTATTACGGAAACAACGTCGTCAACCGTCCAGTTACGGTTTTCCTCAGGAATATGCTTTGTCTTGGCAACAGCTGTTACAACTTGAAAGATTGCCGGAAGAGCGGGAAGTCTGCCGTCAAGCTCGGCGGAGGCAAGCACATTCGGGAGGAAATCCTCACGTTTTGCGGAGTTATAGCTATCCATACACTCATACAAGTCGGCAAAGTATTCACCCGAACCTGACAAAACCAAATCTTCGGAATCAAACACAACCATATCGAATTCATTTCCGCTTATCAAATCCATTTTCATTCTTGTTTCTATGCTTTCAATTTCGGAGGCTTCCATATCCAGGAGATTTTTTCCGTCGGAGTAGTCCTTGATATTGACCTTGATAGTATCGCTGGTTGAGTTAAAGGAACGTATAGCATCGTCAATTTCAGACCACTGTGCATTGAAAAATGCGATGGTTATTTCGGTTTTTTCGTTATTCTCCGACTGTGAACTGACAGAACTGCTCTCCTGACTGTCGCTTATATCCTCAGGCTTGTCCTTATTGCATGAGGTAAATGCACCTAATGTGAGCACTGAAAGGGTTAATGCTGTGATTTTCCTGAATGTGTTTTTCATAATGATTTCTCCTTAATTTTTATTCTGTAGAGGCGACCCTTGCGGTCGCCCGCAGGTTGCCATAATATAAGGGTGGGACGTCGGGGACACCGTCCCCTACAAATGCTTCTATATATTAGTGTCATAAAAAGGCAAAAAAGACGAAGCTTTTTAAAATATTTTTATATTGACAAAATACGTGTAATATTATATTATAGATTTGTAGAATAACAAAAAGGGGGGTGCCGAAACTGAAAGTAATCGGAATTGATATTGACAGCCATAACGGCATGGAGATAAACGGCGAAAAGTGCACGGATTTTTTGCTGATAATATTCAAAACACCTGTATTTCTGCGGACAGGAATGAAGGAAATGCTTCTGAGCAGAAACTGCGGTGTAATATTAAGCGGAAATCAGCCGCAATTTATCCGTAGTGCCGACAAGGGACAGATTCTTACTGATTCGATACGCTTCAGACTTACCCCGTCCGACCTTCAGTATGTGGAAGCTCTCGGAATACCGCTAAATAAGCCTTTTCAGCTCGGCGAAACCATTGTTATACGGGATATACTCAGATGTATGAGTGTACAAAGCTTTACTTCGGAAAAGCTGAAAGGGGACTTTCTTGAAAGTGCACTGAAAATGCTTCTGATAAATATCAGCAGTCAGCTTTCAGACGACAATGCCGATGATATTTTGAATATTCCTCACTATCTGAGGCTGAAACAGCTTCGCAGGAGTATATACGAGAAGCCCTCAAAACGGTGGAATATCGATGAAATATGTGATGAGATGAATATCAGCAAGACCTATTTCCACCGCATTTACTCTGCCGCCTTCGGCGTAACCTGTATGAAGGACGTAATCGACAGCAGAATTTCTCACGCACAGGCACTTCTGCGTGATACTGCTCTTTCCGTCAGTCTTATTGCTGAGCAGTGCGGATATGACAGTGACTCCTACTTCATGAGACAATTCAAGCAGAATATCGGCTGTACTCCGACGGAATACCGCAGACGTGCGGCGAAATAATCAAGGTAACGGGCGACCGCAAGGGTCGCCCCTGCTTTTTTGGCAATATATCGTTGTTTGTGTAGGGACGACCATTGGTCGTCCGTTTTTTTATATTCTTCTGATATATTTTTATTTTTTAACTTCGTCTTTTTTGCCTTTTAATGACACTAATATATAGAAGCATTTGTAGGGGACGGTGTCCCCGACGTCCCACCCTTATATTATGGCAACCTGCGGGCGACCGCAAGGATCGCCCCTACAGAATTCGCCAAATAAAAATCTAAAACAAAGGAGAAATCATTATGAAAAACACATTCAAGAAAATCACAGCATTAACCCTTTCGATTCTCACAGTAGGAGCATTTACCTCATGTAATAAGGAAAAGCCTGAGGATATAAGCGATAGTCAGGAAAGCAGTTCGTCCGAAATCACTGAGGACGGAAAAACTGTAATCACTATCGGAATGACGGCAATAAATGAGATGCTTCTTCCCAGTGTCAATGATTTCAACAATAAAAACAAAAACTATCACCTTGAAATCATCAACTACAGCAAGGATGTCGAGGACGACGACGTTGAGGGGACAAAAGCATTCAATGCCCTGAAAATGGCTCTTGCAACCGATGAATCTCCAGACATAATCGGACTGAATTGTTTCTATATGGCGGAGCTTCTTCAAAAGGATATGTTTGCGGATATGTATGCTCTTATGGATTCCTGCGAAGGTGTGAAACGTGAGGACTTCCTTCCGAATGTACTTGAAGGCTTTGAGGTTAACGGTGAACTTCCAGCATTATCTAACTACTTCACCATAGAAACAGCTGTTGCAAAGACAAAATTTGTAGGTGAGGAATGCGAAAACTGGACTCCTCAGCAAGCTATTGATATTTACAATAAGTATTCCGACAGCATGGATTTTGTAGTTACCAACGGTGACACTTTATCCGATTTTATGCTGAAAAAGGCTATGCGAAGCAGTGTTGACCTCAGTAATTACACCTGCAATTTCATGAATTCGGAGTTTATCAATATTCTTGATTTTACAAGTAAAGCAAGCATAAGGGACGAAGATAGCTTCGTTGATTTCAGCTTAATGACAGAAGATGAAATAAATGCATTTTTCAATGACAGGGAGACCTGTTTTATCAACGACAAAGCACTTATCAGTGCAAACGAAATACGTGGAATAAGTCAGGTTGTCGCTAACTGGATGTATTCAGGCTTCGGCGGCGAGGATGTAACCTTCGTAGGCTATCCCTCAGAGGACGGAAACGGCGCTGTAACACGTTCAGGCTGGATGTTCGCAATATCCGAGAAAAGTCAGAATAAAGAGGCAGCATGGGAATTCATAAACTCACTCTTCTCTGAGGATGCAATGGAGGAGATTTATGAAACTACAGCAGGCATTCCCGTACTCACCGAATATCTTGACAAGCAGAAGAATAACAAGGACAAGGAAGACCACAAATCCATATACCACAGCCTTTTTGTTCCGATAAATGGATATGAAGATGAAATGTACATCACAGAGGATGTTGTACAGAAGCTTTACGATTACATACTCAGCGTAAAATTTGAGCCATATTATGACTGGAGAATCGATGCTATTATAACCGAAGAATGTGCGGCGGCAATCGCAGGCGAAAAGTCCGCAGAAGAGGTTGCGGAAATTCTTGACAGCAGACTTGGTATTTACCTCAGTGAACGTTCATGACAATATTGTAAGGGGCGAACTCAGTTCGCCCCTACCCATTTAATCCGTCGGCAAAGCTGACACAATTAATTCCGAATTCCTAATTTCGCATTCCGAATTATCATAAGTATGGTAATTATGCACTGAAACTACCCCGTAAATTCGTGAAAAATGTCCCATATTTCGTAAAAAAAGCCTTGACAAGCTCAGCGTAACATGGTATAATATTATTACCTCATCAGGGGTTTATTTTTTTGCCCCGATTTTGAGGGAGGCAAACAACCTACCTTCCGTCCCGAAACGGAAGAAGTACTATTTCAGGAGGTGCCGATATGAGAGTAAAGGTTACTTTAGCTTGTACAGAGTGCAAGCAGCGCAACTATGTTTCCAAGAAGAACAAGAAGAATGACCCTGACAGAATCGAAATGAAGAAGCATTGCAAGTTCTGCAGAAAGCATACTCTTCACAAGGAAACAAAGTAATCGGAGGGTATTATGGCTAAGGAAAAGGAAAATACTACTCCGAAGGAGTCCAAAAAGTCTGAGAAAAAGAAGCCCGGTAAGGTTTCTAAGTGGTTCAAGGACTTAAGGAGCGAATTCAAAAAGGTGGTATGGCCATCCAAAAAGACTGTTGTTAACAACACATCAGTGGTTCTTGCAGTTGTTGTACTTGCGGCTTGTCTCGTTGGTGCACTCGACGCAGGCTTCCTTTCACTTATGGATCTGGTCTATAACCGCTAAAAGGAAATCTAAGGAGGATTTGAAATGTCAGAAGCAGCTAAGTGGTACGTTATCCACACTTATTCAGGCTACGAAAACAAGGTAGCTCAGAATATTGAAAAGGTTGTTGAAAACCGTAAGCTTCACGATCTTATCCAGGAAGTTAGAGTTCCTACCGAAAAGGTGACTGAAATCACCGACGGCAAAACTAAAGAGGTAGAGCGTAAAACCTATCCCGGCTATGTTTTGCTGAAAATGGTCTGCACTGACGACTCATGGTATGTTGTCAGAAATACAAGAGGCTGCACCGGCTTCGTCGGTCCCGCTTCAGAACCCACTCCCCTTTCAGACGCTGAGGTGGAGGCACTCTTCGGTATTGAGGTTTCTTCTGTTGAGGTTAACTTCAAGGAGGGCGACAGAGTTCGTATTTCAGGTACTGCTATGGACGGCTTCGTCGGCGTCGTACAGAACATCAATATCGACGATAGAACTGTGGACGTTCTCGTTTCTATGTTCGGTCGAGAAACCCCCACTACACTCGCCCTTAATCAGGTCGTTGCTGTGGAGGATTAGTTTAGGTCAAAAGAAATCCGCAGAGATTTCAGTGGGAGAGATAAAATAATTCTTATCTCGCCATTTACCACATTTATGGAGGTGCGAATACATGGCACAGAAAGTAGTTGGCTACATTAAGCTTCAGATCGCAGCAGGAAAGGCTACTCCTGCACCGCCTGTTGGTCCCGCTCTCGGTCAGCACGGCGTTAATATCATGGCATTCACAAAGGAATTCAATGAGAGAACTAAGAACGATATCGGCATGATCATCCCTGTTGTTATTACAGTTTATGCTGACCGTTCATTCAGCTTTATCACTAAGACTCCCCCCGCTGCAGTTCTTATCAAGAAGGCTTGCAATATCAACAGCGGTTCAGGAGTTCCTAACAAGACTAAGGTTGCTAACATCACTAAGGAGCAGATCCAGAAGATTGCAGAGCAGAAAATGCCTGACCTCAATGCTGGTTCACTCGAGGCAGCTATGAGCATGATCGCCGGAACAGCTCGTTCAATGGGCGTTGTAGTTGTCGACTAATCAATTTTTTGAATGATGAAGGGACCTCCGTCTTTATATATTTTATCACGGCTGTCCTGTTCTGACTTCTCATGGTGGGAGGAAAATTCCGCTAATCGGGTAAGCGTTTAAGCACCCCGGTATTACCACTTAAATAGGAGGAAATATAATGAAACACGGCAAAAAATATGTTGACAGCGCTAAGACTGTCGATTATGCAAAGCTTTACGAGTCTACAGAGGCTCTTGACTTAGTTTGCAAGAATGCTAAGGCTAAGTTCGATGAAACAATTGAGGCACATATCCGTCTTGGTGTTGACTCAAGACACGCTGACCAGCAGGTTAGAGGTGCTGTAGTACTTCCTAACGGTACTGGTAAGAGCGTTAGAGTCTGCGTTTTCTGTAAGGAAGACAAGTACGAGGCTGCTCAGGCTGCAGGTGCTGAGTACGTTGGCGGTATGGATCTCGTTGACAAGATCATGAAGGAAAACTGGATGGAGTTCGACGTTGTTGTTGCTTCACCTGATATGATGGGTCTTGTTGGTCGTCTTGGTAAGGTTCTCGGACCTCGTGGTCTTATGCCTAACCCCAAGGCTGGTACTGTAACTCCTGACGTAGCTAAGGCTGTAACAGAGGCTAAGGCTGGTAAGATCGAGTACCGTCTTGATAAGACAAACATCATCCACTGTCCTATCGGCAAGGCTTCATTCGGCGTTGAGAAGCTCGAAGAGAACTTCACAACTCTTATGGAAGCTATCGTTAAGGCTAAGCCTGCTGCTGCAAAGGGAACATACCTCAAGTCCTGTACAGTTACTTCAACTATGGGCCCCGGCGTTCCTGTTGCTACAACAAAGTACGGAGTTTGATTTAACTTCATATAGTAAAAGACGTTCCTTTGCGGAACGTCTTTTTTTATGCTTTTTTATTCACGGAGCAACTCACGATATATACAAAAAAAGAGGACGCATAAGCGTCCTCTTAATTATTCAGAATTAGAGGTATGACTCAGGAAGTACTGAGATAACCTGTGTAATCTTCTTCTGGATTGAAAGTGCGTCTGATGTGTCAACGCCGTCACCATTCTGGTAGCAGTCTGCGTTAAGGAGACCCTGAGGTGTGATAGGATTCTTAGCTGCGTTAGCTGAATACATCATTACCTTGATAACGTCATCCATCTTAACCTGACCATCAACGTTAGCGTCGCCCCAAAGAGTAACTTCGCCACCACCTGTTGTATCAGTTGTAGGATCTACTACACCGGGTGCAGGGATTGAAGCAGCCTCGTCCTCGAGGAATGAAACTACCCATGCAAAAGGAGCGTTCCAGTTGATTGTAACCTCGTTTACTGACCAAGCCTCAATTGAGTCAACGTAGCAAAGCTGAGGAGGTGTTGTTTCTCTGTCGTAACCAAGTCCAGCAACGTAAGGATCCTGGAGGCCCTGTCCGGGACCACCTGACATAACGCCTGCGGGAGCCATGGGGAATGCCTTATCAAGCTCATATGACCAGTATCTGTGGTGAGGTCTCTGAGTTGTGTATTCACCGTAACCAGTTACGTATGAAACGCCGTTAGCGTTACGTCCGAGGATGTAGTCCATAGAACCTGTAACACCTGAAGCGTACTTGTTTGTGCCGTCGATATCGTAAGCATAAGCCATAACGATAGCGTTGTTAACTACGAATGAGTTTGAACCCCACTCATAACCTGTAACCTTGATTCCAGGTCCGATGTTGATAGGATCCTCAAATGTTGTGCCCTGGTAAGGGATACCCATACCCTGCTCGTCTCTCTTAGCGATATACTTGTCAGCAGCAGCAAGGATGCTATCCTCTACAGCAGCAGCATCTGTTTCTGAGAGTATATCCTGGTTGAGGTAGAGACAAAGTGTTCCGAGACCAGCTGTACAACCCCAGTTGAATGAGCTGAATGAACCGTTGTTCTCACCACCGCCGAGTGATGTTGTAAGGCTGAATGCCTTATCTGTACCTGTTGTATCGTTAGGATTCTTATAACCTGAAAGGTCATCATAGTATGTCTTATCGCCTGTTGTAGCATAAAGCTCACAAGCAGCCCAGTAGAAGTCGTCGCCTACATAGTTATCACCGTAAGCACCACCACCGATAGCGTGATCAAGAGGAGCAAATACATCATCATTAGCAAGTGCAGCCTCGTAACCAGCCTTAGCGTTTGCAAGACACTCTGCAGCGAATGTATCATCAATGCCTTCCCAGAGACGTGCAGCCTGAGCAGCACAAGCTACCATGTTGAGTGTAGCAGCTGTTGACGGGGGCTTAACGATACGTGTTGTGCCCCATGAATCCTGGTAATCAGCAGGGTGAGTAGCAAGACCTGTCCACTTATGGTCGTGCATCTTGTGGTAAACCATGTTTTCCATGTCGCCCCAGTAAGGATCCTTAGAGTCAACCATCATGTTGAACATCCACTCAAGCTCTACTCTTGCTTCATCGAGGATATCAGGTGAGCCTGTTCCGTCGAATGTGTTCTTACCAACGCTGTACTTCTGAGGAATAGCCATTGTCTGATCATCATCAAACTTGCTGTCTGTACCCTGTGCAACTGACCACTCATAGATGTTCTGGAGTGTCCATACAGAGATACCACCGTTAACTACGTATTTACCGTGGTCACCGGCATCGTACCAACCACCTACGCAGTCGATTGAGTATGTCTTATCACCATCGAACTCACCAGCGTAGCTCTTCTGCCACTTAGACTGAACATAAGCCATATCTGTAGGAGCATGACCACCTGTATGAGCGAGGTTTTCCTTATCACCTGATGTGATGTAAGCTGATTCGATATCACAACCTGAACGGTTCTGATAGTAGTAGTTCAGAGCGTCTCTGAGCATTCCGTCGTATGCTGTTGTAGCAACGCTGAAGGGATGGCTCTTGTACATATCATATGTAACGCCTGTCTTCTTGTTTGTCTGAACGTTTGAAGTATCGTCAACAACGATTACGTAGTCAGCACCCTCTGTTGTGAAGTCTGTGAAATCGAGGATCTGGATGTACTCACCTGAGTCAGCATCCTTACCGATGGGCTTACCAGTGCCTGTGTAAACAGTCTTGCCTGAAGCATCCTGGATCTCGAACTTAAGAGGAGTTGAGATTTCTGTATCTGTTGCGTATGAAGCTTCCTTAACGAGGTTAGGAAGGTAACCTACCTGGTTAACACGAACGTCTGATCTGGGTGTTACAACACCGAGCTCATTTGTAGGATCCCAGTTACATGAACCCTCTGTATAAGCGTCGCCACATGTTTCACATGTAAGCTCCATGTTATCGAATGTAAGGAATGTACCTGCGGGGAAGCAGTCGTTGTTCTGCCACTCACCTGCACCACCGAAGTGGAATGCCCACTCAGCAACTTCAAGTGAAGATGAAGCTCTGAATGTTGATTCGAAGTGGTTATCACCCTTCTTAACTACGATATTACCTGAGTTTGATGAGTGACCGTTAGGACACTGGCTGCAGTTGCTGCCTGCGCTCCAAGCCTCAGTACCCTGATGGTTACTGAGCCATACAGGATTCTCACCCTTAAGGTCAGCTACGTGTGTAGCCATTTCACCGTCAGCTGTTGAATTTACGTCAAAGCTGATCTTGTAGGTATGACCTGACTGAATCTTAAGGCTTCTGTGTCTGAACTGACAGTCCCATCTGGACTCACCGCCGGCAGCCTGACCGCCGACATTAACGATTTCTACCTTGTAAGCGTCGCCTGTAAGCTCAAAGCTTACGTCAGCAGGCTGAGTCTCACAAGTATGCCAAGGAAGACCAACACCATCATTGAAGTCGTTCTGTCCAAGGCAGTTTCCTGCAGAAGCACTCATAGGAGCAACGAACATAGAAGCTGTTGAAGCTGCCATTGTTGCTGCCATAAGACTACCGGTAATTGTTTTTACCATTCTCTTATGCATTTTAA
>SVNJ01000023.1 GCA_015066955.1 Ruminococcus sp. | reverse complement strand
TCAGATGAATCAGTTCAAGAGACTCGGTTCAATCGGTGACTATGATGACCCGTATCTGACTCTTAAGCATGACTATGAGGCACGTCAGGTTGAGGTTTTCGGCGAAATGGCAAAGAAGGGCTACATCTACAAGGGACTTAAGCCTGTTTACTGGTGTCCTGACTGTAATACTGCTCTTGCTGAGGCTGAAATCGAATACTCAAATGACCCCTGCCATTCAATTTACGTAAAATTCAATGTGACAGATGACAAGGGCATCTTCACAGGTATGGGACTTGATCTTTCAAAGGTTTACTTCGTAATCTGGACAACAACTACATGGACTATTCCTGGTAACCTTGCAATTTGTCTCGGACCTGAGTATAACTATACTCTTGTTAAGGTTGGTGACGAGTACTATGTAATGGCTGAGGAGCTTGTAAAGACAACTATGGAGACTGCGGGTATTGCCGAGTACTCTACAGACGGAATCTTTACAGGTGCAGAGCTTGAGGGAATGAAGACAAAGCATCCTCTCTATGACAGACCTTCACCGATTATCGTTGGAGATCATGTAACTCTCGAAAGCGGTACAGGTTGCGTTCATACAGCTCCCGGTTACGGTGTAGAGGACTTTGAGGTATGTAAGAAATATGATGATATCGGTATCCTCGTATGCGTTGATGCAAAGGGCAGACAGACTGCAGAAGCAGGCGAATTCGAGGGAATGGATACCGATACTGCAAATAAAGCTATTGCAAAGAAGCTTGAAGAAAACGGTGCGCTTCTTGCAATTCAGAAAATCGTCCACCAGTATCCGCACTGCTGGAGATGTCATAGCCCGATTATCTACCGTGCTACAGAGCAGTGGTTCTGCAGCGTAAACGGCTTCAAGGACGAAGCAATCAAGGCTATCGAGAGCGTACAGTGGATTCCCGAGTGGGGCGAGGACAGAATCAAGGGAATGGTTCGTGACAGAAGTGACTGGTGTATCTCCCGTCAGAGAACATGGGGCGTTCCGATTCCGATTATTTACTGTAAGGACTGCGGAAAGCCAATCGTAAACGATGCTACAATCAAAGCTATTTCAAATCTCTTCCATGAAGAGGGTGCAGATGCCTGGTGGATAAAGGAAGCTTCCGAGTTTATCCCTGCTGATGTTAAGTGTGACTGCGGCTGCGGCGAGTTTACTAAGGAATACGACATCATGGACGTTTGGTTCGACAGTGGTGTATCTCATACAGCTGTTATGGAGCAGCATGACGGACTTACATGGCCTGCTGACCTTTATCTTGAGGGTGCAGACCAGTACAGAGGCTGGTTCCAGTCATCACTCCTTACATCCGTTGTATACAAGGGCTGCTCACCTTACAAGGCAGTATGTACTCACGGTTGGGTAGTTGACGGTGAGGGCAAGACCATGCATAAGTCACTCGGAAACGGTATTGCACCTAACGAGATTACTGATGTATACGGTGCAGATATTCTCCGTCTGTGGGTAGCTTCTTCCGACTATCATTCTGATATAAGAATTTCACCTGCAATTATCAAGCAGCTTTCCGACGCATATAAGAAAATCAGAAATACTGCAAGATATATTCTCGGAAATCTCGGAAACGGTGAGGGCTTCAATCCCGATACAGACTGCGTAAGCGACGATAAGCTTACAGAGCTTGACAAGTGGGCACTTATGCGTCTTGACGCTCTCATTGATAAGGTTAACGAGGGTTATAATTCATTCGATTTCCACATTGCATTCCATGCAATTCATAATTTCTGCGTAATTGATATGTCCAACTTCTATCTTGACATTATCAAGGACAGACTTTACTGTGAGAAGGAGAATTCTGACCTGAGACGTGCGGCTCAGACAACTATGTACAGAATCCTCAGTGCTGTTGCAAGACTTGCAGCTCCTATCATTTCCTTTACAGCTGAGGAAATCTGGGGCTTCATGCCTCATGCTTCAACTGACGATACTCAGAGCATTTTCCTTAATCAGATGCCTGAGAAGTCAGGAATCTCCTACAGCGATGAGTTCGTTTCCAAGTGGGACTTCATCTACGGTACTCGTGAGTCCGTAAACAAGGTTCTTGAGGAAAAGAGAAATGAAAAGGTAATCGGTAAGTCACTTGAGGCTAATATCATCATTCACTGTGGTGATGATGAGACTGCAGCTAAGTATAATGAGCTTGCAGAGCAGCTTGCTGAAATCCTTATTGTATCAGGTGTTTCTGTTGTCAAGGACAAGGAAGGCGAAACAGAGTTCGAGGTTGTAAAGGCTGAGGGCGAAAAGTGCGAGCGTTGCTGGTGCTATTCAAAGACAGTCGGTACTGACTCAGAGCATCCTACACTTTGTGCAAGATGTGCAGCTGCTGTTAAGTAAATAGTATTATATTGCCTGCTGTCTCAATGGCGGCAGGCTGTATTATTAAGCGAAAGGATAAATAATTATTGTGGCTATTTTGCTTATAATAATCATTGCCGCTCTTGTCGGAGCTGACCAGCTCATGAAGTACTGGGTGGATTCCGCTTTTGAAATCGGCGAAAGCAGAGACTTTATAAAATTCGGTGATTTTGAAGTTTTTGACCTTACGTATATACGCAATGACGGTGCAGTTTTCGGCAGTATGTCGGGACAGCGGTGGTTTCTTATCGGCTTTACGTCACTTGTGATTTTAGCAGGTATATTCATACTTTTTCGCTATATGAAGCACTCTAAGGTTCTTACGTCCGCACTTGTGCTGTTTGTCTCGGGCGGTATCGGCAACCTTATTGACCGTATACGTCTTGGCAGTGTAATTGATATGTTCGAGTTTAAAATCTTTGAGTTTGCCATTTTCAATATAGCTGATATTTTTGTTGTTTTTGCGATTATACTTCTTTTCGTATATGTAATTTTCATTGATTCAAAGCTTGAAAAGCAGAAGAAAGCTGAGTCTGTACAGGAGAGTACCGATGAGTGAGACAGTAACGCTTGCAGTAACTCCTGAGGACAGCGGCAGCAGAATCGACAAATATATTTCGGACAATATTGCTGAGCTTACACGTTCTGTGGTTCAGGGGCTTATAAGTGACGGCAATGTACTTGCGGACGGTAAAACAGTAAGCAAGAATTACAAGCTGAGAGGAATGGAGACAATTACCGTTGAAATTCCCGAGCCTCAGCCGCTTGATACGCTTCCTGAGAATATTCCGCTTGATATTGTCTATGAGGATGAGCACCTTCTTGTGGTAAACAAGCCTAAGGGTATGGTGGTGCATCCTGCGCACGGCAATTATACGGGTACTCTCGTGAATGCTCTGCTTTATCATTGCGGAGATTCTCTTTCCGGTATAAACGGCGTGATACGTCCCGGAATCGTTCATCGTATCGATAAAAATACAAGCGGACTTCTTATTGTTGCTAAAAATGATGCGGCTCATCTTAAGCTATCCGAGCAGATTAAGGCTCATACCTTTACAAGGGAATACGAGGCAATTGCCGTCGGAGCATTCCGAAACAGTGTGGGAACAGTTGATGCTCCTATAGGACGTCATCATGTTGACCGAAAGAAAATGTGCGTAACTGAGCAGAATTCAAAGCATGCCGTTACCCATTATTCCGTATTGAAGCAGTACGGCGGCTATGCCCATGTACGTCTGAGGCTTGAAACGGGAAGGACTCACCAGATTAGAGTTCACCTTTCCTATATCGGTCATCCCGTGCTTGGAGACGATGTTTATGGTAAGCCCTACAAGGGACTTGAAGGACAGTGCCTGCATGCACGTAAAATCGGCTTCATTCATCCGCATACAGGAGATTATATGGAGTTCTGCAGTGACCTGCCCGACTATTTCCGATCTGTTCTCAATAAGCTTGAAAAAATGTAGGAGGCTATATGTTCGAGGATATTTCAAAGGTAGTGCTTATAAGTGATATGGACGGCACTCTCCTGAATTCTCAGAAGAAAATTTACGATACAGACCGCAGTGCAATAGAAAAATTCATGAAGCTCGGCGGTAAATTTACAATTGCTACGGGACGTACGATACAGTCCTTTGAGCAGTATTACGATATGCTTGACCTGAGAATGCCGCTTATCATGTATAACGGTGCGGCTATCTATGACTGGCAGAAGAGTGAACTGCTGTACACCTGTCCGCTTCCCGATGAATCAAGACGTATTGCACTTGAAATACTTGAAGCAATGCCCCATATCGGCGGTGAGATTCTGAGGACCGACGGTACGTATGTGTTCCGAAACAACGATTATCAGGCACTTCATACTAAAATCTGCGGTATTGACCCTCATTATATGGAGCTTACCAAAATTCCTGACGGAGGCTGGCTTAAGGTTCTTTTTGCAATGGCTCCTGAGGATATTTCTCAGATTGAGATACTTGTGAAGCAGAAGGGATATGACAGCGTCACCTTTGTGAAATCGTCAGAAATTTTCTATGAAATGCTTCCGCTTGGTATTACTAAAGGTACTGCGCTGAATGAGTACCGAAAGCTTGACGGAATGAGTGGTTATACCTTTGCGGCAGCAGGTGACTTCGATAACGATACCGATATGCTCAAAAAGGCTGATCTGGGTGCAGCACCTGCAAATGCAGAAGAGGTTGTAAAGCAGTCGGCAGATCTGGTGCTTAAAAATTCATGCGATACAGGTGCAATTGCTGAGCTTGTTGAGTATATTATTGCTCAGTGTGAAAGTAAGACAAACGCGGAGTAATCCGTTGAATATAATTTTAAATGGAGGTTTTATCATGCATAAGTTTGCTTTTATTTTAATTCTTGCGGCTATTCTCGTGCCTTCAATGCTTGGCTACGTTAAGAAGTCAAAAGAGGTTCAGGCAAGATATGAGGAAAAGGCTGCAACCATCGAAGATTACTATGATGAATATGATTCCTACGAAGAATATTAATTAAATACGGAGGTTATTATGGACGCTACAATCAAAAAGAATCTGCAGATTACTGCCTGCAAAGTAAGACGAGGCGTTATTGAAGGTACCTTCAATGCTAAATCGGGACATCCCGGCGGTTCACTTTCAATATCTGATACTCTTACCTATCTTTACTTTGCAAAGATGGGAATTGACCCGAAGAATCCTGATATGGCAGACAGAGACCGTCTTGTTCTCTCAAAGGGACATACAGCGCCTGCGCTCTATTCCGTACTTGCGCAGAGGGGCTTTTTCTCTGAGGAAGAGCTTAAGTCACTCCGTCATATAGGTGCACTCTTACAGGGACATCCCTGCATTCATATTCCCGGTGTAGATATGTCCAGCGGTTCGCTCGGACAGGGTATCTCGGCAGCCTGCGGTATGGCTCTTGCAGGAAAGCTTGACAGTAAGTCCTACAAGGTTTATACAATTCTCGGTGACGGCGAAATCGAGGAAGGACAGGTATGGGAGGCAGCAATGTTTGCGGCTCATTACGGCCTTGATAATCTCGTTGCAATCGTTGATAACAACGGACTCCAGATTGACGGACCTATTACAGAGGTATGCTCTCCTGAGCCTATTACCGATAAGTTTGCAGCATTCGGCTGGCACGTAATTACTATGGACGCTCACGACTTCGACGATATTGAGCGTGCATTTGACGAAGCTGAGATAATCAGCGGAAAGCCTGTAGCAATCATTCAGAAGAGCGTAAAGGGCAAGGGCGTATCATTTATGGAAAATCAGGTTTCATGGCATGGTGCTGCACCTAATAAGGAGCAGTATGATATTGCTATGGCAGAGCTTGATGCAGAGTTAAAGGAATTGGAGGGCTGAGTTATGGCAGATGTAATTAAAAAGGCTACAAGAGAAAGCTACGGTGAGGCTCTCAAGGAATTTGCTCAGGAATACGATAATCTTGTTGTACTCGATGCTGACCTTGCTGCCGCTACAAAGACAGGCATTTTCAAGAAGGAATATCCCGACCGTTTCTTTGACTGCGGTATTGCTGAGGCAAATATGATGGGTGTTGCGGCAGGTCTTGCTGCCTGCGGAAAGATTCCTTTCGCTTCTACATTTGCAATGTTTGCGGCAGGACGTGCTTATGAAATCGTAAGAAATTCAATCGGCTATCCCCACCTTAACGTAAAAATCGGTGCAACTCATGCAGGTATTTCCGTAGGTGAGGACGGTGCAACTCATCAGTGCAACGAGGATATTGCTCTTATGAGAACAATTCCGGGTATGACAATTATCAATCCCTGTGACGATGTAGAGGCTAAGGCTGCTGTAAAGGCTGCACTTGATTTCAACGGACCTGTTTATATGCGTTTCGGACGTCTTGCAGTGCCCGTAATCAACGACGCTGAGACTTACAAGTTTGAGCTTGGCAAGGGTGTTGTGATGAAAGACGGTACTGACGTAACAATCGTTGCAACAGGACTTCTTGTAAACGAGGCTGTAGAGGCTGCTAAGATGCTTGAGGCTGAGGGTATTTCCGCAAGAGTTGTGAATATCCATACAATCAAGCCTCTTGACAAGGAGCTTATCTGCAAGTGTGCAAAGGAGACAGGCGTAATCGTTACTGCTGAGGAGCATAGCGTAATCGGCGGACTTGGTTCTGCTGTATGTGACGCAGTTACTGAATGCTGTCCCGTACCTGTTGTAAAGATTGGCGTAAACGATGAGTTCGGTTACTCAGGACCTGCAGTTGAGCTTCTTAAGAAGTTCGGTCTTTCAAGCGAGAATATCGTTGCAAAGGTTAAGGAAGCTGTAAAGCTTAAGTAAAAAGCATAAGGTGGACTATTAAGAGGGAATACTCATATAAAAGTGTTATATGTACTTATCGGTGGAAACCTTTCTGAAGAAAGGTTCTCCCCCGAGCCCCCTTCCAAAGACTTTTAATCTAAATTTCAGCCTGACAGGGTGCAAGCAAAGATTTATTTTGCTTTCTCGATTTATTTATCGGCACCCTGTCGGGCTGAAATTAAAAACTGAAAGTTTTAGGAAAGGAGTTTGAGGAATAACCCTTTTTCAAAAGGGTTTTCCTCAATAATACGTGTAAGCACTTATATGGGTATAGCCCTTAATAGTCCGCCTTTTTTGCAGGAGGAAAAAATGAAACCAAAGGAGTTTATTGAAAAGCTTGAGGCAGGCTTTTATGACGGCAGACTTATCATGCTGTATGGTGAGTCAGCACTTTCGGCTCAGAAAAATCGCTATACAGAGGCGGTAAGGTGTTTTGAGGAGCTTTATCCCGACCGTGAGGAAATAAAGGTGTTTTCCGCTTCGGGAAGAACTGAGATAGGCGGAAATCATACCGACCATCAGCATGGCTGTGTACTTGCGGCGGCTGTAAATCTTGACGTAATCGCAATTGTATCATTCCATAGTGAGGGTGTAATACGTCTGAAATCGGCAGGCTATCCTGCTGATACGGTAGACCTGTCCGACCTTAGCATTCATGAAGAGGAAAAGGGCAAGTCAGCTTCTATCATAAGAGGAATTGCCTCGTATTTTGTGAATTCGGGAGTTGAAATCGGAGGCTTTGACGCATATACAACCTCTGATGTACTCAGCGGAAGCGGACTTTCTTCGTCTGCGGCATTTGAAGTGCTTGTGGGTACGATTATCGATAAGCATTACAATGAGGGGAAAGCAGGTGCTGTGGAAATCGCAAAAATCGGACAGTACGCTGAGAATGTTTATTTCGGCAAGGGAAGCGGTCTTATGGACCAGATGGTAAGCTCTGTGGGCGGATTTGTGCTTATTGATTTTAAGGATAATACCGCTCCCGTTATTGAGAATATAAGCTTTGATTTTGAAAAATCGGGCTACAGCGTTTGTATTACCGATACAAAGGGAAGTCATTCAGACCTTACCGACGACTACGTTTCAATTCCGACTGAAATGAAAAGGGTTGCAGCATTTTTCGGCAAGGACGTGCTTCGTGAGGTAAGCGAGGAGGAGTTTTATTCTAAGCTTCCTCAGCTGAGAGAGGTCTGCAATGACCGAGAAATCCTCAGAGCGGCTCATTTCTTTGGTGAGAATAAGCGTGCAGTAGATGAGGCAAAGGCACTTGCAAAGGGAAGTCTTGACGAGTTTTTCGGTTTTGTACGAAGCTCGGGTGATTCTTCCGCAAATCTGCTTCAAAATCTTTACTCGGCAAAGTATCCGACGAGACAGGAAATTCCGCTCGGAATCATGATAAGCAAACGTTTTCTCGGTGAAAGGGGAGCGGTAAGAGTTCATGGAGGCGGTTTTGCAGGTACTATTCAGGCTTTTGTGCCGAATGAGCTTGTTGAGGGCTATTCAGCCGAAATGAACCGTATTTACGGCGAAGGAAGCTGTCATATACTCAGTATACGTCCTGCAGGCGGTATTGAGATTACGGAATAATAAAAAGTGAGCGTACCAATAAACGGTACGCTCTTTGCTTTGAAATATTAATTAATGTATACGATAAACTGTAGGGGACGCCGCCCTCGGCGTCCCAATGTTTCAGTAAATGGCGGACGCCCCTACAAATCCATAACCGAAACAATACGGTAAACCATCGGGCAATTGTAGGGGTCGATGCCCACATCGACCCGTCCACGAATCGTCTCGACAACCAATCAGAATTTCACGGTAAACCAACGGGCGGCCAATGACCGCCCCTACAGATTCATAACCGAAATATTACGGTAAAAAAGGGCAGCTATAACGGTTTACTCGTATGCATCAACTGTTTTTAATCATTTCTTATAGTATAGCTGTTAATATCGATTACATTTCCGTTTCCGCTGTTTCTTCTTCCGCCGCTCAGGTACTTGACTATAATTGAGATAATACCGTAAGCTATAAGTGCACCTGCAAGCAGACGCTTAATAAGAGCAGTAAGTGTAAGCGGACTGAAAATGAATACAGCACCAATTACGGAAAGAATTATACCGAATACAAGACCTGCGGTAAAGCCTCCTGAGGACTTTTTCTGAGCAAGGGCAGTAAATATACGTCCAAGCCCTGAAATCAGCATTATAAAGCCGATAGCCACAGGAATTCCAACCTCAATAAAAGAGGGAATAAGCGTAATCAGAAAGCCTATGAGGATTCCGCCAACGCACTTCATAATCCTGTCGGGACCCTTTGTTCCGAAAACGGCTGTTATAATGCTTACCGCAATTACAGCGATACCGATAAAGGAAAATATCTTTGACAGTATATCGGGTACAAACAGCAGTACAAGACCTATGCATATAATAAATATTTCTTTAATATAATCAGACACTCTGAATGCTTTCATTTATTCCTCCTAAATCAGAACGAGTAATATTTTCATGTACAGTTTCTTGAAGATATTACTGCTGTCATATACAGACTTGGCAAGACTCTGCGTAAATTCAAGAGCAGTTTTTGTTTCTTCCTTATCGGGACTGTTTTCCGAGTAGCTGCTCAGAAGTACTGTTTCCATAAAGCTTCGGAATTGTCCCTTGCTAAAATGCTTTCCTGCATATTGGCTTTCCACATTATCCGCATATTCAAGGTACATAAGGTTGCCATGCTTTATTTTCAGCTGACGCAGAAGCTTTTCGGTATAGCCGTACATCGCAACGATTCGGGCTTTATTATTGCCTGAAGTAAACCGTTTCTGCCGTTTTTGAAGTATCAGATAACGCCTCAGCCATACTAACGCAATAACTGCAATTACAGCAAGAACCGAAAGAATGATTTCAGGAATAACGGTATTTGTTTTATCTCCCGAAGCATTGCTTCCTGAACTGCCGTTTACAATACTTGTAACGGATACTCTTGAAGGAGTATGGGTAGTAGTGGCGGTTTTAGGTTTTGTTGCGGTATTTTTATTGGTATTCTTTGAAGTCGGCTGAGTATTCTTCACGGTAGTTGTAGTAACGGTCTGAGTTGAATTCTCAGAGGTTGTAGTAGTAGTATTTGTTTCAATGGCACGTCTTGAATAGCCTGCGGTAAACTCAAACGGAACCCAGCCGAAGCTGTCAAGGTAAACCTCAGCCCACGCATGACTTCTGTCGTCCTTTACGGTTATAGTATATGAACCGTCATCGTTTTTGCTGCTTTCATTGAAGTCATCGGCAACGATAATATAACCCGTTGCGTATCTTGCGGGAATTCCAGCCATACGTGCAAGCATTACACCTGAAGTAGCGTAATGAGAACAGTAGCCAAGCTGATTTTCAATCAGGAAGTAGTTGACAAAATCACGGTTTGAAGGCGTTCTTCCGGGTTTAAGGGAATATGTTACCATAGAGTTCATTTTATCACGTATATCATTCAGAACTATAAGCTGTTCAGCAGGCGTATCGGCTGATTCTCCCTTTTCGATAATATCGGAAAATTCAGCACGCACCTCATTCAGCTCCGAAGAATCGGGAACCTGAAGGTAATTCTCATAAACGAATTTGCTGTAGCTTTCTTCAAGGAGAGCTGCCATAACAGCAGAACCGTTTTTATTCAGATTATAGCTATAGTCTCCATGAAGCCTTGAATCTATAACAATATCGTTGTCAGAATTTACGGTTATGTCGTTATCCTCACAGTACTCAGAAATTTTATCCTGCCAGCTTCTTTCGGATATGGTATCGATATTCAGTACCATACGTTCATCGGCACCTAAAAGCACGGCGGAGTAGGGGGCTTCAATCGGCGTAAACTTGTAGGAATAGCCTGTACTGTCCTTGTCCTTTGAAGATACAACCGTATCAAGGGTATACTTCATATCACCGTAGTTGAGCGTACCGTAGGGAGCATAGCTTTTGTTAAGCTTTCTCTTTGCTTCAAGCCATAGTGTAATATTATTGTTGTTAAGAGAAAGATAATCGTTCTTGTCGATAGCTGAATCGGTAAAAAGGTAAGGGAAGTCCTGAGGATATATGTCGTATTCCTTGAAATCATCAAAGAGACTGTCGGCATTCTTGTAAGCCTTATCGGAAAGCTCAGTCCATTCGTTGTCGCCGTAAACAGCACCTGCATAGCCCTTAAGATAAATTGCACCCTCATAGGCTTTATCAAAGGTGGCAATAAGGTCGGTGACGTTTTTATACTTTACACGGCTTGTATTTCCGAGCTTATGGGTTTCATAGCTGAAGGTAAAGCCGAAGGACTCGGTTATTGCGGAAATACTTGATGCAACATCGTCCATAGAGAAGGAGTTCATAGCCTCCTTGACCTCTGCACGGGTTTCGTTAAGCTTCTCGCTTCGCTTGTAGCCAGATATTTTCATTACGGAAACAGCACCTGCCATTATAAGCAGTACGGTAACAATAATAAAAATGGCACATTGTTCCGTAACTTTAAGTCTCATCTGCCGTTTAGGGAAGAAGAGGTTTTCCTTTCGGACGAAGCCTCCGCTTCCGCCTGAATATTCTCCGAAGTCGATAAGGCACATTCCAAGAACCGCAAGCCAGTAAGCTACAGTAAGAATACCGAGTATGACAGGAACATTTCTTCCGTTGTACAGTCCTGCCTCAATCAGAGGAAAGGTTACAAGCAATACGGGAATGGGATTAGGCTTTGTTATCGTAAAGGTATAAACAACAAGGGCGATAAGCCATACACAGAAAACGAAAAAGGTAGTAATGCACTGCTTTTCGAAGTCATAGTCGAGGTATTTGAAGTACTTAACCTCTGTCAGGTGACATATACTGTATATGAAGTTATAGACAAATTTATAGCCCTTGACTATATCGCCTATATTTTTGTATACGAAATAAAGAAAAACGACAAAAGAGCCTCCGACGATCCACATTGTTCGTTTTTTCAGCATATTTATCGCAATGTAAATAAGCGAAAAGAAAACAGCCGCCTTAATTACAGATGAACGGCTGTAATTGAAGTCGAACATATAAAGGAATGATACAATAACCGAAACAAAGCCTGTTACCGCAATGATAACGGCATACAGACTCCGTATGTCGGGCTTTTTCTTTTTTACGGACATGGTAATGCTGTCGCATATTACAATGCCGTTATAGTTGGTTGTAGTTGTTTTTTTCATTGAAAATCCTTAAAGTTCTATATCCTTGATTGATGATGTAATTCTTCCGATAATAACGGGAATCGGGTTAAGTGAAGAGAAGCTGCTGTTTATTCTGCCGTAATCATCTGGAGTCTTTACCGTAATTACAGCGTTTTTAATATCTGCGTCAACCTCTTCGTCGATATATTCAAGAAGCTTTTCGTTTATTTCGGCAGTAATGAAGGTAAAGGAGGTGTATGAACTGTTTCCCGATGCAGCGAAGAAGTCATCGGGTACTGCCGCATAAAGGTCGTCGCTGAGGGACTGTATAAGCTCATTTACCGCAGCCGAAAGTGTATCTATGCCGCTTATTGTTCTGTTTACGAATTCTTTTTCCCTGTAGCTGTAGTACACTATTGTATGTACACGCTCATTTTCAAGCATGAACTGGGAAAGCGATACAAGAAGCTCATGAGCGTATCGTAAACGGGAAGAGTATAATCCGAATCCTCAGTACAATGCAGGTCAAGGAAGATAACAGCGGAGGAATCAATAGGACAGCTGTAGTCCTTTACGATGAAGTCCTCTTTTTTACTGCTCAGCTTCCAGTGAATACGGTTGAGCTTATCTCCCGGAATATAGTCACGCAGGTCGAAAACCTCAGACGGGTCATCGCCGGGACGATGCTCGGAAAAGGACTGACTTTCACAGTCAAGGCGGTCAGCGGCAGTAACAAAACCGTTGATTTCATGTCCTTCAGGAAGAACAGAAATTTCCTGACGGATATTTTTACCGACTCTGAAACGGAAGATTCTCAGCGGGTCGTAGATATTTATATACGCACACCTAATTTTCAGCATTCCGCTGAATTTAGAGCTTAGCTGAAAACTAACACGCTGACTGTTACGGGATTGTATCGGGAAATGAAGCTCGAGACAGTTAATCTGATTATTGAAGATATTGTAGTACTCGATAAAAGCCTCTGCTTTTCCAATGGGGAGTATGGATTTGTTTTCAACGCAAAGCTGTATGTCGAAGGTTTCGTTTTTTGAAACAGTAGTGCTCTTTACCGCAAATTTAACCGATATTAGCTTTTTTGTAACGAGCAGAGCAATGAACATAATCACAGGAAGGCTTGCAATGACAATCAGCAATACAAGCGAGAAGTCCCACACATAAAGCACATAAAAGGCGGCACAGACAAGAATCAGTATTATAAAAAGAAGTTTAATGATGAACATGATCTTACCTTCTGCCTGCCGAAATTACAGGTGCGGGAACGCTTTTCACGATTTCATTGATAATGTCTCCCGTACTCTTATCCGAAAGCTTAGCCTTTGAGTTAAGAATGATTCTATGCTCGAAAACGTCACGGCAGATGAAAGCAACATCGTCCGGAATAACGTAGTCACGGCCCATAGCAACAGCGATTCCCTTAGAGATATTCATAAGTGCAAGCGTACCTCTCGGGCTTACACCGAGTTTTATCATAGGATGATTTCTTGTAGCGTTTGCAAGAGCAACAATGTACTCATTTATCTTGTCATCAACGTAAACATTTGCAACCGCCTCCTGAAGTTCAAGGATAATATTTGCATTTGCAACAGATGCAACACTGTCAAGAGGATTTGCTGAATATTTGGATTTGAGAATGGAAATTTCGTCCTGAGCGGTAGGGTACCCCATGCTGAGCTTAATCATGAAGCGGTCAAGCTGAGAGTCGGGGAGATTATGAGTGCCCGCAGAGCCGATAGGATTCTGCGTAGCAAGCACGGTAAACGGCTCGGGAAGCTTATATGTCACACCGTCAACAGTAATGCTTTTTTCCTCCATAAGCTCAAGAAGTGCAGACTGAGTCTTGCTTGAAGTACGGTTTATTTCGTCAGCAAGAAAAAGATTGCAGAACGCAACACCGGGACGAAACTCAAATTTGTTGCTTGTCTTGTTGTAGATAGTAAAGCCCGTAACGTCGGTAGGAAGGACATCGGGCGTAAACTGCATTCTGTTATGTTCAAGGGAAAGAGCCTTAGAGAATGCAAGAGCAAGGGTAGTTTTGCCGACTCCTGGAATATCCTCTATAAGTACATGACCCTTGCACAGAATGGCGAGAAGAACCTTTATAATGACGGTATCCTTACCGATTACTGCTTTTTTTACCTCTGCGAGAATTTTGTTTATATAATTACTGTAGTAAGCTGTATTCATTTCTGACTCCTGTATATAAATTTGAATGTACATTATTAATTATACCATTTTTCTTAAGATATTGCAATAGCTGAATGTAATTATATTTTATATCATGTCAGAAAAACGATAAAGGGCAATATAATACAAAAAATGCTGCAGCCGATTAACGACTGCAGCATAGATTAATTATTAAAGATATGATTCGGGAAGCTCCGAAATAATTCTTGTAATATACTTCTGAATTGAAACAGCGTCGCTTACACTCAGACCGTCACCATTCTGATAGACGTCAGCGTTTGCAGAAGAAACATCGTCAAGAGGATAAAGGTCAGCGTTTACAACATTTGACATGATAGCGATAGCGTCAGCAACTTCAATTTCGCCTGACTTATTTGTATCGCCCCACAAGGTTACTTTTGAACCTGGAGCTGTAGTAGGCTCTGCAGGCTTTGTTGTAGGAGCAGGAGTAGGCTTAGGCTCTGTAGGAGCAGGTGTAGGCTTAGGCTCATTACCTGTAAGGATAGTACCGCCGTCGAGGTTGCTTCCTTCGGTATATGCATAGCTCTCATAGAATTCAGTAAGTGAAAGACCGGTATTGTTTATACCAAGAGGCTTCTGATGGTCGAGACCGATATACTTGCCTGTTTTGAGAGTCTGCCAGAGAGATTCCTCAAACAGAGCGTATTTATCCTCTGCCCATGTAATATTAGTTGAACCTCTCTGCTGACCGCAGGAAAGGTTTGCCCACAATCCGCCTGTATCACCTGAGTTTGTATTGAGACACCAGAATGTATGGTTGATGTGGTTTTCAATCATATAGTCACGGAGGAGAGTCATCCACTTCTGATTCTCGGCACCGTCCATATGACCGCCCCATTCGCCGATAAGCTCTGGAGCAATATCCTCAGCGTTGATATAAGCCCAAGTGTCATACCAATAATCGTCAAGCAGAGTCTGAGTAGTGAAGTCCTTGTCAAACCATGTCTGAGCATATACAGACGGACCGTAATCATGAGGTGAGTAAACAATCTGGCTTGTACCCTGTTTCGGAACAATAGGATACTCTCTTGCACCTCTGAAGTTTCCGCCCCACCAAGCACCAATATACGGAGAATTATCCCTACGGTCTGCAATACCCCAGTAGTCGCCTGCCTGAGCACCGCTGAGAGACTGCTCAACACCCTCAACGAAAATAAGTGCATTTGGGTTTACATCAAGAATAGCTTCAGCGCATCTTGTAGCAGCATAAGCCCAGTTGTTTTCATCGGTAGAGCCGTCCCACTTAGCAGCTTTTTCACCTTCCGGACCCTTGCCGTGAGGCTCGTTCTTCAGGTCGAAACCAAGCAGGGTATCGTCATTCTTATACTTCTCTGCAATCCAGACAAGTGTTTCAATCCAGATATCGGTTGTAACCATAGTACCGTCAGCGGTTTCCTTGCCGTACCAGAGGTTATAGTTATGACCTGAGTTATCAGCATGAGGACTATGAATGTCGATGAAAGCCTTGATACCGTAATCCTTACATTTCTGAAGAATGATATCGAAGCCTTTGTCACTTGTGATAAGAGTTTTACCGTCAGCCTCAACGAAGTCCTTGTTAAGGTTACCGTAGGTTCCTGCCTTAACAACACCGCCATTTCCGTCGTCCTGATCCACAGGAGGATTATAAACAGCCTGCATACCGCCTGAACTGATCTGATAGGGAGTACCGTTCATCCAGGACAGAATAAGCTCTGTTGAAATCGGAAAACGGATAACATTGATACCTCTGTCAGCAACCTCTTCAAGAATATCGTCGATATCGCCTGCATAGAGGTAGTGCGGAGAGTATTCAATACAATTCATACCGAACCAGTTTGCACCTGTAAGCCATACTTCGTTGCCGTTCTTGTCGTAGAGACGGCTTCCGACAGCATGAAGCCAGTCGTCATTGCAGTCGTCAACTGCTGCATGAGCAACAGAATCTGAATTGACAGCGGGCATAGCAGAAGCGGCACCTGTCAGTGCAAGTGCGCCTGCTGAAGCGAAAACTGCCAGTCCTTTGCATAATTTCTTCATAATAATTTCCCCTCTCAAAGATACATAAATAATTTTGAGGTCTTTGAAAAAGTGCATGTGCTAACTACAGCTTCTATCAAAGACATTCCGTGTATCTTAATTAACTTCATTTTATCACGAATGTACATATTTGTCAATAGATTCTTATTTATTAAAGTAATAATAAATAAAATGCTGCAACCGAAACGATTGCAGCATAAGAATTAATTAAAGGTATGATTCGGGAAGCTCCGAAATAATTCTTGTAATATACTTCTGAATTGAAACAGCGTCGCTTACGCTCAGACCGTCACCGTGCTGATAGACGTCAGCATTTGCAGAAGAAACATCATCGAGCGGATAAAGGTCAGTGTTTACAACATTTGACATAATAGCGATAGCGTCAGCAACTTCGATTTCGCCTGACTTATTTGTATCGCCCCACAAGGTTACTTCTGAACCGGGAGCAGTAGTAGGCTCTGCAGGCTTGGTTGTAGGAGCGGGAGTAGGCTTAGGCTCTGTAGGAGCAGGTGTGGGCTTTGGCTCATTGCCTGAAAGGATAGTACCGCCGTCGAGGTTACTTCCCTCTGTATATGCGTATGACTCATAGAATTCTGTCACAGAGAGACCTGTACCATTGTTTCCGAGAGCCTTCTGATGGTCAAGACCGATATACTTTCCTGTTTCCTGAGTCTGCCAGAGTGAAAGCTCAAAGAGTCCGTATTTATTATCGTCCCAAGTTGCAAAGTCGTGGGAAAGAAGTCCGCCTGTATCACCCGAGTTGGGGTTGAGGCACCAGAAGGTATGGCTGATATGGTTTTCAATCATATAGTCACGGAGGAGAGTCATCCACTTCTGATTTTCAGCTTCGTCCATATGACCGCCCCACTCACCGATAAGAAGGGGAGCGATATTCTCTGCATTGATGTAAGCCCATGTATCGTACCAGTAGTCATCAAGGAGAGTCTGCGTAGTGAAGTCCTTATCAAACCATGTCTGAGCATAAACGGACGGACCGTAATCATGAGGAGAGTAAACAATCTGAGAAGTACCGCTGTCGGGAGTAATAGGATAATCCTTTACACCTCTGAGATTTCCGCCCCACCATGCAGGATACCAGGGAGACTGGTCAGCAGGAGCATTCCATATATCGGGAGTATCGTAGGTGTATCCCTTTTCAGTCTTGGGGTACTGTTCAACACCTTCAACAAAGATAAGGGCATTGGGGTTTACCTCAAGTACGGAATTAGCACACTCTGTTGCAGAGTAAGCCCAGTTGTTTTCAAGGGTAGTATCGTCCCATCTTGCAACGCTTGTAGGACATGTTGTACCATCGTAGCCACGCTTTCCGTGAGGCTCATTTTTAAGGTCATAGCCGAGAATAGTATCATCATTGGAGTACTTATCAGCAAGCCATGTAATGGAGTCCTTCCACATATCCCATGTTATTTCCTCGCCTGAGAAATGACCTATAGCCATACCGTCGCAGTCGGGAGTTGAGCTTTCATAGTACCAGAGATTGTAGTTATGACCTGAGTTATGAGAAGCAGGGCTATGTACGTCAACCATAACCTTAAGACCATAGTCCTTGCACTTATTCATAATAACATCAAAAATCTGCATGCTGTCCTTGAGAGTCTTACCGTCCTCAAGAACGAAATCCTTGTTGATATTTCCGTATGTGCCGGCAGGAGTAACCGTACCGTCCTCGCCTACAACGTCAGTAGGAGGATTGTAGGAAGCCTGAACGGAGCTTACAGGGTCGGGAGTACCGTTCATCCACGAAACAAGAAGCTCAGTTGAAATCGGTATACGGATGATATTGATACCATGATCAGCAGCTGCAGAAAGAAACTTGTCAACATCAGCGGCATAAAGACCGTGAGCACAGTTTTCGGTACAGTTGAAGCCGAACCAGTTTGCACCGGTAAGCCATACTTCATTGCTGTCCTTGTCATAAAGACGGCTTCCTACAGCGTGAAGCCAGTCATCGTTGCAGTCGTCAACCGCAGCGTAAGCGACGGAATCCGGATTGCTTGCGGGCATAACGGAAGAAACACCCGTAACGGCAAGAACGCCTGCAGAGGCAAAAACCGCTAATCCTTTGCATAAATTTTTCATAAATATTTCCCCTCTCAAAGATACAATAAATTTTGGGATACATATACTATACAGGTGCTTACTGTACAGCATGTTTCCGAGTATCTTAATACCCCTAATTTTAACATGAATGTAGAAAATTGTCAATGGAATAGGAGAAATTTAGTGTTAATCTTACGTTGTTTACTGCATGTTTTCAGCTTATCGGACTCGTAAAAAACAATGAATGTCATAAATATAAGGATAAGTGAAGGAACGGGTGTTGAAGAACGACAGGGAGAAATGTTTATGGCTGCGGCTGAAATTACTGTATCTGCAAGGAAATAAGGAGAAATAAAATGGCAGATCAGTCCGCTCAGAAAGGCAGCGGCAGTTCTGAGTATGATAAGCGGGAGCAGGCTGAGTTTACCAGAAGTAAGAGCGGAAATCTGCAAAAGTATGCATACACCCCCGAATGAAACAAGACCGCATATAATCGGAAGAAGCGTATAGTCTCCGCATGGAAGCATTTCGCAGGAGGTTACGTCAAGAGCTGCACATATAACAGCTTCCGCTGTTGAATCGGAAAATGAAGCGAAGCTGCACAGGATATGAGCAATAGCGGATATTGCTCCCGTTTCACGCAGAAAAGCGGTAAGCACTGAAAAGGCAAGAATCATGGTGCAGATGCTTGCCATAGAGCGTCCGCCCGATGAAACGCTATCACACAGGATATTGCTGTTTAATGTAAGCGAATTTATACCGCAATACTGTGAATCAGAAGCGGTTTTAATAAAAAAAGAGACTGCAATTGCAAGAATAAAGTTTGCTGAAACAGTTGAAATGAGAATAATGAGACCTGCGTTTTCGTTTCCGTAAATATGTGAGGATATACAGCCGTAGATAAATGCTGGACCTGCACCGAAGCAAAGTCCGGAAAAAATCTCCGCATTTTTTTTGCTGATAAGGTTGTTTTCATATTGACTGCAAAGCATCTTGGCACCTGTAGGATAACCTGCAAAAAGACTGAAAAGGAATATGGGGAAAACATTTTTGTCCATTCCGAAAACAGCTTTGCCAAAGGAAGAAACAGCTTTTGGAATTTTACCTGTAATACCGCTTTTTGTAAGAAGTGCAGAGATAACCATCATACCGTAGAGGGAGGGGATTATCGTGTTAAGACATCTTATGACAGCTTCGTAAACAGCGTCTTTTACAGTGGCTGTTTCGGTAAGACAGAAAAGCGTAAGAATAAGCAGTGCAGCAATTTTCAGAGATAAAAAAGCAAATTTTCCGATTTTTTTCATAATAATCACCCGATAAATCATATTATTCTTTTAGAAAGAATATTCTGCTTGGAGTGATAGAGATTGCTGGAAAGGTTTACGGATAAAACAAGGGAGCTTCTTTTTATGAATCCCGGAATGCATATAGAAAGCAACAGGGAGCTTCTGATAGAAAACTGCCGTAGAATAGAGGAATACAATGATGTATTCATGCGGCTAATATCGGGAAATCTCTGCATACAGATATGGGGCACAAATTTAAAGGCGTATGATTTTAAAACAAAGGGACTAATTGTACGCGGAAAAATCTCGCAGATTGAATTTATTGAAAGGAGCGGAAGGAAAAATGCGAAATCAGCTCAGAGGGTGCATAAAGATTAATGCAAGCGGAAAAAAACTGTATACCTTCATAAATAAGATACACAGCGGCAGAATTTACTGCTTCGGTCAGTACTGCCGTAAGGACACTTTTTATGCTGAAATATATCGTCATGACCTTAAAAAGGTACAGGAATTTGCAGAGGAATGCGGAGTTGAGCTGAAACACTATGAATGTGAGACGATTTCCTCGAAGCTTATAAGATACCGCAAAAGAATCGGAATCTTTATCGGTGCTGCTATAGCTGCGGTATCGGTATGGTACTTTTCATCGGTAGTCATGACAATTGAAGTGCAGGGAAATTCCGATGTTAGTGAAAGTGTTATTCTTGCGGCACTTGAAGAGCTTGATATAAAGCAGGGTACCTTTATCAACGATATAGATTTCAAGTACTGTGAAAATGAACTGCGTATTATGGTGGATGGCATATCATGGGCAGGCATACGTCATACAGGCAACAGAGTTGTTGTAGAAGTGACGGAGATAGTGGAATCTCCCGAAATGCTCAGAGACAGACAGCCGTGCAATGTTGTTGCGGCAAAATCGGCACAGATAACGTATACCTCAGTTTATGACGGACAGCTTATGAGAATAGTGGGGGACTATGTTATTGCGGGTGACATGCTTATAAGCGGAGTTATAGAGGACGGTGCAGGTCACGTTACAAAGCATCATGCTATGGGAAAAATTACAGGAATATACGAAGAAACAGTGACATTCGCCGAAAATTACAAAAGTGAGCAGTATCTACCTACTGGAAATACTACAAATGAAAAATATCTCAGACTTTTTAACGTGAGAATACCGCTGTTTATCGGAAAAAACAAGTACAGCTCATATACTTCCGATAAAAAAGAAAACAGACTTGTCGTCTTAGGCAGGGAGCTTCCTATAGGTATTGAGAATGAGGAATATACCGAAACAAGGCTTAAAGATAAGGAGTATACCGACAGTGAGCTTGAAGAAAAAATAATGGAGAAAATTTATCTTTACGAGAAGAATTTTCTTTCAGAGCAGACTATAATTTTACGTGAAATTGAGCAGGAGAAAACTGATGAATCGCTGATTTACAATGTGAGATACAAGCTTGAAGGCGATATAGGAATACAGAAGGAAATTTTCCTTAAGTGAAAATTTGTAAGTTTGTCAATCATATTGGACAGTGAGCATGAAAGAATTCGATAGGCGAAAGCCAATTAAGAGGACGCATAGGACGGTTATTGGTTCGATTTG
>SVNJ01000022.1 GCA_015066955.1 Ruminococcus sp. | reverse complement strand
TCTTGCCCACTGCACCATACCCTTTGAAGCGTCAACGTGGCACACCGAAGCACCTGCCTCAGCACACGCAAGTGTAGCTCCGCCTGTATATGCGAAAAGATTCAGGACGTTGATTTCACGTCCCGCATTTCTGATTTTCTCAGCCATAAAGTCCCAGTTTACCGCCTGTTCGGGGAAAAGTCCCGTATGCTTGAAGCCTGTGGGACGGATATTGAAGGTAAGGTTTCCGTAGCTGATATTCCACGATTCGGGAAGCTTCTTGCGGAATTCCCACTTTCCGCCGCCCGAAGCCGAGCGGTGATAGTGACCGTCTGCGGTATTCCACAGTGGATTTTCCTTATCGGTTTTCCATATTATCTGAGGGTCGGGACGCACAAGGCTTACCCCGCCCCATGTCTCGAGCTTCTCTCCGTCGGAGGTGTCGAGTATTATATAGTCTTTCCAGTTTTTTGCTGTTCTCAAATTTTATCTCCCTTTCAGGGTTTTTATTGTAGGTATTTATCGGACGACCGCAAGGGTCGCCCCTACTATAATTCTATATCAATCATCGAAATCTTACACAACCTCGCCCTCTCCCTGCGGGGAGAGCTGAAAAAGTATCGGTTAAAGATAAAGTATGGCGGGTTGGGGAGGTGTCAGCGGGGACTCCCCGCCCGCAATACAAATCATTTATCGTCCGGAACGTTCCTTGATTTTATCGGCAATTTCGATAGCCATAGTGTTAATCTGAGCGAAGTCCTTACCCTCAATCATAACACGGATAAGCGGCTCTGTACCGCTTTCACGGACGAGGATTCTGCCCGAATCACCGAGAGTTTTCTCGTGAGCCTCGATAAGGTCGGTGATAGCACTGTCATTCTTCCACATTTCCTTATCCTTAGGAGTAATACGGACATTTATCATAACCTGCGGGAATTTATACATAATGTCAGCAAGCTCACTCATTTTCTTTCCGCTGTTTTTGAGGATTTCAAGCACCTTTACGCCCGAAAGCTGACCGTCGCCTGTTGTAGCATCGTCGAGGAAGATGATGTGACCGCTCTGCTCACCGCCTATATTATAACCACCGTCAAGCATTTTTTCCAGTACATATCGGTCACCAACAGCTGCGGTGATAGTGTCGATATTGTTTTCTGCGGCAAAGTGTCTGTAGCCGAGATTTGTCATAACTGTAACAACAGCGGCATTATTCTTAAGTCTGCCCTGTTCCTTGTAAGCCTTTGCACAGATTGCAATAAGCTTGTCGCCGTCGATAAGCTCACCTTTTTCGTCAACCGCAAGACATCTGTCAGCGTCACCGTCAAAGGCAAGACCGCAGTCACAGCTGTTCTCAACAACGAAAGCCATAAGATTTTCCATGTGAGTTGAGCCGCAGTTCTTGTTGATATTTGTACCGTCAGGCTCAGCACTGATAAGCTTTACGTCCGCACCGAGTTCCTCAAAGAGCTTGCGTGCAGTAGCGGAAGAGCTTCCGTTTGCACAGTCAAGAGCAATTCTCAGTCCGCTCAGGTCGGTGGAAATAGAGTTCTTTACATGCTCTATGTAATCATCAGCAGCAGTATCGCTGTAAGTGATTCTTCCTATTTCGGTATGTGACTTAAGCTCGATTTCTTCGGGATTATCAAGGATAAGACGCTCAATTTCCTCCTCGATTTCATCACTGAGCTTGTAGCCTGTAGAGGAAAACAGCTTGATTCCGTTGAATTCAACGCTGTTGTGTGAAGCTGAAATCATAACGCCTGCGTCAGCGTTTCTCTCCTTTACGAGATAAGCCACTGCAGGAGTAGGTACAACACCGAGAATTTCTGCGTCCGCACCTACAGAGCAGATACCTGCACAAAGAGCAGCTTCAAGAACGTCTGATGAAATTCTTGTGTCCTTTCCTATAAGAATCTTAGCCTTATGGTCTGCCTTTTTTGTGAGCACGAGAGCCGCAGCTCTTCCTATTTCCATTGCAAGCTCGCATGTAAGCTCTGTAATTGCAACTCCTCTTGCACCGTCTGTTCCGAATAATCTGCCCATTGATAAAACTCCTTTTTTTGTTATGTAAAAGCAATACCGCACAGAGCTTGTGCAGTGTTGCCTGAAGCCTACGCTAAAAGTCTGTAGGCTGTGATTAATTTCTTGTTTTCCAGAAGCTCAGTCATACTTCCGTAATGAACCTCTGAATTCCTGTTATTGTAGCGGTTGTATGCGATAGTTTCACTGTCGCACACCCTGCAGAATATTGTATGCGCCGATGAAAGAAAAGGTTTTCCCGTCCAGAAGCTGATTATGTAGGCTCCTTCGGTTTCAATTCCCTCAGTACGCTCAAAAGCTGCACCGTATCTGCTGAGAGCCTTCCCCAGCAGATACGGATTGCAGCCTAAAATTCCGAAAAGAATTCTGTAACGCTCCATGAAATACACTATTTCGCAGAGCGGCTGAGGCTTATTCAGGTGAATAAGCGAATTATAAACGGCTATACAGCCGCAGCCGTTTGACTTCATATATCCTGCCCCGTAACGGAATTCCGAAACTGCACCAAGTCCCTGCCCGTTAAGCGGTCTGCCCTTTTCAAGGCGGTTTTCAAGACGGCGGTTATGGTGGAGATTACGCTTTGCAATACCAATCATAAGGTAAGCTGACCGTCATCGGCATTTGAGTCGCCGGGCATTTTATATCCTAAATGCTCATACGCAAGCTTTGTTGCACACCGACCTCTCGGAGTACGTCCGAGAAAACCAAGCTGCATAAGAAACGGCTCGCATACGTCCTCAAGAGTAACCGACTCCTCACCGATAGCCGAAGCTAAGGTTTCAAGACCCACAGGACCTCCTCCGTAGCCCTTGATTATCATTTCAAGCATGCGTCTGTCAAGGCTGTCGAGTCCAAGACTATCTATTTCAAGACGGCTGAGTGCAATTGAGGCTATCTGCTCTGTGATTTCACCGTTGCCCATAACATCGGCAAAGTCACGCACTCTTTTGAGAAGTCTGTTTGCAATTCTCGGCGTACCTCTTGCCCTGCCTGCGATTTCAGCGGCACCGTCAGCGGTGCATGGAATGCCGAGAATCATACTACTTCTGCGGACAATATCCGTAAGCTGTTCTTTAGTGTAAAGCTCAAGACGCTGAATAACGCCGAAACGGTCTCTCAGAGGAGATGAAAGCTGTCCTGCTCTTGTAGTTGCACCGATAAGGGTAAAGGGCTTCAAATCCATACGTATTGAACGTGCAGAGGGACCCTTTCCTATGATTATATCGATAACCCTGTCCTCCAGTGCGGGGTAGAGGATTTCCTCAACCGAGCGTGAAAGGCGGTGTATCTCGTCAATAAAGAGCACATCGTTTTCCGAAAGGCAGGTAAGCAGTGAAACGAGGTCGCCGGGCTTTTCGATTGCGGGACCTGTTGTAATTCTTAGATTTACGCCCATTTCATGGGCAATAATTGCCGAAAGGGTAGTTTTTCCCAGTCCGGGAGGACCGTACAGAAGAACGTGGTCGAGAGGCTCACTGCGGCGTTTTGCAGCCTCGATATATATCGCAAGGTTTTCCTTGACTTTGTCCTGTCCTATATATTCATGCAGTGTCTGGGGTCTGAGATTTACCTCGATTTCGTTATCCTCCGCAGAATTTTCGGGGGAAATAACTCTCGGGGCAAACTCCATATCCTCTGTCTGTATCAACTCATCATCTCCTGTTTGCGGGAATTAAACATATCAGGGCGGGCTATCCACCCTATAAGATTACCGAAAATATATTATTCGCAGAATTGCGGACAGCCTCAAGGGCTCTCCCTACAGTACATACGTAAAACAGACATTATCTGTAGGGGCGACCCTTGCGGTCGCCCGTTTGGTAGAACGTTAATTCAGTTTTTTCTATATACTGCAAGGCGGACTCTATGCCCTTTTTTATTATTTCTCGAAGTATCTCTTCTTGCGGACATAGAACGGCTCAACGGTTGCCGCCGCCTTCTTGCCCATATCCTGTTCAAGGCTTATGAAGCAGAGATGCTCATTGCTCTTGACGGTCTTTGAAAGGTATTTTGAAAGGGGTACAAAGAGCTTTCTTGTGCTTCCCATCATATCGAGAACCATAAGAATCTGCGGTCTTTCACAGCCCTTAATCATTTCGAGTATGTAAGCCTTGTCAACGTTAGGCTGCTTTGCAAGGAACTTTGAAGCTGCCTTTGTAATGTGGCCTACGGAATGCTCAACGGGACGGTATGCAATTGTATCAGCCTCGTTGTAGGAAATAGCCTTGATTTTAAGGTTCTGAGCAATCATGAGAATGCTCTTGATTTCCTGTGAGGAGAACTCCTTGCCGTAGGAGTTCGGATTAAGTACCGCAGATACCGACTGGATAAGGTCGAACAGTCTGAGGCAGTTGATTTTGTAGCAGTCAACGTATCTCTTTGCAAACTGCTGGAGAGCACGGAAGCTTGTAAAGAACGGAATGAAAATATCGCCGTTGGGATTCTGTGTGGTGATAAGTTCAAGCTGGATTCCGCCGTCGTTATTGCCTCTCTGCTGTTTTACAGGGTTTTTACAGATTACATACACATCGCTTTTAATAAGCGTCTGCAAAAATACGGAACGTTTGGACGGGTCGGTAATTGCTGCTTTCAGTAATTCATCAAGATTCATGGTTAAGTCTTCCCTTCTGTAATAATATTTATCGTTACCGCAGATTACGTTCTGCGATTATTTTCAGTGCTGATTTGATAAGGTCCTGCGTACTCATCTGCGGGTCAAGCTTTCCGAGTACCGCAGCCGCCTCACCCTGTGAATAGCCGAGCACCATAAGTGCCTCAAGAGCCTCAGTTACGGCTGAATTTCCGCCGTCAAAGGACATTGCCGCAGAAGCCCCTGATGATACGGATGCCGCCGATGTTGTGAGCGATTCCGAAGAAATCTTATCTTTAAGCTCAAGAACAATCCTCTGAGCTGTTTTTGCTCCGATTCCCTTTGTTTTTGTAAAGGATTTGCTGTCGCCCGAAGCAACAAGAAACGCAAAGCGTTCTGGGGTTACATCCGAGAGTATTGATATTGCCGCCTTAGGACCTACTCCCGAAACGGAAATAAGCAGCTTGAAGCAGTTAAGCTCCTGCATTGCCGAAAAGCCGAAAAGCTCAACATTGTCCTCTCTGACATAAAGGTAGGTGTAGAGCAAAGCCTCACTGCCTGTTTCACCAAGCTGTGAAACCGTGTTGTACGAGGTACGGCAGGCATAGCCAACGCCCCCGCATTCTATAACCGCAAGGTTTAGCTCCTTAAGCAGAAGCTTTCCTCTTACGCTGTAAATCATTATATGTTCTCTCCTTTTCCCTTAAGGGTTATCCGAAGCGTGTACTGTGACCGTGACAGATTGCTATAGCAAGTGCGTCCGCCGCATCGTCGGGCTTAGGTATCTGTGCAAGACCGAGAAGCTGACGTGTCATTTCCATAACCTGATGCTTTTCAGCCTTTCCGTAGCCTACCACCGACTGCTTTACCTGCAAAGGAGTGTACTCATAGACGGGCACATTGCGTTTTGCCGCCGAAAGCACCGTAACGCCTCTTGCCTGTGCAACATCGATAGCAGTTTTCTGATTCGAGGTAAAGTAAAGACGCTCTATGGCAAGGCTGTCGGGTCTGAATTTATCGAATATGAATTCTATATCCTCATGAATAGCCCTCAGCCTTTCGGGGAAGGGTGTGCCTGCCTCTGTAAGGACTGCACCGTATTCTATGGGGTTGAATTTTATTCCGTCGTAGTCAAGCACACCGAAGCCGACTATAGCATATCCGGGATCTATACCCAGTATTCTTATCATTGCATATAACCTCTGAGTTCCGCAGACCTCATTCCTTTTTTCGATAATTATCCCATTCTGATTTATTATAACACAATTCCGGATACTTTTGCAATATATTTATTGCTTTTTTATTGAATCTTACAAAAATTTCTGCTATAATATATACTATCGTACAAATACCCGGCGGTTTTCAGCTGAAATAAAACAGCTTTACTGCCTTACGGAGGTTATTTTCAATGGATTTAAAACAACTCAGAGACGGAATTGATGATATAGACGAAGAAATTCTTTCGCTTTTTCTTAAACGCATGGAGCTATGCCGTGATGTTGCGGAATACAAGCGTCTGCACTCCCTTCCCGTATTTCAGGGAGGCCGTGAACAGGAGGTAATCGACAGAATAAAGGCTCTTACAGCCGACCCTCAGCTTGATAACGGTACTGCCGCACTTTTCACAACAATTATGGACATAAGCAAGCATCTTCAGAACCGCAGACTGTTCTCAGGTGCTCCCGACTACAGCTTTGTTGCTCCCGATTTTGAAAATGCGGAAACTATCGCCTGTCAGGGCATTTCAGGTGCAAATTCGGAAACTGCCGCACGTATGATTTTCGGCGACAAGAAGCTCACCTTCCTTCGCACCTTCGAGGATGTCTACAAGGCAGTTCAGAACGGCGAGGCTAAGTATGGCGTCATTCCGATTCATAATTCAACCGCAGGCTCAGTTACGGCGGCATACGACCTTATGAGCAAGTATTCGGTGTACATAGTAAAGACGGTCTGCATTGAAATAAACCACTGCCTTGCCGCAAAAAATGATATTCCTCTTTCGGATATTTCCTGCGTATACTCACATCCGCAGGCACTTGCGCAGTGTTCTGAGTTTACAACTCATCACAAGCTATCATCAAAGGAATACGTCAATACCGCTATGGCGGCTGAATTTGTCAAGAACAGCAGTGAAAATATTGCCGCAATCTGCTCTGTTGACTGCGCAAAACAGCTCGGACTCCAGATTATCGCTGAGGATATCGCAGACTGCTCTGTCAACAGAACAAAATTCATCTGCATATCCCGTGATTTACAGGTTCTTCCCGATGCGGACACAATCTCCGTTATGCTGAAAATTCCGCACACGGAGGGTTCGCTTTACCGTCTTCTTACGAAATTCTTCGTAAACGGAATGAATCTTTCCAAAATCGAAAGCAGACCTGTTAAAGACGGCAGCTTCGACGTTATGTTTTATCTTGATTTCAACGGAAAAATTACTGACAGCAACGTAAAGGTAATGCTCAGTGATCTTGCCGCAAACCTTGAATATTTCAGATTTATCGGAACATTCGTAAACGAATAGGAGGCTTATTATGTCGGAAAAATTCTACAATCTCCTTGAAAGCAGAAGCTTTGTATTTCTCGATGGAGGCATGGGCACCATGCTCCAGTCATCAGGTGTTGAAACAGGTCATATCCCTGAGCTTCTCAACATAACCAATCCCGAAGTCGTAATGGATATCCACCGTAAGTATTCCGAAAGCGGTTCGGATATTGTCTCTGCAAACACCTTCGGTGCAAATCGTTTAAAGCTTGAAGGATGCGGATATACTGTAGAGGAAGTAATCGCCGCAGGTATAAACAACGCACGTATCGCCACAGGCGGAAAAGCGCTCGTTGCACTGGATATCGGACCTCTCGGACAGCTTCTCGAGCCGTCGGGAACTCTTGCATTTGAAGAAGCATACAATATCTACAAGGAACAGATTCTTGCCGGTGCCGACGCTGATTTAATCATAATCGAAACAATGACCGACCTTTATGAGGTCAAGGCGGCACTTCTTGCGGCAAAGGAGAATTCCTCACTTCCCGTTATTGTTACCATGACCTTTGAGGAAAATCAGCGTACCTTCACAGGCACGCCTCCCGAGTGTATGGTTGTCCTTGCCGAAAGTCTCGGTGCTGATGCAGTAGGTGTAAACTGCTCTCTCGGCCCTGACGAGCTTTATCCCGTTATTGCAAAGATATGCACGCTTACGTCACTACCCGTAATTGCACAGCCTAACGCAGGTCTGCCTGACCCCGTTACAAACAAATTCAATGTCGGCCCAGAGCAGTTTGCCGAAAGTGCACTTAAGCTTGCAGCTGCAGGAGTAAAAATCTTCGGAGGCTGCTGCGGTACAACACCTGCTCATATCAGTGCGGTATGCGAGGCACTTTCAGACAAAGAGTACACACCGCAGTTTATAAGCCGAAGTGCAGGTGTATGCTCCGCCGTGAACTATGTTGACATTTCTCAGCCCCGTGTTATAGGCGAGCGTATCAATCCTACAGGCAAAAAGCGCTTCAAGGAGGCTCTCCTTGCAAACGATATGGACTATATTCTCGGACAGGCTGTTGAGCAGATTCATGCAGGTGCGGAAATTCTTGACGTAAACGTGGGACTTCCGGGCATTGACGAAAAGGCTATGATGGTTGCGGCTGTAAAGGCAATCCAGAGTATATGCGACACACCTCTCCAGCTTGACTCAACCATTCCCGAAGTACTTGAAGCAGGTCTGAGAGTGTATAACGGTAAGCCTATCGTAAACTCAGTAAACGGCGAGGACGAATCCCTTGACGCAATACTTCCTCTTGTAAAGAAGTACGGTGCGGCTGTAGTCGGACTTACTCTCGATAAGGGCGGTATTCCCAAAACCGCAGACGGACGCTTTGCTGTTGCGGAAAAAATACTCCGCAGAGCAATGGAATACGGAATCCCGAAGGAGGACGTATATATAGACTGCCTTACACTTACAGCCTCCGCAGAACAGGACGGTGCGGCAGAAACCTTAAAGGCACTTAGCAGAGTGAAAAAGGAACTCGGACTGAAAACCGTTCTCGGCGTATCGAATATATCCTTCGGACTGCCTTCAAGAGAGCTTATAAACCGTACCTTCCTTACAATGGCACTTCACAGCGGTCTTGACCTGCCGATTATAAACCCGAATATTGATTCAATTATTGGTGCCGTAAGAGCTTACAGAATCCTTGCAGGCTATGACAGAAACTGCACCGAATTTGTGAATATCTACGCACAGGAAAGCGGTGCACCTGCCGCTGTCCCCACTGCACAGAAGGAATTACCGGGACTTGCCTATGCAGTTGAAAACGGACTGAAAAACGAGGCTGTAAAGGCGGCTGAGTCACTCCTTGAAACTACCGACGCAATGAGCATAATCAACGAATATCTCATACCTGCCCTTGACAGTGCGGGGGATAAGTTTGAAAAGGGAAAGATATTCCTTCCTCAGCTTATCCTTACAGCAGGTGCGGCACAGGCTTGCTTTGAGGTTATAAAGAGCAGAATATCAAATGACGGAAGCGAAACCGTTTCAAAGGGCAAGATAGTGCTTGCAACGGTAAAGGGTGATATTCACGATATAGGAAAGAATATTGTAAAGGTGCTCCTTGAAAGCTACGGCTTTACCGTTATTGATTTGGGCAAGGACGTTGACAAGCAGACTGTCCTTGATGCCGCAGTAAAGCACCAGGTCAAGCTTGTGGGACTTTCTGCACTTATGACGACAACTCTCGGTTCAATGGCAGAAACCATTGAGCTTCTCAACGAAAAATACCCCGAATGCAAAACCGTTGTAGGCGGTGCAGTGCTTACCGCTTCATACGCAGAGCAGATTCATGCGGACTTCTACGCAAAGGACGCTAAACAAGCGGTTGATATTGCTTCTGAAATTTACGGGGGATAATCTAATATAAAAAACTACAGCCTTCCATGCTTTTTGCGTGTGAAGGCTGTTTTTGTCTATTAAATAAATGTTTTACGGTGACGAGCGACCGCAAGGGTCGCCCCTACACAAATATTACGTAGTATAGCTGAATTGTAGGGGCGAACTGTGTTCGCCCGTTATAACAAAACAGCTTTTTATACAAACTGCGGGTCGATGTGGGCATCGACCCCTACGATGTTACGTCAGACTACGCAAAAACTTTATGCCACAATCCCGTCAAGCTTTAGTATTTCCATTGCCGCCATGCTTTTTTCAAGGTCAGATTCTCCCGTACTCCATGCTAAAACTCTGGAATAGTTCCTTCTCAGCTGACTTACCTTTTCGGGAGTAAGCTCCGAAAGCTTGTAGTTTATAAAGTCAAAGCCCACAGGCTCAGCATAAAAGTTCCCCGAAAGTATACCGCATAAAATACCGTCAAGCCTGCGGTCAAGATATTTCATGCTGTTCTTGTCAAAGGACTGCAGATAGTACGTCCCCTTATAGTCTTTCAGAAGCGGAAGCATACTCCGTTCAAGCCTTCTGTCAAAAAGACGGTGCTTAGGCGGTTTAGTCTCAATCATAAGCGGCACACGTCCTCTCACAACCGAAAGCAATTCCTCAAATGTGGGAATTGTCTCATCTGTCCCCGAAAGTCTCAGCTTTTTCAGCTCACTCACCGTAAGCTCTGAAACCTTTCTTTTATCGCCGCACATTCTTTTCAGCGTCTTGTCATGAAACACTACAGGCACCCCGTCACGGCTAAGCCTTACATCCAGTTCAATGCCTATACCTGCAGCTATTGCATTTTCAAATGAGGGTATGGAATTTTCAGGCACACCACTGCCGTGAAGTCCCCTATGAAAGAAAATCAATCCTTTATTCTGCATCTGTTAGCCTCTCCCGAATTTACAGTTTTAATTGTGCCGTCCTCAAGCTCAATCAGCAGACACGCATTATCGTCTATACCCACCGCTCTGCCGATAAAAGTACTTCCGCCTGTATTTGCTGTAATGATATGTCCCGTAAGCAATTCACGGCGGCGGTATTCATTAAGATACTCACGGCTTTCAATATTTTCAAGGTGCACCTCAAGCCTGTTGAGAAGCTCCGCACAAAGCGTATTTCTGCTTAATTTCACACCTGTTTCAGCTTCAATTGAAGTGGCAATGGCTTTCAGTTCATCATCGAATGCATTTTCCGACGATAAAACGTTGATTCCGATACCTATTACAGCATAATCAAGTGTGGAATTCCTGCCGTTTATTGACGCTTCTGTAAGTATCCCGCAGATTTTTCTGCCGCCGATGTAAAGGTCGTTCACCCATTTTACCGCAACCTTCTCACCGCAAAGCGACTCCACCGCTTCCGCTGCTGCACAGGCACAGCACGAGGTTATAAGCTGAGCTGTTTCAAGGCTGAATCGTGGACGTATTATAACACTCATGTAAATACCGCAGCCTTCGGGCGAAACAAAGCTTCTTCCGAGACGTCCCCTGCCGTTTGTCTGAGAGTCAGCAATTACCGCAGTACCATGCACTGCTCCCGAAGCCGCAAGCTCCTTTGCGATATTATTTGTAGAATCCGTTTCCCCGAGTATCACGAGATTTCTTCCGAGAGATTCTGTTTTCAGTTCATCTGTAATTTTATCGCCGCTGAGAAGCCTGTCTGCATTCATGGTGAGTCCTCCGATTCTGTGTTTATGCTATCATTGTAGCATAATTATTTTATAAAGGCAAGAGAGGGCACAAGGGAAAACAAAACAATCATATCATTATCACTCTCACTTACATTATCATTTTCATTTTTATTATCAGTATCATTATCACTCTCATTTGAGAGCATTTGCATGCAAATGAGAAAATTTTAATGGGTTTGGTTGCCTCCGGGATGCATTTGGGTGCATTTGGTTACATTTGGGTGCACTTGGTTGCCTTTGGGTGCAAAAGGTAACCTTATCGCTCCCCCAACTAAACCTTACCATCAATAAAATGGAATTTTAACCGATTTTCGTTATACTGCATCCCGGATAATAGTGCTCCAGTATCTCCTGCCACGTACTTCCCTCTGCCGCCATTGCGTCAGCACCGTACTGACTCATACCCACTCCGTGCCCGTAGCCCCTTGTGGTGAATATCACGTTATCCCCCTCAAAGTCAATCTCAAAGCAAGGTGACCGCAGTGCAAGAGCAGTCCTTATTTCACCACCCGTAGCCTCAATGCCGCCCACGTCCGCTGTGAGAACAGTACCCGAATCGGAAATTTCACCTATTGTTATCCACTTTTTGCAGTCGTCTCCAAGACTTGCACCCGAAAAAGCCTGCTCAAGCTTTTTCTTCAGCTCGTCCTTTTTATAGCTTACCTCTTCACGGTATTTCGGTGCGTCAGTGTCCGAGCTACTGTCAACGGAAACAAGGTAATCAACAGGTGCCCCCCACGTATTCTCCGCACTCTCCGTCATTCCCGATGACATTGAGTGAAACGCCGATATAATAGGCTCGTTTTCGTAGGTGAGTATGTACTCCGCAACCTCGTCTACAGCATCTGAAATCTTCCCGTAATACTCCTCATAATTCTCTCCGTAAACCTGCTTTGCCTGCTTTTCCGTATAATAGCCCTGATATTTATTCGTATCATTTGAAAAATATGCACCGCAAAGCTCCTGCGAGGGATTTTCAAGCTCACGCATTTTCTGACGCTCCGCATAGGTATGTGCCGCAACAGCCTGAGCCTTAAGCGCCTCCTCTTCGAAGCTTGCAGGCATTTCCGCACATACCGCACCTGTTATGTATTCCGTAACAGGCACTTCAAGCACCTCTCCCGAAGCCACGTCAAGCACACGGTAAAACTCCTCATCTGCAACCTTGTTTTTCGGCTTTTCACTTTCGGAAGTGGTTTTCTCAGTCTCCGCAGCTTCGGTAATATCAGGTATATCCGCAGTCTCCGATACATCAGGAAGCTGTGGTTGCGATACCGTTTCTTCGTCCTTCCACGCAATACATACGGGTATAGCCGGAAGTGCCGTTACAGCCGCCGTAAATGCAAGAGTATATGCAAATATTCTTTTAATCATTATTTAATCAGTCCTTTCGGTTATTTTTGTTTGACATGAAGTGTAAAATAGTGTATAATAATTTGTGAATAATTTGAGGAGAGTGATTTTGATGCCGGCTTTTATTTCAGGAGCTAATATTACAGGTTTATGTAAGGAACTTAAGGAAAATTCCGCTATCGACCCTAAACTTTACGACAAATATCACGTAAAGAGAGGCCTTCGCCGCAGCGATGGTACAGGTGTTATTGCGGGTATTACAAATATATGCAACGTTCACGGCTATGTAGTCAACGAGGGCGAAATCGAGGCTATTCCCGGTGAGCTTATTTATCGTGGCTACAGCATTACCGACCTTGTGGAAAATGTTGAAGCAGAGGACCGCTATGGCTTTGAGGAAACTGTTTTCCTTCTTCTTTTCGGTCATCTTCCTTCTGTACAGGAGCTTGAAAAATTCTCAAGCTACATATCACTCAAGCGTGACCTTCCCGCAGGCTTTGTTGAGGATATGATACTCAAGGCTCCGTCAAAGAATATCATGAATAAGCTGGCACGTTCCGTACTTGCTCTTTATTCCTACGATGATGAATGCGAGAACAAGGGCATTGAAAACGAGATGCGTACAGCGGTAAGCCTTATCGCAAAGCTTCCCGTTATCATGGCAAGTGCTTATCAGGTGAAGAAAAGATGCTATGACAACGAAAGCATGATTATGCACCCCATTAACTACGAGGAAAATACCGCTCAGTGCATACTTTCCCTTCTCCGTCCCGACAGAAAATACACAAAGGACGAGGCACAGATGCTTGACCGTCTCCTTATGCTTCAGGCTGAACACGGCGGCGGAAACAACTCAACCTTCACCTGCCGTGTACTCACTTCATCTGGTACAGACCCCTATTCAGCATATTCATCTGCTATATGCTCTCTCAAGGGACCCCGTCACGGCGGTGCTAACCTTAAGGTTATACGCATGCTCGACAACTTCAAGGAGAATATCAGAAACTGGTCTGATGAGGGCGAGGTTGCCGATTACATGAGAAAAATAATCAGAAAAGAAGCAAACGACAATTCAGGTCTTATCTACGGTATGGGACATGCTGTATACACAATTTCCGACCCCCGTGCCGTTATTCTTAAGAAAAAAGCATTTGAGCTTGCGGCAGGCAGGGAAATCGAAGCTGAATTCAGACTTCTCGAAACAATAGAGCGTCTTACTCCCGAAATCTTCAAGCAGGAAAAGGGAAGCGACAAGACAATGTGCGCAAACGTCGATATGTATTCTGGTCTTGTTTACAGAATGCTCGGAATCCCCGAAGACCTCTTTACTCCGCTTTTTGCCGTTGCACGTATGGCAGGCTGGGCGGCTCACCGTATGGAGGAAATCCTTACCTGCGGAAGAATTATCCGTCCTGCTTACAAGGCTATTGCTGCTGAGAGAGACTACATTAAAATCAACGAGAGATAAAAAAACTGAGGTATGGCAAAAAATTTGTTTCAGGACGTCAAAAATGCCGTTCAGTAAGTAAAAAAAATACTATTGTAGGGTGCGATGCCCACATCGCACCGGGCTGATGTGGGCATCAGCCCCTACACAAATTTTTTCCGAACTTAATATAATTACCCCTTTGCGGAGGTTGTTTTGAAACTTTTAAAATTTACCGCAGCCGTTACGGCGGTTTCCGTTCTGACAGGCTGCTCCTTTGGTTCAAGCATTGATACGCTCATGACTCCGCCTAAGCTCAGCGTGGAGCAGGAGCAGATATACAACGCCCTTACCGATGCGGCAGGTGCTTCCATAAGCCTGAAATACCCTAAATCGGGTTCGTATCTGTCAGCCTTCATAGTTGAGGATATCGACGGCGACGGCGGCGATGAGGCTGTGGTTTTCTATGAGAAAACAGGTCTTACCGTTGAGGAAAATACCCTGCGTATCAATATACTCGACCAGTCCGACGGCAGCTGGCGTTCGGTCTGCGATACCCCTGCAAACGGCTCGGAAATAGAAAAGGTCATGATTTCAAAGCTCGGTTCAAACGACAGAATCAACCTTATCATAGGCAGCAGCCTTATCAACCGTTCCGAAAAAACCGTTACCGTATACAGCTATAACGATGGCTCTATAGAGAATACATTTTCATCCTCCTACTCGTTCATAGACGTTACCGACCTTGACAAGGACAGCGAAAATGAGTTCCTTCTCCTTGCGGCACAGGCTTCGGGTGCACCTGCACTCGCTCAGGCTTATAAGCTTGACAATGACGGAAAATATCACCAGTACAGCCGTGAGCTGAGCGGAAGCTTTACCGAGTTCGACAGTCTTGTTTACGGCGAAATCGGCGGCGGAAGAACAGGTCTTTATATCGACGCTGTTTCGGGTGCGGGAATGATTCAGACAGACATCATTTATATGGATTCAAGCGGTGTCAACAAGGTTTTCTCAACTCCTGAGGAAAGCTTTTCAACGGTTCGCCCCTCAGGCTGTAATTCCTACGATATTGACGGCGACGGCATTCTCGAAATCCCCGTGCAGACAATTTCTCCCGGCTATGAGGACGTTTCCGAAAGTGAGCAGATGAAAATCACCGACTGGCTTTACGTTGATGACGAAAACAAGCTCAAGCAGAAATATTCCTCGTATTACAGCATTACGGACGGATATATCTTCATTTTCCCCGAAAGCTGGCATAACAGGGTTACCGTACAGCGTGACGCTATCAACGATGAGATTGTTTTCTGTGCCTATGAGGACGGAAAAACAGGTCGTGAGCTTCTGAGAATCTACTGTGCAGGCGATTCAGCCTCCCGTGAGGACAGAATTTCAAGCGGCTATATGCTCATGCATACAAAGGGCGAATCTGCCTATCTTGCGTACATTCCGCCCTATACAGAAAATGATGCGCTTGACGGTCTCAGCCTTACAACAGGTGATGCGGCGGTCTGCTTCAAGCTGAAAAAATAGTAATACTACACCCCGAAAGGATTTTTGTTGTCTTTCGGGGTGTTTTTGTCGGTAACGGATGACCGCAAGGGCTGTCCCTGCAATTTAAATTTTGTAGCAGTCGATGCCCACATCGACCCGCCGTTATTGCATCTGCAACGGGCTGATGTGGGCATCAGCCCCTACAGCCCGTTCCCGTATCGTTATTTTGGTTTATATACAGCGTGAATCCCCTTGAAATCAAGGGGATTCCTTTTATATTGACACTCAGCATTAAAAATGCTATAATTATAATGAAGAAAAATGCGGCTTCGACCGCAAATGATATTTAAAGGAGAATTTCTATTATGAGCCGAAACAATAACAGCTACGAGAGTCCGTTCTGCACACGCTATGCAAGCGAGGAAATGCAGTACATTTTTTCAGCAGACAAGAAGTTTACAACATGGAGAAAGCTCTGGGTTGCACTTGCAAGAGCTGAAATGAAGCTCGGTCTGCCCGTTACAGAGGCACAGGTAAACCAGCTTGAAGAGCATATCAACGACATCGATTATGCTGTTGCTGAGGCTCGTGAAAAAATCACACGTCATGACGTTATGGCGCACGTTTTCACCTATGGACAGGCTTGCCCCGACGCCGCAGGCATCATTCATCTCGGTGCGACATCTTGCTATGTAGGCGATAATACCGACGTTATCATTATGCGTGACGCTATGCAGGTTGTACGCAGAAAGCTTATCAACGTTATGAACAACCTTGCAAAATTTGCAGATGAATATAAGAATATGCCCTGTCTTGCATATACTCACCTTCAGCCTGCTCAGCTTACAACCGTAGGCAAGAGAGCTACTCTCTGGCTTAACGAGCTTCTTATGGATTTCGAGGACCTTGAATTCAGAATTTCAAAGCTTCAGCTTCTGGGCTCTAAGGGTACAACAGGCACACAGGCTTCCTTCATGGAGCTTTTTGAGGGAGACACAGACAAAATCAAGGAGCTTGAAAAAATGATTGCTGATGAAATGGGCTTCAACGGCGTTGTTCCCGTTTCAGGTCAGACCTACTCACGTAAGGTTGATTCACAGATTCTTTCCGTGCTCAGCGGCATTGCTCAGTCTTGCAGCAAGTTCTCAAACGATATGAGAATCCTTCAGAGCTTCAAGGAAATGGAAGAGCCCCGTGAGAAGAAGCAGATAGGCTCGTCTGCTATGGCATACAAGAGAAACCCCATGAGATGTGAGAGAATTACATCACTTGCAAGATACGTGATGATAGACAGCCTCAACCCTGCATTTACAGCAGGCACACAGTGGTTTGAGAGAACACTCGACGACTCTGCTAACAAGAGAATTTCCGTTGCAGAGGCATTTCTCGGAGTTGACGCTATCCTCAACATTATGATGAACGTTACAGACGGTCTTGTGGTTTATCCCGAAATGATCCGCAGAAGAGTTATGGCAGAGCTTCCTTTTATGGCTTCCGAAAATATCATGATGAACGCTGTAAAGAAGGGCGGCAACCGTCAGGAGCTTCACGACAGAATTATGGATTACTCTATGGAGGCAGGCAAGCAGGTTAAGGTTTACGGTAAGGACAACAACCTTTGCGATCTTATCCTTGAGGATCCTATGTTCATGATCACAAAGGACGAGCTTGATGCTGCTCTCAAGCCCGAAAACTACACAGGACGTTCATCACAGCAGGTTGACGAATTCCTCTCAGAATGCATCAATCCTATCCTCGAAGCTAATAAGGATATTCTCGGCGAGAACTTTGAGATGAAGAACTAAAAATTCATATCCATCACAGCCTGAATCTTATTCCACGAACCGTAGAATTGCCTGTATTGCGTGATTCTACGGTTCATGGGTTTTCTTTTTCCGATTTCTCGGTTATACTTTTCCTGAAAGGAGGGCGATGAGAATGAACCAGATTAAAACAGGTAAATTCATCGCACAGATGAGAAAAGAAAAGGGAATGACACAGAGACAGCTTGCAGATGAACTGCTGATAAGTGACAAGACCGTTTCAAAATGGGAGACGGGAAAGGGTATGCCTGATGTATCACTTATGATGCCTCTTTGTGAAGTTCTCGGCATTAACGTAAATGAGCTTCTCACGGGCGAAAAAATACCCGATGAGGAATACAAGGAGAAAGCGGAGGAAACTATGATGGATTTAATGAGAAACAAAAAGGGCAGAGGAAAAATTATTGCATTGATGATTATGATTCTGCTGTTAATGCTTGCACCCATGATTATTACTGCTATACTTATTGATAAGTATAATCTTCCCGAAAAAATGGAAATCATTACGCTGATTCCGTTGATTATAGGTGTTATAGCAATAATTTTCGTAGATTGCAGTGTCGGATATTATCAGTGCGAGGAATGCGGTGAAAAATTCGTGCCTAAATTCGGTGCAAACTACTTCTTTGCATTTCACAAGCCCGACTCACGCAAAATACGCTGTCCGAAATGCGGTAAAAATTGCTGGTGCAAGCATAATCTTTATTAAAATAATCTCAGGGCGTACCGCTGTACGCCCTGTAGGTGTATAGGGGGATTTTAACATGAAAAAGGCATTGAAAATCACACTTATAAGCATTATCGCACTGATTGCAGTCTCCGCACTGATAATATTCGTTTTCTTTCCGGGACTGCCGACATATTTCCATGCAAAGGATAAATATGAGTATATCAACGTTACCCCGAAGGAATATCCTCATGCGGACGTGAAAACACCTGAAAACTTTGTTGAAACTACTGTTTTCGGTCTCACATTGAGCATTCCGCCGGAGCTTGAGAAAAACTATCCGGACGAAACAGAGGGTTTTAAAGGCGGACTTTATACCGACGTATCGGGTGAAAGCAATACCTCCATCATATTTATGGAAAACGAAAACTCAAATAGGGAGTTTTCACTTTCAGATTCCATTGACGACAGTTCTTCAGAGGAAAAAATATCAGTCAGCAAGTTCAATAAGGCTGTTGAAAAACTCGGACTTAAGGCTCCCGAAAATTACTATGAATTCTTCAATCTTGTTTACACAACTTCATTGGATGACTTCAGTATACATAAACACGGCACCTCTGCCGCATTCCTTATCATAGCAGAGTGGAAGGAGATGCTTTATCCGTCATATATCGAGGTTTATCCTTTTGAAACGGATAATGCTATAGGTTTCATACAGCTTCTTAGTCTGCCAAGCGAAAAAAGAAACTCCTATAAAATGATAGTTGAGCTTTACAGTAAGGATAATCTCAATAATTGCTTCAGTGCTATGGTGGGCTCGGACGACTTTACAACAGTACAGCAGATTGTAAATTCAGCGAAGCTTTTGGAGGAATAATCATGAAAAAGGTATTGAAAATCACACTTATAAGCCTTATCTCATTAATTGCAGTCTCTGCACTGATAATATTCGTTTTCTTTCCGGGAATTTTCACATATTTCAAGGTGAAAAAGGAATTCCCTTCAATTGAAAATGAGCTTACGGAAATCACTAAGCTTTACATGGACAAGAACGAAGTACCCGACGATTACGTAGAAGCTGAATGCGACGGAATTACGGTCAAAGGCCCTTCCTATGCGGTAAACAAAAATTCCACAGGCTTGGTACCCTTCAAGGAAAAAGACAATCTCATGGTAATGGTAATAAAAAGCGAGGTAAATACTGCTGAATACGGCGGAGAATACAATAAATACGAAAAAGAAGATTATGAACACTTCTTAGAGTCACTCGATATTGATATGCCGGAAAGCTCCTACGATGACAGATGCTTTTTGTATAATCTTCAGGCAAAGGACTGCCTTAAGCTCAGAGGAAAAGACCTTGATGTATTCATGGAATTAGCGGAGTCAAAGCAGATTGTTTCAAGCGTTGAAACTCCCTACATTTACGAACACAACGGAAACAAGGGATTTATATGTAAAATAAAATCAAGCAAGGATTACACCTACTACTATAACGCCGACTTTTTTACAGAAGAAAACGAATATGTAATTTCTGTTTTATCAAACAATATCGAAACCGTAAAGCGTGTTATCGCTTCAATCGAAATCACGGAGGAATAATATGAAAAAGGAATATCTCGAAGCAGGAAAAATAGTTACGATTCACGGTATCAAGGGCGAAGTGAAAATCATGCCCTACTGCGATTCACCTGAGCTTCTTTGCGAATTCGACCGCCTTTTCTTAGGGAAGAATCACACCGAAATTATCATTGAGCGTTCCCGTGTTCAGAAAAATATGGTTATTGCAAAGCTTGAAGGCTATGATACCCCCGAAGAATCTGAAAAGCTCCGCAATAAGCTTCTCTATATGCACCGTGATGACCTTGAGCTTGACGAGGACACCTATTTCATTCAGGATTTAATCGGCATCGAGGTAAAGGATGCTGATACAGGCAAGCTTTACGGCGTTATCGAGGACGTACTTGAAACAGGTGCAAACGATGTTTACTCAATCAAGGGTGAGGACAGAACTTACCTTGTCCCTGCAATCGCAGATGTAGTAATAAGTACCGATATTGAAGCAAATCTTATGACTATCCGTCCCCTTGACGGGCTTTTTGACTGATACACAATTGCTTTATTATGCCCACATCGCCCCTCTATAAAACTACATACATTACGGGCTGATGTGGGCATCAGCCCCTACCACTTACAATCACAGAAACTACCTTTTGGAGGCATTATGAAAATAGAAATAGCAACCCTTTTCCCCGAAATGTGCGAGGCTGTACTTGGGGAGAGCATCATAGGACGTGCACGCAAGGCAGGTAAAATTGAGATAAACTGCCGTCAGATACGTGAATACACTCAGGACAAGCACCGCCGTGTTGACGATACACCCTACGGAGGCGGTATGGGCATGGTAATGCAGTGCGAGCCTGTATACAACTGCTACAAGGCGGTATGTGAGCAGCTTGGCGAAAAACCGCATACAATATATATGTCTCCGAAGGGAAAAATCCTCAATCAGGAAAAAGCAGAGGAGCTTTCAAAGCTGGAGAATATTTTCATCATCTGCGGACATTATGAGGGTATAGACCAGCGAATTATCGACAAAATCGTTGACGAGGAAATTTCCGCAGGAGACTATGTACTCACAGGCGGCGAGCTGCCTGCGATGATTCTTGTGGATTCCGTTGCAAGAATGTGTCCGGGTGTTCTTTCCGATGCAGAGTGCTACAAGGATGAGAGTATCTACAGCGGACTTCTTGAATATCCCCACTATACCCGCCCCGAAGTATGGGAGGGAGAGACTGTACCGCCTGTGCTCCTTTCGGGACATCATAAGAATATTGAGGCGTGGCGTCACGAAAAAAGTCTCGAAATCACCGCAGAACGACGTCCTGACCTGCTGGAAAAGTACAATAATAAAAACAAATAGCGTATACACAATTTGTCTTTATAACATTTTAACATATCCTATTGTTGATAATTGTTTAAAATCCACAAAGGAAATCCACAATTTTTTTGTAGTGATAATCCACAAGCAAAGAGGTAAAAAATCATTCACATTTAAACTAAATGTAGAAATTAATGAAAACAAGCCATATAAAGCAAAAAATCCGTTGACTATGTGCAAAAATGCGGTTATAATTAAATTCAGCAAGTGGAATATATTTGCACTTTAACGGCAATGCCGGCATTTAAGAATAGGAGAGTTGTATATGTTTGTCAGAGAAGTAATGGTTAAGAATCAGGTTGGCCTTCACGCAAGACCCGCAACCTTCTTTATTCAGAAGGCAAATGAATTTAAATCATCTATCTGGATTGAAAAAGAAGAGCGCAGAGTAAACGCTAAGAGCTTACTCGGAATTCTTTCTCTCGGTATCGTAGGCGGAACTAATATCAAGGTTATCGCTGACGGCGCTGATGAGAAGGCTGCTGTTGATGCTCTCGTAGAGCTCGTTGACAA
>SVNJ01000138.1 GCA_015066955.1 Ruminococcus sp. | reverse complement strand
ATGGGGATTATCAATAACTTCTCTACATACATGAACAACTTTGAAAAGCAGATTTACGGCTTTTTTGAGGACTATCCCGAGATAACAGAGTGGATCAGGACACAGTTTGACAATATCCAGCCGAAAATTCTTGATTATGTAAATAATATTCTTCCGACTCTTGCTGATATGGCTGTAAGGCTTAACGACGGAGCAATAGAGATATTTATCGGTCTGAAGGATTTCCTTATGGGATTCATTGTTGCAGTATATCTTCTCTACAGCAAGGAGCATTTCGTTGCACAGATGAGAAAAACTGTTACAGCGTTTTTCCCTGATACAATTACAAAGGGTATTTTTGAAATTGCTTCACACACCAACAAAACTCTCAGCGGTTTTATTTCAGGCAAGCTTCTTGACTCGTTTATCATCGGTATACTCGCATTTATCTGTATGTCGATAATGAAGCTTGATTTCGTTGTACTTATGAGTGTTGTAATCGGTGCAACAAATGTAATACCGTTCTTCGGTCCGATTTTCGGTGCGATTCCATGCGGAATACTTCTTCTTGTTGCCGCACCTAAACAGGTTATTCCGTTTGTGATTTTCATTATTATTTTACAGCAGTTTGACGGAAATATTCTTGGTCCGAAGATTCTCGGTGATTCTACGGGTATTTCGGCATTCTGGGTTATCTTTGCAATTTTCATCGGCGGAGGTCTTTTCGGATTTACGGGAATGGTACTCGGTGTACCGCTGTTTGCTGTAGTATATACCCTTGTCAGCGATTTAATCAATTATCTTCTCAAGCGAAAGGGTCTTTCCGCACTCACGGATGACTATGAGGTTGAACCTGCTGAGCCTGTGCTGAATGAAGAGAAAAAGGAAATACGTCCTAACTACTTTGAAAAGATTCTAAGAAGCATCCTGTTTCCGAAAAAACGGATAAGGATAGCGAAAGTAAAACGGAAAAGTAATATATGAGAACACCGCCGTAATATGGCGGTGCTTTTTTATATTGACGTAATGATTGATGCGGTGTATAATAGTAATATCATAAATAAGGAGAAAATCATGGCAGAAATAATTGAAATAAATGACCTTACAGCAAAGGAGCTGATACCTTATGCCGCATGCAACGAGGTACAGCTGAAACGCTACTTTGAGCCTGAGCTTGGAATATTTATAGCGGAAAGCCCTAAGGTTATCCGCCTTGCACTTGACGCAGGCTATGAGCCGCTTTCATTGCTTATCGAGCGTAAATATATTACAGGACAGGCATGCGACATAGTTGAGCGGTGCGGAGATATTCCCGTATATACAGCAGATTCCGACGTTCTTACTCAGCTTACAGGCTTTAAGCTTACGCAGGGGGTTCTGTGTGCAATGAGGAGGAGAGAGCTGCCCTCTGTAGAGGAGGTATGCCGCAGTGCTTCGAGAATTGCGGTGCTGGAGGACGTTATGAATCAGACGAATGTGGGTGCAATTATACGTTCGGCGGCGGCTCTGAATATTGACGCAGTGCTTCTGACGCCTGCATGCAGTGACCCATTGTACAGACGTTCGGTGCGTGTAAGCATGGGAACTGTTTTCAAGCTTGCGTGGACTTATTTTGACTGCGGTACTCCCGATTATGTGGAAAAGCTTAAAAATATGGGTTTCACAACAGCGGCAATGGCACTTCACAGCAATACTGTTGACATCGATAATCCCGTACTTGGTGAGGCTGAGAAAATTGCGGTTATACTGGGTACTGAGGGCGAGGGACTTAAGGACTGCACCATTGAAAGCTGTGACTATACGGTGAAAATTCCGATGGCAAACGGAGTTGATTCACTTAATGTAGCAGCCGCAAGTGCTGTTGCATTCTGGCAGCTGAGGAAGAAATAAGGTATTATTTATTCTGTAGTACGGTGTAATACAGATTGAGTGCATCCGACACATTCAATTCCGAATTTTAAGAAAGGGTATCCGAAAAAGACGTCCACCCATACAGAAGTATTTAATATGTAACCGAAAGGTTGTGTAGGAAACCCTACGCAGCCTTTCTTTTTTTGTCGTAAACCATACTGTCAGCGACAGCAGTTGCAATCGCAACATTGAAGCGAAAATGAATATCAATCTGCTGTGTTCTGTGTCCGCTGGACTTGTCAGGGGCGTGTACGACAATCTTTTCAATGAATTCATGCATAATTTCAGGAGTGAGCTTTGGGATTTCGGAATACTTGCGGACAATCCCAATAAACTGCGCCGTGTCAGCATTCTTTTGCTCCCTTGCTTCAATAAACTGGGATAATTCAGGAATAATCTGTCGAAGCTCCTTTTGCTCGGCTTCATAATTCTTTGACATCATCTCAAAACGCTCATCCGAAAGCTTGCCGGATACATTGTCCTCGTAAATCCTCGTAAAAAGCTTGTCCAGTTCGGCAACTCGCTTTTCCGACTGAGCAAGCCTTTTCTTTGCCGCTTTCAGTTCTGCCGACTGCTGTTTCTGAGAACACTCATAAGCTGATTGTAAGAAATCCGCTTCGTTCTCCCTGACGAAAGTTGTCATCTTTCTGAGTTCAGATAATACGATTTCTTCAAGCACAACAGTACGGATAAAATGGGCGGAGCAATCAGCTTTATCTGCTGAATAAGTTGAACACTTCAAATGCTCTTGGTCTGCGTTAAGGCTTTTGGAACGACAGAGATACATTTTCTTGCCGCAGTCAGCGCAGTAAACCATTCCCGAAAAAGGATTTACTTCCTCCTGATGCTGAAGCTTTCTCTTGTTTTTGCGTAGCTCCTGTACCAAATCAAAATCTTCCTTTGAAATTATCGCCTCGTGCGTATTTTCAAAGATTTGCCAATCTGTTTTGGAATTGATAATCCGCTTCTTGGATTTATAAGATTTTGTTTTTGTTCTGAAATTCACTGTATGACCAATATATTCGAGCTTTTCAAGTAAAGCTCCAATTGTTCTATGCGACCAGCGATAAGGCTTTGCACAAGTAATGCTTCCCGATTTCTTCAATTCAGCATAAGCAGTAGGTGTTAGAACTTTATCCTCGGTGAGTATTCTTGCAATCTGCGTCGGACCGTATCCGTCAATGCAAAGCTGAAATATTTTGCGGACTATCTCCGCAGCTTCCTCGTCAATCTCCCATACGTTTTTGTCTGTTTCAGACTTTTTGTAACCGTATGGTATCATTGAAGTCAATGGCTTTCCCGACTGACCTTTCGCCTTGAAAACTGCTTTAATCTTCTTTGAGCAGTCACGGGCATACCAGTCATTAAACACATTCTTGAAAACCATCATTTCATTTTCGCTACGCAGAGTATCAACATTGTCGTTTATAGCGATATACCGAACATCATAATCGGGAAGCACCATTTCAATATACTGACCTGTCATAAGATAATCTCTGCCGAAACGGGACAAGTCCTTTGTAATGATGGTGGAGATTTTGCCCGACTTAACATCTTCCATCATTCGCATAAAATCAGGACGATTGAAATTCGTTCCGCTGAAACCGTCATCAACATAAAACTGTGTGTTTCCGAGTCCGTTTTCATCAGCATATTTCTTTAAAATTGCTTTTTGATTGGTGATTGAATTACTCTCACCCTGTAAATCATCGTCGTTGCTCAAGCGACAGTAAAGAGCCGTAATCTTGTCTGTAAACATAACCATTCCTTTCCGACAATTACGGCGGCTAATGTGATTACATTATACCATAATCGTCATAAAATATCAATACTTTAA
>SVNJ01000021.1 GCA_015066955.1 Ruminococcus sp. | reverse complement strand
ATCCTTTTCTTTTCTCAGCTTTTCAAGCTCATCAATAAGCTCGTTTGACTCAGCTTTAGTAGCTTCAATGATGCTCATTGCTCGTATTCTTGCTTTTTCAAGCTCATCCGCCTTTGCATTTTCTATTTCATCACGCTGTTTTTTTACAGCCTCAGCATCAGCTTTTGCCTCAGCCTTGAGTCGAAGTATCTCCTCTTTCTGACGCTCAAGCTCCATACGTGAAGCCTCAAGCTTGCCTATAACGTCCTCAAGACGTGTATTAGCCTCGCTTACCATAGACTTAGCTTCACTTATAACATCGGAAGGCATGCCAAGACTTTCGGATATAGCAAAAGCGTTCGACTTACCGGGCGAACCCACTATAAGCTTATAGGTAGGTCTGAACGTCTCAATGTCAAACTCACAGGAAGCATTCTCAACGTCAGGACTGTCAATTGCAAACACCTTAAGCTCCTGATAGTGAGTTGTTACCATTAATTTTGCACCCGAAGCAATAAGCTTCTTTATGATTGAAACAGCAAGTGCCGCACCTTCAACAGGGTCTGTTCCCGATCCAAGCTCATCAAGAAGTATCAGAGAGTGCTCATCAGCTGTATTGAGTATCTCGATTACTTTATTTGTATGAGAAGAAAATGTTGAAAGATTCTGCTCAATACTCTGAGAATCTCCTATATCTACAAGTATATTTTCAAATACCGATATACTGCTTCCGTCCGAAACAGGAATGAGAAGTCCGCACATCGTCATTGCGGAAAGCAGTCCCGCCGTTTTAAGTGCAACGGTCTTACCGCCTGTATTCGGACCTGTAATGATAAGTGCTTTATAGTCATCACCAAGAGAAAGATTTATAGGCACAGCCTTATTCTTGTCAATAAGCGGGTGACGTGCTTTATTTAGCCTGATTATACCGTCATCGGTAATCTCAGGCAGGCAGCAATTGAGCTTTGCAGCAAGATTTGCCTTTGCAAAATAAAGATTCAGCTCTGCACATACCTTGTAATTTTCACAAAGAGTATCTGCATACTGTCCGCATTCGTCACAAAGCTCACGGATAATTCTTTCGATTTCCTCCTGTTCCCTGCCTTCAAGGATTCTGATATCGTTATTAGCCTCTACAATTGCCATCGGCTCGATAAATATGGTCTGTCCGCTTGCAGATGTATCATGCACAAGACCGCTTATCTGTCCTCGATGTTCTGCTTTAACGGGAAGTACAAAGCGTCCGTCACGTATGGTAACATTAGCCTCCTGCAGGCACTTCTGCACCGACTGATTCTTCATCATCTTGTCAAGTGTTTCACGAAGCTGCATTCCCGCACGATTGATTTTTCGTCTTATTGCAGCAAGCTCAGGACTCGCCGCATCCGCTATTTCCTCTTCGGAAATTATGGAACGTTCAAGCTTTTCAAGCAGCCAGTCATTCGGAGACAGCCTTGAAAACAGGTAGCTAAGCTCCGTTTCGATATTTTCGCAGTGACCGTACCAGTCGGAAAGCCCCTTAATCTGCCGAAGCATTGCGGCTATATCCATAAGGTCACGGAGCGAAATTACAGCTCCCGATTTTGCTCTTGCCGCCTGACCGCTTATATCCTTGAAATCGGTAAAGGGCGGCGTACCGAACTGTACTGACAGATTCAGTGCCTGAGAGGTTTTCAGCGTCTCGTATCGTACCCTTTCAAGGTCGCTGTCAGGACGTATTGCAAGTGCCATACGTTTTGTTTCGGCATTTGATGCAAGCCCTGCAAGCATTTCAAGTATTTTATCAAGTTCAAGTGTTTTGAGATATTTATTCATATTTTCCACCATTAATATCAAGTGATTTATAAAAGTCAAGTGTTTTGAAGCTTCTTTCAAGGTGCGAAACAAGATAATTTTCAGCAAGTACACCAAGCCGCAGCATTGTTGACTCTGACACCCTGAAATTGAAAAGCCTGTCAAAATCGGTAAGAACTATATGTCTCACGGCATTGAGTACAGGCAGTTTTATCTTAATAAAGTTGCATGAAAAGTCACCGTCAAAGCAGTCCTTACAGAAAAATCCGCCGTCGTCAATACAGAAATAAAGCTCCTGCGGCTCGTACATTCCGCACTCCCTGCAAGCTACAACATCGGGCATATAGCCTATTTCCGACATGAGTCTGAGCTCGAAAAGGGCTTTTAAAAATGCTTCATCACGTTTTCCGCTTTCAAGAAAGTACAGGGTATTAAGAAAAAGCCGCAAAACAACGCTGCTCTGCGACTGCTCCTCTATACTGCTTCTGAGTACATCTGCAAAATATGAAGCAAGTGAAAGCTTTGAAAGTGAATTTCTCAGATTATAAAATATATGTATCGGCTCTGCACTGTTCAGATACAGGCGATCCTTACGCTGCTGAATGCAGAAGCGTGAATACGCAAAAAGCTGAGTGGAGCTGCCTGATTTTCCGTTGATTTTCCTTGCACCCTTAACGGAAAGCTCAAGAACTCCGCTCTCTTTTGTAAGAATATCGATAAATTTGTCCTGTTCACCCACAGAACGCTCTTTAAGGACGATTCCCTCTACTGTTAACATTTTCATACTCATTTTTACTTTTTGACGCAGAGTACGCCATATAATCAGCAATACTTCCCGTCTGCACAAATTTCTCCCAGAGCATTTCCTCACTCATACCCGCACCTCCGTGATTATTTCCGGAATATTTCCGATAATCATATTATACACAGATATGAGCAGCTTATTATTGGAATTATTTCTCTGAAAGACCGAAATTTCTTATAAGTCCCTCACGGTTTCTCCAGTCCTCTTTTACCTTTACCCAGCACTGGAGATTAACTTTAATCTGAAAGAAATCCTCAAGCTCAATACGTGCGGCAGTAGATGCTTTTTTCAGCATAGCACCTTTCTTGCCAATCACAATACCCTTATGCGACTCCTTTTCACAGTAAATCACAGCCGATATATCAAGAATATCCTTATCATCACGCTCTGTCATGGTCTCAACGCCTACGGCAATACCGTGAGGCACCTCATCACTGAGAAGCATAAGAAACTTTTCTCGTATCATTTCAGCCGCAAGAACCTTTTCAGGCTGGTCTGTAATCATATCCTCAGGGAAATAATGCGGAGACTCGGATGCAAGCTTCATAATTTCGCTGATGACTATGTCAACTCCGCTGTCTTCTGTCACACTTACCGGAATTACCGCCTGAAAAGTAATCTCTGATGTAAGTGAAGAAATTATGGGAGCAAGGTCATTCTTATTTTTAAGCAGGTCGATTTTATTAAGTACCAATATTACAGGCATTTTTGAGCTGTTAAGGGATTTAAGCAGATTAAGCTCCTGTTCATTGATTTTCTTTGTACAGTCCATCATGAAAACAACCGCATCTATGTCGCTTACTGACTCCTTAACTGTATTGAGCATATGCTCGCTGAGCTTATTTACAGGCTTATGGAGTCCCGGAGTATCAAAAAATACAAGCTGTACATCATCAATATTTCGTATACCTGTAATTCGGGTACGGGTAGTCTGGGGTTTATTGCTTACAGACGCAATTTTCTCACCGATTATTGCATTAAGCAGCGAGGATTTGCCTGCATTTGTTCTTCCTGCAATGGTAATGAATGCTGATTTAGCCATTAATTGTTATCTCCTGTTACAAAGGTTATATCTCTTGAAATACCAAGCTTTTCAAGTACTGCCTCTTCCTTCTCACGCATGATTCTCTGGTCAAGCTGACTTGTTTCGTGGTCGTATCCGAGAAGGTGAAGCATTGAATGTACCGTAAGGAAACCGATTTCACGTTCAAGAGAATGACCGTAGTTGGAAGCCTGCTTTACAGCTGTTTCGAGTGATATAACGATGTCACCGAGAAGAACAGCACCTGTCTCCTGATTAATTTCCTCCTGTCCTTCACTGCCTGTAAGGGGGAATGAAAGAACATCAGTCACGCTGTCCTTGTTTCTGTATACCTTATTCAGTGTCTTGATTTCGTTGTTGCTGACAAAGGAAACGCTTACTTCTGCGTCCTTCTTGAAGCCTTCTGTAGCGAGTACAGCCTGACAGCATCTTCTGATAAGCAGTCTGATTCCTACAGGTACCTTTACCTCTGTCTGATTATTCTTAACATAAACCTTTAATTTAGCCATGATTTTTTGTTCTCCCTTCGTTGTATTTCTCGTACGCCTTTATGATATCCTGTACAAGCTTATGACGTACGACATCCTTTTCAGTAAATCTGTGAATCTGTATATCATCGATTCCTTTGAGAACCTTTACAGCCTCAACAAGTCCCGATTTTTTTGTATCGGGCAGGTCAATCTGAGTAACGTCGCCCGTAATTACCATTCTGCTCTCGTTTCCGAGACGTGTCAGAAACATTTTTATCTGCTCAGAAGTTGTATTCTGAGCCTCATCAAGTATTATGAAAGCTTCATCAAGGGTACGTCCTCGCATATACGCAAGAGGAGCAACCTCAATTACACCCTTTTCCATATATTTTGCAAAGCTTTCCGCACCAAACATATCAAAGAGTGCGTCGTAAAGCGGTCTCAGATACGGGTCAACCTTGTCCTGAAGGTCACCGGGAAGAAATCCCAGTTTTTCTCCTGCCTCTACAGCAGGACGTGTAAGGATAATCTTCTTTATCTGATGATTGCGGAATGCCTTGACTGCCATTGCAACAGCAAGGTAGGTTTTTCCTGTACCTGCAGGTCCTATTCCGAGAACAATAGTATTATTCTTTATAGAATCGATATATTTTTTCTGTCCGACAGTACGCGGACGGACAATTTTTCCGGACGCAGTAACGCAGACGCCGTCTCCGCTGAGTTCACTCAGCTGCTGCTCTGCACCCTCAGCAACCATAGATGTAACGTATCTTACAGTCTGCTCGTTAAGCTGCTGACCGCTTCCGTTAAGCTCTATAAGTGCATTTATAGCCTTTGCTGCTGCTTCTGCATTCTTTTCTTCACCGATAATTTTTATGGTGTCACCTCTGCTTACAACAGCTACATTATATTCATTCTGAATCCGGTTCAGATTTTCATCAAGATGACCGAACAAACCCGAAAGCTGCTCAGGACTTGACACCGAAACGAATTTTTCCGACATTCAATTTCTCCATTCTGCCTTATGGCATATTTATATTTCAGGGAATTTTCCTGCCGACGCAAGTGCAGCATTAGAGTATCTGCCGTCGCCGGTTACTTCTTTAATTACATTTATATAGTCAGGAAAGCAAATCTTCTGCTCAGTACTTTCAAGCTCAATTTCAAGTATTGCAAGACTGTCCGAATAAGGATAGGTATCAAGTTCAAAAAGCTGACCTTTAAATTCAAAGCAGTATCGTACCTTCTCAATGGGAACACATTCACAGTCTGCCTCACGCAAAAGATTTTCATACTCAGACTTATCGATTTCGAACTCATTTTCTTCTCTTGTAACAGGTGTAAGAAATCGCTTTTCGGTGTAAGTATACGTTACTTCTCCGTTAATATCAAGTCTGCGCACACGTCTTTGTATATCCTCATCCGTTTTTAAAAGATAAGTCTGACAGATAGATATTGTTCTGCACGCATCAAGACTGCTTACATCAGGAAATTCCACAAGAAATTTTCTCTCAATTTCGTATTCAGCAGCCATTTCAGCACTTCCCTGTCTTTAATAATCATAGTAACCCTTTAGATTAAAAAGGTTCATATATATATTATAGCTCTTTTTTTGCATATTGTCAACAAAAAGTTTCATATCTTTCTGTAAGTTTTGCCGAATTTATTACATCGTACCAAATCATATATTATTCATAAAACTTTCTGAATCCTTCTATACCGCTCAGTAAAACATTGTATACGGAAAATACAGAATCACTGTGATATAATCTGTCAGTTTCAAAGGAAAGCGAATCATCTGATTTTACTATATTGAGCGTAATATTAAGGGTGTTTCCGCGATACGAGTATTCAGCATCAAGTTTTTCGGCAAATATACGATTAACATCATCATCTGCACTATGATTCTGCGAAATTGTTGCAGTTGTTGTAAAATCAACAGAAATCCGTTCTTCAATCCTTTTACAGCTGATTTCAAGCACACACTTCTCTTCGCTCGGATTATCAAGCAGAGGTCTCAGGAGTCCGAGTACAAAACAGGTAAGAAGAGCCCTGTTCGCCTTAACTCTTTCACCTATCATATCCTTATATACAGCTTCACATTTTCCGGGAAGTGTTCTGCTGCAGCCTTCGGCAATCTCAGTCAGAAAATCATCAATATCTATGGACTGTGAGGAAGAAAGATTTTCATCAACTGCCGCAGCAAGTCTTGAATTAAGTGTTGCACTTTTAAGAAGTCCGCAGCATGAAGACAGAATATAATTCAGACACTCCCTTATTTCCTTACGAATTTCATCTCCGCAATATGCTTCAATCATTTCACATGACGCAGAAATACCTGTTACGGATTTACGTACAAGCATATCAGTATCATAAGAGAAGTCTGAAATTCTCGAATCAGCAAAGAATTCCGCAAGGCTGTCGGAAGTGTTCATTTCAACAAGAATAAATCTTCTCCCGTCAAAACAAACATTACGGAAGCTGCCGCCCACTCCGCAGCTTATATGTCCGTCAGGACTATTCTGTTTCAAAACTGAGTCAGATATTTCTTTGATTAAAGAGGAATTCTTATTCGAAAGCTGCTCAAATGCGGAATTATACCAGATAGTATCCCCTGTTTCACTGATCAGAACTACTGGTGCTTTATAGTTTCCGTATAATGCTTCAAGCATCTCCTTAAAATCCAACACAAAACCACATCCTTCCTCTTTTAAATAGGCTGTCTGTCTATCAATATTATACTACATTCTTCTTCAAAATGGAACAACTCCAAGAAATTTTATATTAACGATTGAATTTTCAACATTTTGACCTAAATTCTTAATACGATTTTGTGCAAAATGCACTTTTACAAAAAAAGTTGTTATTTTTTTGTCGAACCTCTTGAAAAATCTTCAATTTTGAGTTATAATAGATACATAAAATTATTAGGAGGTAATTTTCCAATGTCAGTTAAAGTTGCTATTAATGGTTTCGGCCGTATCGGTCGTCTTGCATTCAGACAGATGTTCGGTGCAGAGGGTTATGAGGTAGTTGCTATCAACGATCTTACAAAGCCTTCAATGCTTGCTCATCTTCTTAAGTATGATACAGCTCAGGGCGGCTACTGCGGTAAGGTAGGAGAGGCTCTCCACACTGTAGAGGCTGATGACGAAGCTGGTACAATCACTGTTGACGGCAAGACACTTACTATCTATGCTAAGGCTAACGCTGCTGAGCTTCCTTGGGGCGAGCTCGGTGTTGACGTAGTTCTTGAGTGTACAGGTTTCTACTGCTCTAAGGACAAGAGCCAGGCTCACATCGATGCAGGTGCTAAGAAGGTTGTTATTTCTGCTCCTGCAGGCAACGATCTTCCTACTATCGTATTCAGCGTTAACGAGAATACTCTTACAGCTGATGACAAGATCATCTCTGCTGCTTCATGCACAACAAACTGCCTCGCTCCTATGGCTAAGGCTCTTAACGACTATGCTCCTATCCAGAGCGGTATCATGAGCACTATCCACGCTTACACAGGCGATCAGATGATCCTTGACGGTCCTCACAGAAAGGGTGACCTCAGAAGAGCAAGAGCTGGTGCTGCTAACATCGTTCCTAACTCTACAGGTGCTGCTAAGGCTATCGGTCTTGTAATTCCTGAGCTCAACGGCAAGCTTATCGGCTCCGCTCAGAGAGTTCCTGTTCCTACAGGTTCTACAACTATCCTTACAGCTGTTGTTAAGGGCACAGACGTTACTAAGGAAGGCATCAACGCTGCTATGAAGGCTGCTGCTTCCGAGTCATTCGGCTACAACACAGACGAAATCGTTTCTTCTGACGTTATCGGCATGAAGTTCGGTTCACTCTTCGATGCTACTCAGACAATGGTTGCTAAGATTGCTGATGACCTCTATGAGGTACAGGTTGTTTCTTGGTACGACAATGAGAATTCTTACACATCACAGATGGTAAGAACTATCAAGTACTTTGCTGAGCTTGCATAATTCAAGACTATTTTAAAAATAAAGGCAGTTCTTCGGAGCTGCCTTTTTATTTTCAGGATAAAAAATTGATTTTCATGCAAAAAGCACTTGAATTATAACCGAAACAGTGTTATAATAAATGTGTATTGTATCTCTTTATGAGAATAATAACACAAGGAGGAAATTTTATTATGAACCAAAAAACAAGAAACATGGTCGGAACAGGTATTCTGACTGCCATTGTCATCGTTTTACAAGCAATGGCTGTAGGAATCAGATTCGGTACATTCAGTATCACTCTTGTACTTGTACCAATAGTAGTCGGAGCGGCACTATATGGAGCATGGTCGGGAGCATGGCTGGGATTGATTTTCGGTGTTGTAGTTCTGTTTACGGACTCTGCGGCATTCATGGCAATAAGCGTACCCGGCACGGTAATAACCGTTCTTCTAAAGGGTATACTGGCAGGTCTCGCAGCAGGACTTGTGTACAAGCTTATTGAAAACAAGAACCGCTTTATCGCCGTAATATCCTCAGCTGTAACGTGTGCAGTTGTCAATACAGGAGTATTTCTGCTCGGCTGTACTGTATTCTTCATGGACACTATAAAAACGTGGTCAGAAGGTGCAGGCTATGATAACGCCGGCACATATATGATATTAGGTCTTGTAGGAGTCAACTTCCTTGTAGAGCTTGGTGTAAATATTGTTTTAAGCTCTGCAGTGGTAAGAATACTTAATGTAATCAAAAAAACCAATAAATAACGGAGGTTTATATGGTTCTCACTATTGATGTCGGAAATACCAATATAGTGGTCGGCTCATTTGACGGCGACAAGCTCATGTTTATTGAGAGAATGTCAACAAATAAGTCAGCTACAGTTCTTGAATACGTTGTAATGTTCAAGACTATCCTCGAAATACATGGAATCAGTCCTGACAGCATTGACGGCGGCATTGTTTCTTCCGTTGTCCCTTCCATAACAAATTCTGTAAAGCAGGCAGCTGAAACTATTACAGGCAAGGAAATCCTTGTACTTGGTCCCGGCGTTAAAACAGGTCTCTCAATCATGATCGATGACCCTGCACAGCTTGGTAGCGACCTCGTTGCAGGTGCTGTCGGAGGTGCCAATCTTTACAGTGCTCCACTTATAATAATCGATATGGGTACTGCTACAACTATTTCAGTTGTAGGTAAGGACAAAAGCTTCAGGGGCGGATTTATTTATCCGGGAGTATGGACATCACTTGATTCACTTATCACTAAAACCTCACAGCTGCCGAATATCAGTCTTGTACCGCCGAAAAAACTTATCGGTACCAATACTATCGACTGTATGAAAAGCGGTATTCTTTATAGCTCCGCATCAAGCATTGACGGTATAATTGACCGTATCGAAAGCGAGCTTGGAGAGAAATGTACTACTGTTGCTACAGGCGGTATTGCTAAAACTATTATTCCCCTTTGCAGGCATGACATAACTCTTGACGATGACCTGCTGCTTAAGGGGCTTCTTATAATTTACAACAAAAACAAATAATTGATACAATACAAAAAAGTCTGCGGATTTCCTTCCGCAGACTTAATTTTTATTCTTTTATATCAAGCTTGATTCCGAGTACTTCAAGGCTTTCATCGTCAACAGCTGAAGGACACTCAGACATAAGCTCGCTTGCATTCTGTACCTTCGGGAATGCAGTTACATCCTTAAGACTGTCAGCCTTACACATAATCATTGCAAGTCTGTCAAGTCCGATACCCATACCACCGTGAGGCGGTGCGGCATAGCGGTAAGCATCAACAAGGAAGCCAAACTTAGCCTGGATTTCCTCTTCAGTCATACCAAGTGCTTCGAACATCTTCTGCTGAAGCTCAAAATCAGTAATACGCATTGAACCGCTTGAAAGCTCTGTACCGTTGAGTACTAAATCCCATGCCTTAGCACGTACTTTACCCGGTTCACTGTCAAGATATTCTATACACTCATCCATAGGCATTGTGAACGGATGATGTGCCGCAACCCATGTACCATTTTCCTCATCATACTCAAAGAACGGCATCTCAACAATCCACAGGAAGTTGTACTTATCTTCAGGAATCACACCAAGTCTCTTTGCAGCAATAAGTCTGAGTGCACCAAGTACGGAAAGAACTGTCTTTGTCTTGTCTGCACAAATGAGAACAAGATCACCGTTCTCAGCATCCGTTGCACTGCAAATTCTTTCAAGTTCGCCCTCTGCAAGGAATTTCTTGAATGAGCAGTTAGGTTCGTCTGCCCAGCGGATATAAGCAAGTCCCTTTGCGCCGATTCCCTTTGCATGCTCTACAAGCTTATCAATTTCTTTACGGGTATACGTTGCTGCTCCGCCCTTAACGTTGATAGCACGAACACTGCCGCCTTCTTCAAGAGCATTCTTGAATACAACAAAATCAATATCTTTTACAGTTTCGGAAATATCCTGAATCTCAAAACCGAAACGTGTATCAGGCTTATCTGAGCCGTAACGGTTCATAGCATCAGCAAAAGTAAGCTTAGGAAGCGGAAGGGGTATATCAACACCCATTACATCCTTGAAAAGCTTCTGAATATATCCTTCAACACAACCCTGAATATCAGTCTCATCAACAAATGACATTTCAAGGTCTATCTGTGTAAACTCAGGCTGTCTGTCAGCACGTAAATCCTCGTCACGGAAGCAGCGTGCAAGCTGGATATAACGGTCATAGCCTGCTATCATAAGAAGCTGCTTGTAAATCTGCGGTGACTGCGGAAGTGCATAGAACTTTCCGTTGTGAACTCTCGACGGAATAAGATAGTCTCTTGCACCTTCGGGAGTTGACTTCATCATCATAGGTGTTTCAATTTCAAGGAAGCCGTTCTCATAGAAGTACTCTCTTGTAACCTTTGCAATCTCGTGACGCATGATTATATTCTGCTGAAGAGGTGCTCTTCTCAGGTCAAGATATCGGTACTTGAGACGAAGCTCCTCATTAACCTTTGTTTCATTTGTAATCTCAAAAGGTGTTGTCTGTGCCTTTGAAAGTATTCTCAGGTCGGTTACTGCAATTTCAACCTGTCCTGTCTTAAGCTTGTCATTTACACTCTCACGCTGCTGAACGATACCCTTAGCCATAAGAACATATTCGCTCTTGCATGAAGCTGCCTTCTCGAAAACTTCACGGTCGGTTGTATCATCAAATGTGAGCTGTACCACACCTGTTCTGTCTCTGAGGACGATGAAAATAAGTCCGCCCTTGTCTCGTACTCTGTCCGCAAAGCCTCCTACTACTACTTCAACGCCTGCTTCAGTTACTTCTCCGCAGTAATGGGTACGCTTTAAACCCTTCATATTATCAGCCATTACAGCAATCCTCCTTGCATCCGCAGTTACAGTCGTGTCCGTGCTCGTGACCTTCGGTCATTGAGGCAGCTGCCTCTTCAAGTCCGTCCAGCATTTTATCAATATAAACGGAATCAAAGTTTCCGCTGAACTTTTCGTCAAGCTTAAGCACAACCTCTTTGCCCGATTCCATATCCTTAAGCTTAGCAGAAGCCTCTGCAAGCTCATTGTCACCGAGTACCATTGTAAAAGCAGCACCGATTTTGTTTGCATACTTCATCTGAGCCTTAAGCCCTCTGCCGACAACATCATATTCGGCACGATAACCGAATTCACGAAGCTCCTTTGCAAGCATCATAGCTTTTTCAAGTGCATCATCACCCATTGTTGCAAAGTAAATGTCGCATTTCTTAGGCGTAAGATAATCACAGCCCTGCTTTTCCATTGTGATAAGAAGTCTCTCAATACCCATAGCAAAGCCAAGCGCAGGAACATGCTGGCCGCCAAGCTGCTCAATAAGTCCGTCGTAACGTCCACCGCCGCAGACTGTACCCTGTGCACCGATTTCTGTAGTAACAAACTCGAAAACAGTTTTTGTGTAGTAGTCAAGTCCTCTTACGATTTTAGGATTGATTTTATACTCAATACCAAGTTTTGTCAGATATTTCTGAAGTTTTTCAAAATGCTCACTGCATTCATCGCAGAGATAGTCGATAATAAGCGGTGCATCCTTTGCAATCTCACCGCATATCGGGCTCTTACAGTCGAGAATTCTCATAGGATTCTTCTCGAGACGTGTCATACATGTCTCGCAAAGCTCGTCCTTTCTGTTTTCAAAGTACGCACGAAGTGCCTCGTGATACTTTTTACGGCAATCCGGACAGCCGATAGAATTGATATAAAGCTCAATATTCTTAAGTCCGAGACGGTTAAGAATGGTCTTTGCAAGAGATATTACCTCTGCATCAGCACAAGGGGACGCACTGCCAGCCATTTCCAGACCGAACTGATGAAACTCACGAAGTCTGCCTGCCTGAGGGCGCTCATGTCTGAAGCATGAGAGAATGTAGAATACACGCTGAGGCATAGCTTCGTTAAGAAGTCCGTTCTGAAGCATTGCACGGATAGTACCTGCAGTACCCTCAGGACGGAGTGTAAACTTGGTCTCCTTTGCCATAACAGTGTACATTTCCTTCTGAACAACATCGGTTGTTTCGCCAACAGAACGCATAAAGAGGTCGGTATTCTCAAAGGTGGGGATTCTGATCTCCTCAAAGCCGAAGCTCTCAGCAGTTTCTCTTGTGATTTTCTCAACGGTAAGCCATTTGTGTACATCCTTAGGAAGTACATCCTCAGTACCGTTGGGACGTTTAATATTCATAGCCATATTTTTCAGCCTTTCTTATGATTGAATTACATGAAAATTGTCCCTTTTGAGGGACAATTTCCGAAGGTCAGAGCCTTACATTATCAGATAGGGCTTCCGAGTTCACGCCAGTCAAGGTCGCCTCTTTCAAGTGCGAGAATAAGCGACTCTGCTGTAGCAATATTTGTAGCCACAGGAACATTATGAACATCGCAAAGTCTCAGAAGGTTCATATCATGAACATCTGTAGTTCTTGGATTAATCGGGTCTCTGAAGAAGAGCAGCACATCTACCTCATTGCACGAGAGGAGCGCAAGAATCTGTTCAGCACCGCCCTGACCGCTGAGGTATCTCTTGATTGGCAGGCCGGTGGCTTCGCTTACCTGCTTTCCTGTTGTATTAGTTGCTATCAATGTGTGCTTTGACAATATTCCGCAGTATGCACTGCAGAACTGAACCATGAGTTCTTTTTTGGCATCATGTGCTATAATTGCAATTGTCATTGTTTTTTCCTTTCCACCGCTTAGCGATATTTATTTTATGTTAAGTTATCAGGAGCTTTTTACAGTCAGCGGAACGAACTCTCCGCCGAGTCTCTTGGAAATAGCATCAAAGGATTTAAGAGCATCGGAATCTGTAGGAATAGGCTCGCCCTTTCCTGTTGCAACGGTAAGCTTGAAATCTTCGGGAATAACACCGATCAGCTGAACACCTACCTTATCGATTATTTCGTCAAGATGGTTTACAAGCTGGCTTCCTATAACCTTCTTGCTAATCTTATTAATGATAAGTCTCTGACTCTTGTTACCTCTGTTATAGAATTCATCAGACATAAGGCTTGCATCTCTGATACATACAGGGTCGGGAGTTGAAACAACGAGAATGAGGTTAGCCTGTTCAACAATATCAAATACGTGAGAGTTGATACCTGCACCCGTATCAATGATAATATACTCAAAATATTTCTTGATTGAACGGCATATCTCTACAATCTGCTCAGCAGTTACTGTTGTAAGAGTTTTAGGTGCACAGAGAATGCTGAGATTACTCGCCATAGGAACCTGACAAACTGCATCTAAAACCTGCTTTTTTCCGTTAAGTACATCACCAAGATCATGCTGAATCTTTCCGTCCATACCGAACATGATATCAAGACATCTGAGACCGAAATCAAGCTCGATAATGAGAGTTCTGTGACCCTGCTTTGCAAGAGTATAACCGATACCGGCACAAACAGTAGATTTACCTGTACCGCCTTTTCCTGAAGTAACAGCAATAATTTTTGACATTTGAGAAATCCTTTCCGTACCCGGAAACCTTTATAAATACAAAGCAGTAAATATCTGCTTTTAGTGAATGTAATCACGCCGGGCTGTAATATTATAGTTCTTCATTACATATTATACCATAAAAATCTGATTTGTCAAAGTAGTTTTTGACAAAAAAATCATAATTGTGCATTGTAGTGCTTTTCATCATAGTTTCATTGTGCATTTTGCACATCAGTCCTATTAAGTTTTTCAATCACATTGTTTATTGTTTTTTCTATATCGCACCCATTCTCATCAATAATTATGTCAGCATACTTCTCGTAGAGAGGCACACGTTCTTCATAAAGTGATTCAAGGGACTGTCCTTTTCGTATTACGACACCTCTGTTTCGTATATTTCCAAGTCTTTCGCAGAGCTTGCTGTAATCAAGTTTCAGGTATACGACGATACCGGTTTCAGAAAGATGCTTCATAGCTTCACTTCCGTAAACCACACTTCCACCTGTTGCTATTACCGACTTTTCCGCTTCAATTCGGCTGCATATACGATTTTCTGTTTCAAGAAAACCATCAATACCTCTTTCGGCTATAATATTCTTCAGAAGCTTTCCTTCTTCCTGCTGAATTACTATATCAGTATCCACAAAAGTAAAACCAAGAATTTTAGCAAGTATTACTCCCACTGTACTCTTTCCGACGCCGGGCATTCCTATAAGTACAACGTTGTTTTTCATAGTATTTTCCTCCGATTAAATGATGTTAGTATATACTTATTTTACTTCATTTTCAGCTGAGTGTCAACAACAAGAACATTGACACTTCAAAGTTTTTATGCTAACATTGTTATAATAAAAGTATATACGGAGGAATTATGAAAATAAATCCATTCCCCTACTCCGATGATAACAAGCGTTATCATACACTAAGTTACTACAACCGACATAAATTCGGTACAAAAATCTTCAAGGCTGTCCTTGACTGCGGATTTAGCTGTCCTAACATCGACGGTACAAAGGGTATCGGCGGCTGTATTTTCTGCGACTCGGGAAGCGGCTATTTTACATCAGGTAAGCTCCCCATACCAGAGCAGTATGAAAAAGAAAAAGAGCGTATATTTGCCAAACATGGCACTGACGCTCTTATTACTGCCTATTTTCAGGCAAATACCAATACCTACGCTCCCGCTGTAAAGCTATCTGAACTCTATGAAAGCGTACTCGGATCTGAAAATCTTGCAGGAATCTCTATCGGAACCCGTGCAGACTGCCTTTCAGAAGAAATCCTCGACTGCCTCGAAAGACTGAATGAGAAAACCTGCCTTACTGTTGAACTCGGTATGCAGAGCGTTCACACTTCTACCATTGACTTCATTAACCGATGCTGCACCCATGAAGAATTCCTTGACGGCTATTATCGGCTTAAAAAGCGGGGCATTCGCACCTGTCTCCATATAATCAACGGATTACCGAACGAAACAGCTGACATGATGCTTGAAACAGCACGTCAGACTGCCTATATGAAGCCTCATGCGGTTAAAATTCAGATGCTTCATATTATCAGAGGTACACGTCTTGCATCATTACATACAGAGAATCCCTTTTATATTCTTGAAAAGAATGAATACATCGAAATCGTAGCAAGACAGCTTGAACTTCTGCCGCCCGAAACCGTAATAGAGAGAATCACAGGTGACGGTGACAAATCAAAGCTTATTGCACCGATGTGGAGTGCCGATAAAATTTCCGTACTCGGCGGTATTGACAAAATGCAGGCTCAGCTTGATTCATGGCAGGGAAAGCTATACTCCGCTGATTAGTCACCTTCAACCATTCTGTAGCCTACACCGACCTCAGTAAAAATATACTTTGGCTGTGCAGGATTCTTTTCGATTTTTCTTCTGATATTTGCCATATTTACACGAAGAATCTGATTATCGGTCTTTGCATTAGGTCCCCACAATTCACGAATAATAAAGTCATATGTGAGAACTTTTCCTGCATATCTTCCGAGAAGTGCAACTATCTTGAACTCTCCCTGAGTAAGACCAGCGTCCTTCTCGCCTACATACACCCTGTATTTGTCATAGTCAATGACAAATTCACCCGATACAAATTTACCTGTATTAGCTATGCTCTGATTCACTCCGACAGAACGTATGTGACGAATTGCAACCCGTATACGTGCAAGAAGCTCAGATGAACCAAAAGGCTTTGTTATGTAGTCATCCGCGCCCATATCAAGTGCTTCTACCTTATCATTTTCATGAGTTCTTGCAGATACAACTATTATTGGCATTGCTGACCATTTTCTGACCGATTTCAGAATCTCGATACCATCACTGTCGGGAAGTCCTAAATCAAGCACTATAACATCAGGACAATGGGATGTAATTATACTCATTGCCTCGTGTGCGGTAAATGCACTTATTACATCATAGCCATTCGCTTCCAGTATTGTTTTTATTGCATTGCTGATACTTTTTTCGTCCTCAACAATAAGGACTTTATCACGTACTGACATTTTTTCCTCCTGTTTTTATTTCAGCGGAAGGGTAAAGCTGAACACCGCTCCCCTCTCCGTTTTTTTATTTTCCGCTTTAAGCTCTCCGCCGTGAGCCTTAATGATACTTACACAGACAGAAAGTCCGATTCCCATACACCTTTTTTCGTCTGCAGCAACGGTTTCCTTGCTTCTGAGAACTCCGCCTGTAAGGTATTGTGTTATATCACCGTCTATTCCGACCCCGTTATCCTCAACGGAAAAAATTGCATTTTTTTCATCACAGCTCAGTGTTACAGTTATCTTATCGGTGCATTCTCCGTGAAGCACGGAATTTTCCATAAGATTCACAAGAACCTGCTCAATAAGAATTGCGTCCATAGGGATAAAGAAAATTTCTTCCGGAATTATCGTTTTAACTTCATAACTGCTGTAGCTTTTTTTGAATTTCTGAACCGCTTCACCTATGATTTCCTCAGCCATTTCAGGATTTTTGTTTATGTATGCCGAATCCTCTCCGATTCGTGTTACAGACAGAATATTTTCTACCATACGTATCAGCCACTGTGCGTCGCTTTTAACGTCGCTTATAAGCTCAACACAGCTTTCCTCAGGAAGCTTGTTGTGATTTTCAAGATATGCCGTTGCAGAGCCGATTATTGACGTAAGGGGTGTTCTAATATCATGCGAAACTGAACGAAGCAGGTTTGCACGCAGCTTCTCTTTGTCACGCTCCGCTTCAGTAAATGCCTGCTTTTTTGTCTGAGCAGTCAGCATACTGATTGTCATAGATACAGTAAGCATTGTTACAAAGGTAAGAGGATAACCTGAAAGTGTGAAATCAACCTGAAAATATGGGAATGTAAAAGCATAGTTGACTGCAAAAACAGCAGCTATCGATGAAAGAATTCCGAAAAAGAATCCATTTGTAAATCTTGCAGTAAACACAACAGCAAGTATGAATATAAGCGTTACGGCAACATTTGAATGTTCAGTTATATAAATTATGTAAGACAGCAGAAATGCTGATAAAAGTATCAGTATGGTAATCACAAGCTCTTTCAGCGAAAACGAAAAATAAAGGTAATCAGGCTTTTTTACTTTCTTCATATTTTTCTCCGATTTTTCCAGATTTTTATTTCATTAATATTATTATACCACAAATTATGAAAATTCACAGTTAAAATTACGTTAAGGATGTGATTTTACGTTATTTTCTTCGAATATTAAGCCCATACCTTGATTTTAAAAGTGTTTTATGCTATAATTATTTCAGTTTTTTATTTACAAAAAGGAGTAATTATGAAAAAACTGCTATCATTTTTAACATTTTCTGTTTTTGCACTTGCTTCAGTTTCATGTTCTTCAAGGATTGTTCCGAGTGCAAATATTAATACAGAGACTGAAAAAATCGAAGAAAATACCATACCAATTGGGGAACTGACGGTTCCGCCTACGGAAGCTCCCACCGAGCCGACTCCTGTAGAAATCACTATCAATTTTATGGGTGACTGTACTCTCGGTACACAGCATGGTGCTGATACTCCGGGACGTTTCAATGCAACTGCTGACGCACAGCCTGCTCACTACTTTTTTGATGGTGTACGTGAAATTCTCGAAGAGGGCACATTCAATATTACAAATTGTGAAGGTGTTCTTTCTGACGGTCCCGTAACAGAGGCATTCAAAGACTATGACCCTGCTTTTTGGTTTAAATCATCAGCAAAAAATGCAAAGGTTTTTTCCGAAAATGGTATAGACCTTGTTGGTATTGCAAACAATCATATAAATGACTATAACGCTCAGGGACGTCTTGATACTATTGGTGCTCTTGAAAATAACGGTGTATTGTGGTGTGACAATACAAATGATGTAGTCCTTGAATACGAGGGTATCAGAATCGCTGTTTTCTGTACTACATTATGGCACCCTGACGCACCTAACGGTATCTGTTCAAGAATCACTGAGGCTTCCGCAAATACGGATTTGCAGATTGTTTTCTTTCACGGCGGTACTGAATATATACATAGTCCCGACAGCTACAAGGTGCAGTACGCTCATTCATTTGTTGACGCAGGTGCAGACCTTGTTATTGGCTCACATCCTCATGTTCTTCAGCCGATAGAGGTCTACAACGGAGTTAATATAGTATACTCGATCGGCAATTTCGTCTACGGCGGAAACTCACGTCCCGAAAACCGTACTGTCGTTTATCAGCATAAGTTCACATTCGATGATAAAGTGCTTGTTGACAGCTCAGAAGAGGTTTTCCCATGCTATATTTACACGGGAGATGTAAATGAATACCAGCCTACATTAATAGATGACCCGGAAGATAAACAGCTTGTGCTTGATTTTATGTATGGTAAGGCTGATTCTCCGCTTTAAAAACAGCAGGACGTCTTAATGACGTCCTTTTTATTAAATTAAAAGAAGAAAATTTGTTCGTTCGTTCGAAATAGTCTTTATTTTATAAAAATATTGTGTTATAATATATTCATGTATTCTATGAAAGGAGCTTGCTATGGATACCTTCAAGCTATTCTCACAATACTCACCTTCGGGTGACCAGCCGCAGGCTATCGAAAAGCTTGTGTCGGGAATTGAATCAGGCAAAAAGGAACAGATTCTTCTCGGTGTTACAGGCTCGGGAAAAACCTTCACAATGGCTAATGTTATTGCAAGGGTCAACAAACCTACGCTTGTACTTGCACATAATAAAATTCTTGCGGCACAGCTTTGCTCGGAATTCAAGGAGTTTTTCCCTGAAAATGCCGTTGAGTATTTCGTGTCCTACTACGACTACTATCAGCCTGAGGCATATATCCCAAGTACTGACAGCTATATAGAAAAGGATTCTTCAATAAATAATGAAATAGATAAGCTTCGCCACTCCGCTACTACTGCACTTGCAGAAAGACGTGATGTAATAATTGTTGCAAGCGTATCCTGCATTTATTCTCTCGGCAGTCCTGATGAGTACCGCTCAATGGTGGTTTCTATTCGTCAGGGTGCGGAAAAATCCCGTGACCGATTAATAGAAGAGCTTGTTAAAATCCGCTATGAGCGAAACGATATAAGCTTTGAACGTAATAAATTCCGTGTACGTGGTGATGTTGTGGAAATCTTCCCCGCACGTTCAAGTGATACTGCTATACGTGTGGAATACTTCGGCGATGAAATTGACCGCATATCAGAGATTAACGTTGTTACAGGCGAGGTTAAGGCTACGCTTTCCCATGCAGCAATTTTTCCTGCTTCACATTATGTTGTCGGTGATGACAAAATTGAAGAGGCACTTCGTGATATTGATGCCGAGCTTGCTGAGCGAGTTGATTATTTCACGTCCGAAAACAAGCTGATTGAAGCTCAAAGAATCGAACAGCGTACCCACTATGATATGGAAATGCTTCGTGAGGTTGGCTACTGCAGCGGCGTCGAAAATTACTCCCGTGTACTTGCAAGACGTCCTCCCGGAAGCACTCCTGAAACACTCCTTGACCACTTCCCTGATGATTTTCTCTTAATCGTTGATGAAAGCCACGTTACACTGCCTCAAGTACGTGCAATGTATGCAGGTGACCGTGCCCGCAAAACCACTCTTATCGAATACGGTTTCAGGCTTCCAAGTGCCTACGATAACCGTCCGCTCAATTTTGATGAATTCAATTCCCATATCAATCAGGCAATCTATGTCAGTGCTACACCGGGACAGATTGAGCGTGAAAAGACCGATACTATTATTGAACAGGTTATTCGTCCTACAGGACTTGTTGACCCCGAAATTATAGTTAAGCCAACTATTGGTCAGATTGACGACCTGCTTTCTGAAATAAACATACGTGTTGAAAAGAACGAACGTGTTCTGGTCACCACACTTACAAAAAAAATGGCAGAGGACCTTACAAGCTATTACGAAAACATTGGAATTAAGGTAAGATACCTGCACCACGATATTGATACAATTGAACGTATGGAGATAATCAAGGACCTGCGAAACGGTGAATTTGATGTTCTTGTGGGAATCAACCTTCTCCGTGAGGGTCTTGATATTCCCGAAGTGTCACTTATTGCAATACTCGATGCTGATAAGGAAGGCTTTCTGCGAAGTGAAACCTCGCTTATACAGACTATAGGACGTGCCGCACGTAACAGCAAGGGTCAGGTTATCATGTATGCCGATTCTGTTACAGGTTCGATGAGCCGTGCTATAAACGAGACGGAAAGACGTCGTGCAATTCAGATGGCATATAACGAGGAGCACGGAATCGTCCCGAAAACCATTATCAAAGAGGTGCGTGATGTTCTCGAAATAACCTCAAAAAATAAGGTTGAAGAAAAAACTACCAAAAAGAAGATTTCTGCAAAGGAAAAGGAAGAGCTTATCGCAAAGCTTACCGAAGATATGAAAACTGCCGCAAAAATGCTGGAATTCGAGCATGCGGCATATCTGCGTGATAAGATTCGTGAGCTGAAAGGTGAAAAATAAATGAGAGATAAAATCATTATAAAAGGTGCAAGAGAGCATAATCTGAAAAATATTGACCTTGAACTCCCCCGTGACAGTCTTATCGTCATGACAGGACTTTCAGGCTCAGGTAAATCCTCCCTTGCTTTTGATACAATTTATGCGGACGGTCAGAGACGTTACGTCGAAAGTCTTTCTTCATACGCAAGAATGTTTCTCGGTCAGATGGAAAAGCCTGATGTTGACAGCATTGACGGACTATCCCCTGCTATTTCTATTGACCAGAAAACCACCTCAAAAAATCCACGTTCAACAGTCGGTACCGTTACTGAAATATACGACTATCTGCGTCTGCTTTACGCAAGAATAGGCGTGCCACACTGCCCTGTTTGCGGACGTGAAATCTCACAGCAGACAATTGACCAGATGGTTGATACGCTTATGGCACTTCCCGAAGGTACAAGGCTTCAGCTTCTTGCACCAATCGTAAGAGGCAGAAAGGGACAATACACCAAAGAACTTGAAAGTGCAAGAAAAAGCGGCTTTGTACGTGTTCGTATTGACGGAATTATGTATGAGCTGTCAGAGGACATAAAGCTTGATAAAAACAAAAAGCACAACATAGAAATTATCGTTGACCGTATAATAATCAAAGAGGGCATCGAGTCACGTATTGCGGACAGCCTTGAAACGGTATTCTCACTTACAGAAGGCCTTGCAATGGTTGACGTAATCGGCGGTGAGGAAATGCTGTTTTCGCAGAATTATGCCTGTCCTGAGCACAATATCAGCATTCAGGAGCTTGAACCCGTGATGTTTTCCTTCAATAACCCTGTGGGTGCTTGTCCGAAGTGTACGGGACTTGGTGTTTTCAGAAGCATTGACCCTGAACTTATTGTGCCTAACCGTGAGCTTACTATTCTTGAAGGTGCAATCAATGCCTCCGGTTGGAATTCCCTTGATGAATCTTCTATCGCTATGATGTACTAC
>SVNJ01000137.1 GCA_015066955.1 Ruminococcus sp. | reverse complement strand
TCCGCTTAACTGGAAGTCTCCTTCCGATTACATCAAGGCTTTCCTTAATTACGGTCAAGTTTTTTGATTTAATTTGTCTCACATCATTGACAAACCAACATTTTAAATTGACAAAAATATTTTTTTAACGCAATACCGCACAGATTTCGTGCAAAGTCGTCAGACAGGCTTTGTGCGGTGTTGCCTTAAAACAAAAAGACGGCAGTATATGCCGTCCGAATTGAGCCTAAAGCTTATAATTGTTCTCTCTGAGTCTGAAGTACTTTCTGCTTGCAAGTATAAAAAGTATTGCCGCTATCGTAGCCGCACAGTAGTCTGTTACAGGCTGTGCGTATGCAAGCATTTTAGCAGAATCAAATATTTTGCTGAAGGTTATCAGTACGGGAATAAATACAAGTCCCTGTCGGCTGACTGAAAGTATGAGGGAAGGCAGCGCCGCACCGAGAGACTGTATCGCATTCATAAATACAAAAAGCATTCCGATTATCGGACCTGATAATATGTATATTCTTGAAAACTGCATTCCATAGCCGTATGCGTCGGGATTATCAAGAAAAGCATTTACGAGAGGTCCCGCACCGCAGTAGCATATTACTGTCATGACTGCACTGAGTCCGAATGCAAGCAAAAGGGAAAATCTGAGAACAGCAAAATATCTCTTTTTGTTGCCTGCTCCGAAGCAATAACCGAGAAGAGGCTGTATTCCGCTTCCGAGACCGATAAGATGCATTACAACTATCATATTGACCTTCATTGCAACACCAAGCCCTGCAACTGCCATATCACCATGCTTTGCCATCATGTTATTAATGATGATATTTGAAGTACTCATAAGCATGCTGTTAAGTGACGCAGGAATTCCTATTGCCATAACTCCTGTTGCGATTCTGCCTCCTGCCTTGTAGTCACGGGGCTTTATTGAAAGTATTGTTTTCTTAGAAAGAAGGTGACATAGGTAAAAAACTGCTGAAAAAAGATTTCCTATTACCGTTGCAATTGCTGCACCGGCAACATTCCAGCCAAAAAGAAGTATCATTATCGGGTCAAGTACGATATTCGTCATGTTTCCGATAATCATTCCTGTCATTGCAGTTTTCGGCTTACCCTCTGCTCTAATGATATTGCTGAAGGCATTGCTCACAATCAGAAACGGAATACCTGCCGCTACAATATTAACATACTGCATGGTATATTCCATTGTATCATCACTTGCACCTATAAGTCTGCAAAGAGGCTTGCTGAAAATCCATATTCCTGTCATTGATACAATACCTATTGTAAGTCCTGTCCAGAAACAGAAGGATGATGTATTTTTTGCGGTTTCAGATTTGCCTATGCCAAGCATTCTCGCTATAAGCGAAGTGCCTCCGATACCGAAAAGCATTCCGACTGCCATAAACATAAGGAATGCAGGTGTCGCTACTGATACAGCCGCAACCATAAGGTCATTTTTAGTCTGACCTATAAAAAAAGTATCTGCAAGATTATAGAGAAGCACCATTATCATACTTATAATTGAAGGTATGATATTACTGATTACCGCTTTAGGTACAGGTGCGTTTGCAAATATTTCCGTATTTTTTTCGTTCATCTGATCGCTTCCTCATTATTTTAATTCAACAATTACCTATATTACCACAATATAAATTATAAGTCAATGCGCTTTCGGCATAATCTGACAAAATAACAATTAACATATATTCAGAAAGAAAATTGTGTGAAAAATCACCTATCTGGATATTTACTGCCTTTTTTGTTATACTGCACGTATAAAACGTGTACAAATTTAATAAATTTGGTGTTGAAATTTTGTTTAATATATGGTATACTAATAATAAGAAACATTATAAGGAATGATGTAATATGTTAAACGGTTATCATATAGCTGCAGTATGTGCGTCAAAAATCCACGAAGATACTATGTGCTGCTTTATCGATGCACTGAATAAGGCTCTGGTAAAGCATAACTGGCGTGTATTCGTGTATACAACGGCCTCTGACCTTTACTGGAAAAGAAAATCTGATATCGGCGAGGCAACTGTGTTCGACCTTATAGATTACAATATTGTCGATGCACTTATAGTTTTAGGCAACAAAATATTAGACGATGCTGTGATTGATAAAATATGTGCACGAGCTAAAAGAAGCAGCGTACCTGTTGCTATGATTGAAAAAAGCGGCAGCAAAGGCTGCTACAATATCAACTTCGACTACAGAAAAGGCTTTGAACAGATTGTAAGACACCTTGTTGAAGAACACGATGTAAAAAAAATCCACTATATCGGTGGATTTGAAGGCAATGATTTTTCCGAAGAAAGACTTAATGTAATAAAAGCACTCCTTGCTGAATACAATATTCCCTTTGATGACAGTATGGTCAGCTACGGAAACTTCTGGTCTGTACCCTCCATACAAGCTGCAGAAAAAATCATCGAAAGCGGTAATATTCCCGAAGCTATTGTGTGTGCAAATGACCTTATGGCTGTTTCCGTATGCAATACCTTCATAAAGCATGGTTACAAGGTTCCCGAAGACGTACGCATAACAGGCTTTGACGGTATAGACGCTATACGCTTCAGCTTACCGAAAATAACCTCTGCTATGTGTGATTTTGCGGAACTTGCCGAAAAAACTGCCGAAACTATACTTGATATTTTCAGTAACAAATCCGTTCCTGAGAGTGTAAATATCATGCCCAGACTCATTGCGTCAGAATCATGCGGATGCAGCTCAGCTGATTCTGAAGATGCTTCGGGATACATAAATGGCCTTAATGACACGTTCAACCGTTTTCAGAATGAAAGCAGAGTTCTTAACGAGATATCCGCCCTTATTCAGCGCTGCCACAGTATGGAAGAAGTCATATCATACCTTAAAAGAAGTGTTTTCTATAATATGTGCTGTATTCTTAAAAAGGAGTGTATAGACCCGACTCTGAATCCATTGTCGATTCACAGCAGCTCAACCTTCGGTGAGAATATGTATGTTTTACTTGATGCTGATGTGGATACTGATATAAAAAACAGGAATTTAAAAATCGGCGAAATTATTCCGAGACTTGATTCCATTCTCGAAAGTGCTGTGCCCTTGATTTTCAAGTCACTGAACTCACTCGACATTCCGTTGGGTTACCTCTGCTTCTACTATGGAAAGACAGAAAAAACTCATCTGCTCCAGATCAGCCAGATTGCCGCTGCATTAAATAACGGAATCGGAGGCTACAGAAGCCTTCAGCATCAGCAGTATCTGAGAACTATGGTTGAGGATATGTATAAATTCGATACGCTTACAGGTCTTTTCAATCGTAACGGCTTCCTTAGAAAATACGAGGAATATGTAAAAAGCTCAGAATCGGACGAGCTAACTCTTGTACTATGTGACCTGAACGGACTGAAATATATCAATGATAATTACAGCCATCACGAAGGAGATAATGCAATTTTTATAGTCGCAGAAGCTCTTCGTTCAGTATGCGGAAAGGGCTTGTGTTCTCGCTACGGCGGCGATGAAATGATTGCTGTTATGACTACTCCTTGCGATACAGATGAAATCAAAAAAGGTATTGAAGCTTACATCGACCGCTACAACCGTACATCGGGAAAGCCGTATACAGTTTCTGCAAGTATCGGTATACATGTTTCTTATGACAACGATTTTGAGAAAATGTTCTCAGCCGCCGATGAACGTATGTATCTCGATAAAGCACGCAAGAAAAACAGAAGAAGATAAGCAAAACAGCTCAGGAAACCTGAGCTGTTTTATTATTTGTCTGATTCTTCACGGGAAGCATGACAGATTCCCGCATTCGCACA
>SVNJ01000136.1 GCA_015066955.1 Ruminococcus sp. | reverse complement strand
GAGAACAGAACCGTCGTCAACTTCACCCCAGTACTGAATCCACCACTGACCGTCAACCATAGCAAGGTAAGCGTCACCTGATTCAGCAGCAATAGCATCCTCGAATTCGGGAGTTGCAACAGTAGCAACAACCTTTGACTCTTCGTCTGCTGCAGAGGACTCTGAAGCAGAATCGGATGCCTCTGAGGACTCAGAAGACTCAGAAGCTGAGCTTTCGCTTGCGGAAGATGAAGACTCCTCTTCCTTCTTGTCACAACCTGCAAATGTACCGCAAATCATCATTGAAGCCATAAGGCAAGCTAAAATTTTCTTTGTAGTCATAATAATAACCTCTTTCTTGATATATAGTTTAGTCCGAAAAGTGTTCCGAAACGCTCCGGCCTACAGAGCGTTCCGCAACGGTAAGCGGCGGAAATTGAGAGAGGGAAACCGCTGCTTACAACTATTACTATAATACACAATTTTCGTCAGAAGTTCAAGGTGCTAAATGCACAAATATACATATAATTTTATTGTTATTTTGTACAATCTTGCTATTAGAAAGAAATAAAATCAGTTGGCTCAATTATGATATCTCCGTATTCGAATTTAAGCTTATAGTCTATAAACTTCTGTTCAAGCTCGGTTTTAAGCAGTGTAAAATCGAACACATCAAGGCTTCCGTCCTTGTTCATGTCAACCTTTTCAGCCTCTTCAGCGGTAAGTTCACCGTTATTGATGAGATAATGACGAAGCTTGACATATTCAAGGAGCGTATGCTCTGTAGTATCGATATTTTCTGGGCCTTCTATGTAAGCCTTAAGATAGTTGAACCATTGCAGACCCAACTTGGCATAGCCTTCTACGGAAGGATGTACACCGTCGCAAAGGTCAGCCTTTGTAGTGGTGGCATGCACGTTTGCAAAGGCAATATTCTTTCCCTCAGCCTCTTTACGTGTGGCAATTTCCTCTATTGCGTCGTTGTAGGTATCAACGATTTCGTCCATAGACTCAACGGTAAAGTAGTACTCGTTGATATAGAGGGTATTTGAGGCATCCATACAGCTTATGGGTGCAAGGAAAAGCATACCGTCCTCAGGGATATATGTAAGGATAGTATCAACGAGATTTTCAAGACGCACCCCGATATTATCAAGGTCATAATAGCTGAGAATATCGTTTGTTCCGATTTGAAGCATTACAACGTCGGCAGGATATTCGCCCATAAGCCAGTCAATAAAGCTTGAAAGACCTGTACGCTGTCCCGAGATTGAGTCCGCCTGTGCAATATTATCAATGGAATAGCCGCTGTAGCCTGCATGCTGAGGGTCATAGCCTGAGCCGCCCCAGTTAGGGCCGACGAAGTCCACCTTATCCGCATAGCCGTACTCGGTAAGAAGCTCGCAAAGGGTATTTCGGTAGCCTCCGACTGTGGAAAAGCCGTCAGTAATTGAGTCGCCAAGAGGCATTACACGGATTTTTTCGGTTTGCTCGCTTTCGGCTGTTACAGTTGAAATGGGTGAGAGGGCACAGGAGATGAGTATTGCTCCTGCTGAGATTAATGCTTTGATTTTGTTTTTCATGAGGGTATGTCCTTTCTGTCAGTATGAGAGGAATTTTTCGATTTCTTCCGTTTCACCGTAGGTTCTCATGAGGGTATAGCCTGTATTGTCGAGGACGGCATCAACAAATTCGTCACGTTCTATTCTGTCAGCACGGGCATGAGTCGAATCGTCAAGCTCAATAAGGAGAATAATGTTCGTGTCCCTGTCTGCAAGAGCGAAGTCGATATGCTTTGCCTTGATTTTGTTGAAGCACTCCCACCACAGCGAGAGGTCGCTTCTGTCCTTAGGCTCGATAAGGTCGGCAAGACGTACCTTTGTGAAGATCTGCAGTCCGTATTCGTCAGCAAGCTCACGAAGCTTTTCGTAGAAGCTGTACTCACGGTCGGTAAGGATAGGCTTGCTGCGGTACATCTTTGTTATATCGGGCTTTCTCAGCTTAAGATACAGCTTTATAAGCAGAACGAGAAATGCGGCGATTGCTGCAGTTATGAGGATATAGAAGAGAGTGTTGTTATTCAAGCTGACCTCCGATGAAAGGATGAAATAGTATACAATTTTATTATATAGTTTTTCGCAGTAAATGTCAATGAAAGCAGTAAGGAAAAATCATTGCTTTGATGAATAATTAAAGCGTACCCCGAAAGGTACGCTTTAAATACAATTTATACAGCTTCCTTTTTGCCGTTTTTTTCGTTAGCGGAATCAGGTACGCTGATTTTCTCAATATCAGCACCGATACCACGAAGCTTGCCCTCCATACAGTCATAGCCTCTTTCGATATGGAAAATATCCTCGATTTCGGTTATGCCGTTTGCCGCAAGTCCTGCAATGATAAGTGCAGCACCCGCTCTGAGGTCGCATGCCTTTACAGGTGCACCCATAAGCTGTCCTGTGCCCTCGATAAGGGCAACCTTACCGTTTACGGTAATATCAGCACCCATACGTCTGAGCTCGTCCACATAGCGGAAACGCTGCTCCCATACACCCTCTGTTACAATACTTGTACCCTCTGCAAGAGTGAGGAGTGTTGCAATCTGAGGCTGCATGTCGGTCGGGAAGCCCGGATGAGGAGTAGTCTTGACATTTGCCTTTACGAGAGGGCCGTCAACCCATACTCTGAGGCTGTCATCGAACTGCTCAATATTTACACCGATTTTCTCAAGCTTCTTGGTTATGGACTCAAGATGCTTGGGGATAACATTTTTTATAAGCACATCGCCCTTTGTAGCCGCAGCTGCAATCATGAATGTGCCCGCCTCAATCTGGTCGGGAATTACAGCATAGGTTGTACCGTGAAGACGCTCAACGCCTCTGATTTTGATAACATCGGTACCTGCACCCATGATATTTGCACCCATAGAGTTGAGGAAGTTTGCAAGGTCAACGATATGAGGCTCCTTAGCGGCGTTTTCAATGATTGTAAGTCCTTCTGCCTTAACAGCGGCAAGCATTGCATTCATTGTTGCACCGACAGTAACCACATCGAAGAAAATCTGACTGCCTCTGAGCTTGTCAGCCTTAAGGTCAATCATACCCTGACTGAGGGAGTAGTCCGCACCGAGAGCGGAAAATGCTTTGAGATGCTGGTCAATAGGTCTGTCACCGAGAGGACAGCCTCCGGGCATAGATACCCTTGCTTTGTTGAATTTGCCGAGCAGCGAACCGAGGAAATAGTATGAAGCACGCATTTTTCTTGCTGTTTCATAAGGCACACAGCACTTGTCTATTCCCGTAGGATCGATGCGGTAGGTGTCCTTGTCTGTGCAGACAACCTCAGCACCCATTTCCTTAAGTATTCTGAGACAGATATTAACGTCGCTTATGGACGGTACATTCTCGATAATACAGGGTTCATCGGACAAAATCACGGCAGGGAGTATTGCAACGGCAGCATTTTTCGCACCGCTTACTGTAATCTCACCCGAAAGGCGACGACCGCCTTTAACTACAAATTTATCCAAAACTTTCTCTCCTTAATTTTCAGGAATTTCATCTTTTTTTCTTTTTCCTGAACTCTTTCTTTTATTCCATATAACACATAAACCGCACAGTGTGCAGAAAAAATTACTGATAATCGCTTATATACCAGCGAAGCTCCTCGCCGTTATACTCAGCAACCTTGATTGTTTCGATAATAAGGTCCTCGATAGGCTTGTCGGGAGACATCATAGCGTCGGGACTGCCTATTGTGGTTGTTGTATCAACATCCTGAGCTGTAAAGATTATATCAAGTCCCTCGAAAACCTGACCGAAAACGGTATAGCCGCCGTCAAGCCAGGGTGTACCGCCGA
>SVNJ01000020.1 GCA_015066955.1 Ruminococcus sp. | reverse complement strand
TAGGGGTATCTATATTTTACCAAAGAAATTTAAACTTTTTTATGTTGAATCAATCGGAGCCATCTGTGCGGCTTTTCAGCACATTCGGCTCCGTTTCAACATAATTCTTTTTGACACATAACCGTCTGCTGCTTGACCTTCCCACCAGTGCTTGAATTCTGCCATTTCACTGTCTGTAAGCGGTTCTGTAACCTGACAGGTAAGAACTCCCACAAGCTCACCATTTCTGATCTCAACGGACGGGAATGCCGATACGACCTTTTCATTTACAGGAGAATCTTCATCATAATACAGCATTAAACCACGATGTTTTTCCTCCGTCTCGGAGTATTTTTCAATGGCTTCATTGATCTCGTCCTCGCAACCGCCTGCACAGCTTGACGGAATTACCTCATAGTTATCGTAATCAAAATCCTCATCTTCGTCATACTGCGGTTCAGCCTTGATTTCGAGCGGACAATAAAGCTTCATTTCCTGTACAGATTTAGCAATAACCGTGAAATCGGGCTGGCCTGTGATGTCAAGGTAGTTATCACGCACTTCTGCAATGTCGCTTCGTCTGTCAAGCATTTCCGCAACAGCCTGAATCATAAATGCTTTCAGATTGGCATCTCCGAGCATATCCTCAAAGCTAAAAGCTTTCTGGCCTGTATGAGCAAGCTCTGTAATACTGTCTGCCATAGCTTTAAGCTCTGCGTGGAGTTTTATTTCTCCTGTGGTGAAGTCGTTTTGTTCGATAATAGCTCTTGCATTCGGAATGAACTGTGACTTGCGGGCATATCCGAAGCCCTCCGCTTCCACCAAAATTCCATCTCTGCCGTTAGCATCGAGAAATAAGAGGCAGTGTGCCGTATCACCATCCATATACATAAGATCGGAGTGTTCAGTGATATACGGATTGTCGTTGATGGGGCAGTCCCTCATCTTTTCAAATTCCTTCCCATAGAGGGTGATGACCTTTTCCACTTCGATGTTGTAGGGGGAGTAGCCGGATGATTTGTGTTCAAGTGTGCTGTTAAGTTTTATTTTTTTCATAAGTACCTCCATATTTTTGTGTTTTTGTTTTTAATCATGCATTGGAATCACATCCTTTCGTGAGAAATAAAAAAGACCGTTTTATCCTGTACCACATTTGTGATACCTGACAAAACGGTCTTTATAAAAAGCAAATAATTCTATATATGAAAAAAGGCAAATCCAAGAATGTTTTCTCAGATTTGCCTTGAATATTTGAAATACTCATCCTTGCATCGGTTCAAATCCCATATCATGAGCGTTTTCATCTATGGTTTTAAACCTTGTTTTTTCGTCATTTGGGCATAAGAAAAGCCCGATTACTCGGGCTTTTCTGACCATTCATCTTTTTCATGGTCTTAATATGGGGTGGGAGATGGGATTCGAACCCACGATCTTCGGGACCACAATCCGACGCTTTAACCAACTAAGCTACACCCACCATAGGGATAATAAATATAAACGAAGCGTCCCATTAAATAGTGATAAATAACGGGACGTTTCGGAATGGCACGCCTTACTGGATTCGAACCAGTGACTTACTGCTTAGAAGGCAGTTACTCTATCCAGCTGAGTTAAAGGCGCAAATGGAGCGGGTGATGGGAATCGAACCCACGTAACCAGCTTGGAAGGCTGGAATTCTACCATTGAACTACACCCGCATACGAAACTTATTTATCGTTTCAACATGAAATATTCTATCACAAAATCTATAGTTTGTCAATAGCTTATCGAAAAAAAGTTGTTTTGCACAAAAAACGACTGTGTGCGGCTCTTGCTACAGCAATTTTAACGATTGCGAACACAAGATTTAGTAAAAATAAAAAAATATATTTTTCCTTCGTCTTTTTTGCCTTTTAAAAACACTTATATATAGAACCGTAAATTCCGGAGTTTTGTTATCAACTCCAAAAGCGGAAAATTCTAAGAAAAAGCAGGTGGTTACATGGCAAAAAGAAGAAAACTATGCGGAAGAAATCGTGAGCGGCTTTTCAGCAATCTGTGCATTGCACCGAGTCTTGCGGGAGTGCTGATATTCTTTCTGATACCATTCGGTATAGTAATATACTATTCGGTGGTGAATAACCCCGTAATGCACGAATTTGTATTTCTCGACAACTTCAAGGCGCTGTTTCAAAACGCAGCATTTATAACAGCGGCAAAAAATACAGCGACATTTTCTGCGGTATCGGTGCCCCTTGCACTGGTGCTTTCGCTTGGACTTGCGGTGCTTCTGGAGGCTAATATTCCCGGAAAAAGTATATTCCGAACCTTTTTCCTCAGTCCCCTTATGGTGCCTACAGCATCGGTAGTGCTTGTCTGGCAGGTTCTTTTCCACAATCACGGCACGCTGAATCAGATAATCGAAACTTTCGGCGGAGACCCTGTAGACTGGATGAAATCCTCATACGGACAGATTATCATAGTGTGCATGTTTTTATGGAAGAATCTCGGCTACAATATGATACTTTTCATGTCCGCACTCTGTGCAATACCAAGAGACATAATTGAAGTTGCCGCACTTGAGGGTGCAGGAAAATGCTATCAGTTTTTCCATATAAAGCTCCGGTATCTTTCGCCGACAATACTCTTTGTGTTTATCCTGTCGCTGATTAACTCCTTCAAGATTTTCCGTGAGGTTTATCTGCTGACGGGAGACTATCCTTACGACAAGATGTACATGCTTCAGCATTTTATGAACAACACCTTCAACAGCCTCGACTATCAGAAGCTTTCAGCGGCGGCTGTAGTGTTTGCACTTATCATGGTAGTAATTATCGCAGTGCTGATGATTGCGGAAAATAAATTCGGAGAGGATGTGGAAAGCTGATGAAAGACAATAAGAAAAAAGTATTTACCATAATGATTACGTCCTTTGCCTGTATTGCGGCGGTTCTTTTCCTGATGCCTACAGTGCTGACGATAGCTAATTCCTTTATGACGTCAAGTGAAATCTCCGCAAACTACGGTGCTATGTACGGCAATATGACTGAGGACACGAAAACCTTCATTTCTGAGGACGTAAACCTTAAATTCATACCCGACAAGGTTTCGGCTTCGCAGTATGCGTCAGTGCTGTTCAAAAGCCCCGAATATCTGTTTAAATTCTGGAATTCGGTTGCACTTACTGTACCCATAACAATGTTTCAGCTTCTGACGGCAATATTTGCATCCTACGGTTTTTCGAGGTATCAGGGAAAAATCAAGAGCATAATCTTTTTCTCATATATTATACTTATGCTTATGCCCTATCAGGTAACGCTTGTACCGAATTTTCTCGTTGCGGAAAAATTCGGAATTCTCGATACAAGGTGGGCGATAATTCTTCCGGGAATATTCTCCCCGTTCAGTGTTTTTCTGCTGACAAAGGTAATGAAGCGTATTCCCGTATCGTACATAGAGGCGGCAAAGCTTGACGGTGCAAATGAATTTCAGATACTTTTCAGAATATGTCTGCCGCTGTGCAAGGGCGCACTTGTTTCAATCGCAATGCTTGTATTCATCGACTACTGGAATATGGTTGAACAGCCTCTTGTACTTATGAAGGAGGCGGACATGCATCCCCTTTCAGTGTTCCTTTCGCAGATAAACACGGGAGATGTGGGACTTGCTTTTGCGGTAGGCACGGTATACATGGTACCTACGGTGCTGATGTTCCTCTACGGAGAGGATTATCTCGTTGAGGGTATAACTTATTCAGGCGGAATTAAAGGTTAGGAGGATAATATTATGAATGATACAATGAATAACACAACAAAAAACGAAAACAGAACAGTTGAGGAAATTACAGCTGAGCTTATCAGAAGAGATGAAGAGGCGGTCAGAAGAGACCCTCAGAAAAGAAGAGATATGATCAAGACTATCCTTATAATATTTCTTGCGGCAATGCTTCTGCTTACATTCTTCTCAAATACCATTATGAATCGTTCGCTTGCGGAAATTTCGGGAGAACGTTCAAAATCCGGCAAGCTTACCGAAAGAGTAAGAGGAAGCGGACTTGTTGAAGCAAATCAGTCCTACAATGTTACCGTTGACGGCAACAGAATCGTTGACGGAATCAATATCAGGGCAGGTCAGACCGTTGCAGAGGGTGACGTACTCTTTACGGTAGGTACGGGTGAAAGTGCTGAGCTTACTGAGGCACAGAGAACTCTTGCGTCACTTGAACTTGAATATCAGAAAATGCTCATTACCGCACCTGCTGACTACAGTGCGGAAAATAAGGCGATAGAAAATGCACGCACAGATTATAATACTGCCGTTGCAAAGCGTGATATCGCCGCTGCAAACGAAAAGTCCGCACAGGCAGCACAGACTCAGTACAACAAGGACAAGCTTGCACTTGCATCGAAAACACAGGAAGAAGCTGAGCTTACCGCCGCTGTTTCGGGACTTGACATGGACGATTTTTCAATGATACCCGTTGAGTATACAGGCAGCCTTATAAGTCTTTACAATACCTATACAACGGCTGAGGCACAGTATAACGAGGCTTACGGCATATATTCTTCCCTTCTTGAAAAGGGCAGTGATACATCTGCGGCAAAAGAGGAAGCAGACGCAAAGAAAACCGCTATGGACACAGCCTTTGCAGCTTACGATGCCGAAAAATCAGCGGTGAGAGCGGTTCTTGTGAGTGAATGCGAGACTGTAAGAGGTGATATTGAAAGTCTTACAGCGGCTGTGGGAGTGTATGAAAGCGGATTGTCCGAAGGCGGACTTTCCCTTGCAGACCTTGAAACTGAGGTAACCGCAAAGAAGCGTGCACTTGAAGACCTTGAAATTGCACTCGAAAAGCTGAAAAAGGAAAATTCCTACAGTGCAGAGCTTACAAGCCTTGATACAGAGGCGAAAATGGCTGAAATCGAGACTCAGAGGGAAAGAGTGGAAAAGCTTAAAAAGACTTGCGAGACTACCGAGATTATTTCTGAATACAGCGGTGTTGTAAGTGCGGTTAACGTACAGCCGGGAGAGCTTACGATACCCGACATGCCCCTTGCTTCGATTGATATTGCCGATGCGGGATATGTTGTGAAGGTTACGGTGGAGGGAGAGATTTCGCAGAAGGTTTCAACAGGTACACAAGCTGATGTGGTAAATAACTGGAGCGGAAATGTTCAGGCAGTACTCAGAACAATTACAAATGATACAACAGAAAATTCCGATAACAGAATACTTGTGTTCGACGTTACAGGCGATGTTGATTCTGGTACGTATGTGGACCTTTCCATTCCGTGCGGAAGCGGTGAATATGATGTTATCGTGCCGAAAAGTGCAGTCTATGAGGACGCAAACGGCAAATTCGTCCTTACGATAAAGTCGAAAAGCTCACCTCTCGGAAACCGCTACTATGCAGAGAGAGTCAACGTTGAGGTTTTGGTATCTGACGAAACATCAAGTGCGGTTCAGGGAGAGCTTATGCAGGGCGAGCACGTTATAACAGCGTCAAGCAAGCCTGTTGCACCGGGAGATCAGGTACGCATGAAGGATTAAGGTCGGTGGTGAGAATGAAATTTGCGGTAAATAAAAAATATGCGGTGCTTGCGGCAGTTAATGCGGTGCTTCTCGGTACGGCAGCTATACTTTCATGTATCGCTTCCGCAGAAGCAAAGTCGCATACATATAATTATGCCGCCGAAAGGTGGGCCAGCGGCGGCGACTATACTCAGATAAGCTGTTTTTTCTCAGAAAATGCAGGCTTTACGATGGATTCGGTAGCTTCGGCAAGAATGCAGATGCTTTCCAATCTGAAAAACGTCTCAATTGTACCCGAAGAGGGGCAGAAGCTGTGTCCCGACGGCTGGTCTGCATCTTTAGGTCAGGCTTCAATAAAAGGTGATCTGAGCGGACGCTCAGAGGCTGAAATAACAGCGGTAGGCGGAGACTACTTCCTGATTCATGATTTCAGGCTTCTTGACGGTGCATTTTTCAGCGATGACGACATCATGCAGGACGGTATAGTTATAGATAAAAATCTTGCGTGGTCACTCTACGGCTCAAACGATATTGCAGGAATGACTCTTACCGTCAACGGAAGTGAATTCTATATTTCAGGTGTTATCGATACACCTTCAACAGATGAGGAAAGGGAGTGTGCAGGAGAGCTGCCCCGTGCGTATGTTTCCTATGACGGAGCTTCACTTTTCGCATCAGAGAGTGAAGGCTTCATGGGTGAAGGTGCTTCGGCACTCCCCTCCGCTTTTCGCAAGGTTACCTGCTATGAGGTTATAATGCCCGACCCTGTTGAAAATTACGCCTATGAGTCCATGAAGGGATATTTTGAGGGTTACGGCAAAAACGCTGAGGTTATCCGGAATACGGGCAGGTTTGCCGCTTCAAAACGGCTTAAGGCACTGAAAAATATGAAAAAGCTTGCGGTCAGAGATAGTGCGGTCATTTATCCTTACCGTGAGAATGCCTCGAGACTTGCCGAATATAAGCTTTCATACCTTTATATGTGGAGGATTATATGTCTGATTATTCCTGCTGTTACGGCGGTGTGGATTATTGTACGATGTGCAAAGCTTGGAAAAAAATATATTATCAAAGGAGTTAATTCCGTCCTTGATTTTATAGAAAAACGAAAAATGATGAAATGGAGAGAGAAAAATGAAAAGAAAGAAGCTTAAAAGATTATTATGTATGGCGGCGGCACCTGTATTCTGCCTTTCGCTGTTTTCATGCAGTGACAAAAAGGAAGAGGCTACTTCCGTGCAGTCTCAAAAAGAGCAGAGCGTACAGACTAACGAAGGCAGCGAGCAGATTATCGACTTTGCACTGGTAAACTGTCTTGCAGACGAATTCAGCCCCATAGTAAATGACTTCAACAAGAAGTATGAGGGAAAGTACAGGGCTGTGATGCGTCAGCTAAAAAATACCGAGCAGTCCAAAGACTTTTCCAATGCACTTAATATGGAAATAGTTTCGGGAAATGCTCCCGATATAATATGTGCATTCGATTACAGCCTTATCCGCAATCTTGTCGGCAAGGGTGCGGTTGCTGATTTGTATCCTCTTATTGACAGTGAGAATTCTCCCCTTTCCCGTGAGGATTTCCTTTCAAATTATCTTACGGCAAATGAGATAGACGGCAAGCTTATTGCAATGCCTGTAAGATTTTCTATCTCCACAGCTGTTGCAAAAAAGAAGAATGTTCCCGGAGTAAGCGAAAACTGGACTCCCGATGAAATGGTGCAGGCTCTGGAAAATATGCCTGAGGAAACTCTTTTAAGCGTGGGCTCGACTGAACCTACAGTAAATCTTCACACTTTTACTTTCCGCTCCTCATCAAGATATATTGACTACAACACAGGTGAGTGCACCTTTGACGGGGAAGAATTTACAAACCTTATAGAGCTTTCAAAAGAGCTTTCTGATCGTGGCGACGATACCTATCAGGAGGACGCCAACGTCTTTGCGGCGGATAAGGCTCTTGTCTATTTCGGCGGAATTCATAATGAAGATAATTTCGAGAGCATGAAAACCGATACCTTCGGCGATGATGAGTTGATATTTGTGGGGAATCCCTCCTATGACGGCAAGGGCGGAGGATTTGCATACACAGAAAGCTTTGGTATAATGGAAACCTCCGACTGCAAGGAGGGTGCGTGGCTTCTTATTGAGGAATATCTTGGCGATAAGTATTTTGAGTCCCGTCCCGATGGTTTTTCTCCACTTGAAAAAAATCTGAATATTGAGGATGAGTATCTTGATTCATATATAAGAAGCCTTACCGATAATAATTTCTATGACTATGATGTTATGGATATTATTAAAGAAGAGGCGGCGTATTATTACAGCGGCGAGCGTACCGCACAGGAGTGCACCGAAATAATCAACAACAGAATTTCTATAAAAATTGCCGAACAGACATGGCAGACATAAATCAGCTATCCTCCACCATAATATACAACCTCCTTTTCAAAGCACTCCTTCGTCAGCAGGGCGGAGGAGTCTTTGTGCATAGGGTGAAAATTATGAAAAAACAAGTCGGTTTATGCGGTGTATTTAGGTGAAGCGACAAAAGTTCAGCGGGACACTTTACATTGCTGTATTAATATGGTATTATGATAAAGACAAGGGGACTTTATAAGCCCTGAGAATATGAAAAGAGGAATAAAAATGAAAAAATCAGTTTTAAAGAGAATCTTTACAGCTGTTGCTGCAGGTGCAATGCTTTTTGCCTGTGCAGGCTGCGGTGACTCAGGAAACAGCAGCTCATCTTCAAAGACAGGTGAGGACAATTCACTTCAGAAGGTAATCGACAGCGGTAAGTTCGTACTCGGTCTTGACGCAACCTTCAAGCCTATGGGCTACACAAACGATGAGGACGAAATCGTAGGCTTCGACATTGACGTTGCTGAAGAGGTCTGCAAGAGAATGGGCGTTGAGCTTGTTAAGGAGTCAATCAACTGGGAAACAAAGGAACAGGACCTCGACGCAGGCAGAATCGACTGTATCTGGAATGGTATGTCTGTAAGCCCTTCAAGAGCAGAGACAATGAACCTTTCAGAGCCTTACATGAAGAACTCAATGGTATTCGTTGTTCCTGCTGACAGTGATGCAAAGTCAATGGGCGATCTCAGCAACAAGGTAATCGGCGTACAGAACGGTTCAACAGCACAGGAAATTCTTCAGGGATCTGACATTGCAGGTACTATCACAGAACAGGCTATGGCTACAAATATCGAAGCTCTCCAGCAGATGGAGCTTGGAATCGTAGACGCTGTATTCCTTGATTCTATCGTTGCAAACTACGAAATTACTTCCGCTGGCAAGGACTATAAGGTGCTTCCCGACGGTCTTGAAGAGGAAGAATACGCTATCGGTTTCCGCAAGAACGACCAGAAGCTCCGTGACGAGGTTCAGAAGATTCTCGGCGAAATGAAGGCTGACGGTACTCTCGGCGAAATCTCAACAGAGTGGTTCGGAAGCGATATTACTACTGTTAAGTAATCGGGTATTGACAATTATACTGCATTGTGGTATAATTAATACAGCAAAAGAGCAACTATGGCATATTTCCATGCAAAAACTGAACCCCCCAGAGCGGCAACTCTGGGGGGTTCTTTTTGGGTTATTGTCGGACTACTTCCTGTCTAACCACTTGTAGATGTAGTAGCAAATTACATCTACCATGACAGAAATAAAAAGAGCAACTATGTAATACATATTTCCACCTCCTTCCTGACGGAAGAAGCCGACAATTTATTATAGCATCTCTGTAAAATATTGTCAAATTTACAATATTTATCCAAAAAAACCAAAAGCTATTGCTATTTGAGCTTTTTTTATGTTATAATAAAAATTACCGTGACAGCATGGTGATTTGTTAGCAGATTAAAGGCAACACCGCACAGAGCTTGTGCGGAAGATGCGAAGTCAGATTTTTCGTTAGATTGCATAAAAAACTCGCAGGCATACTGCCGTATGTCAAGAGTTTTTTGTGTAAGATAACGGAAAATATGCAAGCAGATTTCGTGCAAAGCCGTCAGGCGGGCTTTGTGCGGTGTTGCCTTAAGTTATGCTGTCTGAAAAAGTATATACGAGGTGAAAAATATGACCGGAGAGGAAATATATAAGGTCTTTCTGATACTGCTGGAGTATCTTGTGCCGACGCTTAAGGTTTTCGGCTTTACACTGCTTTATTCCGTACCGCTGGGTATGGTGGTGGCACTGCTTAAAATGTGTAAATTCAAGCCGATATCGTGGCTTACCAATGTCTACATACTCATAATGAGAGGTACACCCCTTATGCTTCAGGTAATCGTGGCTTATTATGCGATACCTATGCTGAAGCAGCAGGAAAATCTACCGGGATTTATGCAGAATATTCTGGACGGCATAAACGTGCAGGGTGAAACATTCCTGTTCAATGCGGTAATTGTAGCGTTTACGCTTAACTATGCGGCTTACTTTGCGGAGATTTTCAGAGGCGGTATTGAGTCGATACCAAAGGGACAGTACGAGGCTGCGGCTTCACTCAGCTTTACAAAAACGCAGACATTTTTCAGAATTATTCTTCCGCAGGTTGTCAAGAGAGTTGTTCCCGCAAGTGCAAATGAGGTTATCACACTTGTAAAGGACACCTCCCTTGCAAACGTTGTTGCGTATGCGGAAATCACACTTAAGGCAAAACAGCAGATGCAGAATTACAGCTCGCTTACGCCGCTGTTTATTGCAGGAGCGTTCTATTTTGTGCTTGCAATGATACTTACAGTTGTTTCTTCCCTTATCGAGAAGAAGCTTGATTACTACAAATAAGGAGGTATATCCGATATGGCAATGCTGGAAGTAAAAAACGTATCAAAAAGCTTCGGAGAGCTTTGTGTTCTTAAGGATATATCCTTTAACGTTGAAAAGGGCGAGGTCGTTGCAATTATAGGACCTTCGGGAAGCGGTAAATCTACCCTTCTCAGATGTATAAATCAGCTTGAAAAGGCAAGCGGCGGAGAAATAAAGGTCTGCGGAATGAACATGCTTGAAAAGACAGAAAACGGAAAGACCGTGTATGCGTCGGCTAAGACGCTGAGGGATATAAGGCTGAAAATCGGACTTGTTTTCCAGAATTTCAATCTTTTCCCGCACATGAATGTACTGCGTAACATTACAGAAGCACCTGTGAGAGTGCTTAAACAGAATAGGGCTGACGCTGAGAAAAAGGCAATGGAGCTTCTTGGGAAAATGGGACTTTCCGACAAGGCAAAGGCTTATCCCTGTGAACTTTCGGGCGGACAGCAGCAGAGAGTTTCAATAGCAAGGGCACTTGCACTCAATCCCGATATGCTGTTCTTTGACGAGCCTACATCGGCACTTGACCCTGAGCTTACGGGTGAGATTTTAAAAGTTATCAAGGAGCTTGCGGCAGACGGCATGACAATGGTAATCGTAACTCATGAGATGACATTTGCAAGAGATGTTGCTGACCATGTAATCTTCATGGAGGGCGGACTTATCGTAGAGGAAGGCACTCCCGAACAGCTTTTCGGCAATACTTCAAATGAACGTACAAAGCAGTTTTTGCAGAGATACAATAATGGATAATGAGAAAAGGTTTTCCTTGTATTACAGGGAAACCCTTTTTTAAATTATGGTTCAGAGTAAATAAACGGACGCCCGGTGGGCGTCCCTATAAATTTCTATCTGTCGGCAAAGCCGACACAATTAATTCCGCATTCAGAACTCCGAATTATTACTGTGTAACAAACGGCTGTACTGGCAGTCCGTTTTTACCGAAAAGCGTAACATCTGCATAATTCGTCCACTGGAATCTCACCGAAACAGGCACGCTTACGCTGTCGCTTCTTGCCTCTATAACATCACCGCAGATTTCCGCAGACGCAGGATAATATACTCCGTCAGCACCTGCCGCCTCAAAGCCGATAAGGTCACCCCTTACGTCAAATCCGTCGCAGTAGTCAAAATAAAGCTTCACACAGTCGCCGCACACCTCAAAGCTTCGGTAAACAGGCGGAAATGCCTTCATAGCGTCATTATCACCGTAAATATGATACATAGCCTGCAGATAAAGTCTGTGGCCTACAGGTGCTTTGTCAATCGGGTGAATATTATTGAACTCACCGCAGTCAAGTACGGAAGCAATACCCGTATTCTTCACGGTTTTGTATACCTTCATCTGTGCCTGACGGATTTTCGCCCAGTGCTTTATGTCCTCGTCCGCTTCATATTTAAACATAGGAAGCTGTACCAGCATAAACGGCAGACTGTCGTCCCTCCAGTCATTTCTCCAGTTTTCAATAAGTGCCTTAAGCAGTACGTCATAAGTATCGGGACGGTGGTCATCCGACTCGCCCTGATAATAGATAACTCCACCGAGAGTATACGGACTTACTCTGCTTATCATGGTTTCGTAAAGTCCGCAGGGACGCATAGGATTACTGCTTCCCATAGGTCCGGGATAACGGTTTTCACCGCAGACAGCAAGAATTTCCTCCCACTTTGCCGACGGATTTTCGCTGTAGCATTTCTGCATATTCTTTTCCCACTGTACATGATACTCGGTATACTCATCATACTCAGCCTTCATCTGCTCGTCTGTTTTTCCCTCAATCGCCTTGTCGTATTCGTCGATATAAGGACGGATGCGGCTGTCACGTTCAAGGTATTCTCTTTTCATCCATGCGGAAGCAGACGTACCTCCCCAGTTGCAGCCGAGAATTCCGACTGTCACACCAAGTCTGCGGCTAAGCTCCTTTGCGAAGTAATAGCCCACAGCTGACCAGCTTTTTGAATTCTCCTTATCAGGAAGCATCCAGCAGGTATTTTCCTCCATTGCTTTCAGGCTATCATCTGCAATACTGCATTTCGGGGTATAGTAATAGCGTACATTCTCGCACGAACAGCCTTCAAGAGCTTCACTGCCGTTTTTGTCATTCTGAAGCTCAAATTCCATGTTGGACTGTCCGCCTGCAAGCCACACCTCACCTATAGCTATATTCTCAAAGCGTATCTCCTTTTCCGCAGATTTTATAAGCATAGTACACTTACTGTATGCCTCCATAGGCGGAAGCACAGCCTCCCATTTTTCTCCGCAAATAACAGCCTCTGCGGACTTTCCAAGCTCAGGAATACTTACGGTTATACCTGTGCATGTCTGTGTACACGTACCGAAAATACGTACATTCTTATTTCGCTGCAACACCATATTATTACTGAAAATTGCTGCTGTTTTCATGATAAAACTCCATTCTGCCGCCGTTTCAGAGGGTACGGCAGCATTATAAATATACCGCACAGAAAATACATCTGTGCGGTTTATGTATTCTTGTTACTCATTAATGGTGATAACACCACTTCTGCTCATATTGTCAAGAAGTCTGAAACGTGCCTCGTCACGGCATTCGGGCTTAATCATGTAGTAGAGGTAAATCTCCATAAGATTAAGTGTTCCTGAGGTTCTTCCCTCAATCTTGAACTGGCTGAAGCCCATAGGCACGTACTTTTCCCATATAGCGTCGGGGGATACGTTTGTGCTCTGCTCTCTCAGCTCAAAGAAGGTCTTGTCCATGCTCGGGCAGTGGAAGTCCTTTCCGAGAGTTTTTTCAATAATAGATGTGGGATTGAAGGGCACTCCCGGATAACGTCTTATATGCTCGCAGTAAGCTATCTGCTGTTCACCGATTGACTGATAATGAAGACTTCTTCTGGGACAATTCGGCAGACAGCATGCATTTACAAGTATCTCGCACTTATCCTTATTCGGAAGCTTTTCAAGTATATCAAATTTGTTGTTGAGGTCATAGTCAACAACGACAATATGATAATCACGCTCAAGCTCAGCTTCAAGAAGCTCAGGCTCATTAAGACGCTTGCAGGTTGAGCTTGTGATTTTGTATTTAGGGTAGTTCTTGCGGATATAGTCCTCCAGCAGGGGCGAAACAACAATAGCCTCGTTGAGACCGTTGTTTGCAAGCGACATTACCATATTGCAGAAGGGGTCGTCAAGGTGCTGTTTTTCAAGCACGGGATTTGTGAATGTAAATCGGAGTGGTATACCCTCATTATTGAAGGAACGTATTACGTTCTTGATGAATTCCTTGTCGCATCGTCCGCCCTGAGTTCTTCCGCCGTTCCAGAGTGACGGAGGGAATACGCCGTATACCGAAGCTATTTCCACACCCTCACGGAAGTATTCGGGGCAGTTCTTCATCATTGAAGCAAAAAGCATATTGAATCTGTAATGCTTTGCAAATTCGGGAAGATGAAATCTGACTCTCATAATATTCTCCTTATATGTTTATATATTGAAATCCGCTGCGTCTCCACGCTCTGCGGCAACCTCATAGCCTGCGGATTCTATTCGTCTTTGCAGACACATACGGCACTCAGCCGCTTCCTCACCTGTACAGATTTTATTGTCGTAAAGGTCGTATTTTTTTCTCACCTTAACGGGTGAAAGATTCGGCATAACCACGTTACACCCTGTTTTCAGCCCCTGTTCCCTGCCGTCGGGAGCAATAGTTCCCAGTGCGGTTGTTGCAGGGAGAAGCACCTTCGGAAACATAAGACGAAGTATACCCAGCAGTCTCAGGGTAAGGTCAAGTGTTCCGCCCTTTTCATCCTTAAAGGGAGTGCTGTGATGAGGGATAAACGGACCTATGCCTATCATCTGCGGACTGAGCTCCTGCAGAAATCTGAAATCGGCAATAAGGCTTTCCGTTGTCTGATACGGAGCACCAACCATAAAGCCTGCACCAACCTGATAACCAAGCTTCTTAAGATTGAACAGGCACTCACGGCGTGTCGAAAAGCTCAGCTCAGAGGGGTGAAGCCTTGAATAAAGCTTTTCATCTGCAGCCTCATGACGCAGAAGATAACGGTCTGCACCTGCCTCCTTCATACGCTTATAGCTTTCAAAGGAACGCTCTCCGAGTGAAAGCGTAACGGCACAGTCGGGATACTTCTCCTTGATTTCGGAAATAACTCCGCACATAAAATCGTCGGTGAAATACATATCCTCACCGCCCTGCATTACAAAGGTACGGAATCCCAGTCCATAGCCGTTTTCACAGCAGCTGAGTATTTCCTCACGGCTTAAGCGGTAACGCTCCGCACAGGTATTGCTTCTGCGTATTCCGCAGTAAAGGCAGTCATTTCTGCAATAGCTTGAAATCTCGATAAGACCTCTCAGAAAGACCTTTCTTCCGTAATACTTCTGTCTCACCTCGTCTGCATATCTGCGAAGAAGCTCTGCCGCCTGTGCATCATCCGTCTCAATAAGCTGTCTCAGCTCCTCATCGGAAATATTTCCCTGATTATAAAGCTTTTCAACGATATTTACCATAAAATTATCCGCCCAATCTTATCATTTCATCTATGCACTTTCGTGCGTCTGCAATAAGCTTGTCGTCCATAAGTATCTCAAATGCCTCACCTGTTGTTATGCCTTTGAGTGTATTGTATACGTCAGGCAGTGTTGTCAGCTTCATGTTGCGGCAGACAAGATTCTTCGAAAGGGGATAGAATTTCTTGTCGGGACATTCATACTGAAGATGCTCGGAAATTGAAGTCTCCGTGCCGATGATAAACTCCTTTGCGTCCGACTTAGCAGCAAAGTCCATGATTCCTGATGTTGAGCCTACATAGTCCGCAAGAGCAGTAACCTTCGGCACACATTCGGGATGAACAAGGAAAAGTGCGTCGGGGTGTTCGGCCTTTGCTTTAAGTGCCTCTGTCTCGGTAATTGAGGCATGTACGGGACAGCCGCCCTGAAGAAGCTTTATATCCTTTTCGGGAACATTTCTGCGTACAAAATCGCCCAGATTGCAGTCGGGGATAAAAAGAATCTTATCGCAGTCCATAGCCTTAACTATCTTAACGGCACTCGAAGAGGTTACGCACACATCGCACACAGCCTTAAGGGAAGCAGTTGCATTTACGTATGCAACAACCTTTCTGTCGGGGTCAGCCGCCTTAAGCTGACTTATAATGTCAGCGTCCATCTGCTCTGCCATAGGACAGCCTGCGTCCTTGCAGGGCATGAATACACGCTTCTGAGGGGAAAGCATCTTTGCGGTTTCTGCCATGAAGTGAACTCCGCAGAAAATGATATTATCCGCATCAATATTCATTGCGTCAACGCTGAGCTTGTAGCTGTCGCCCGTAAAATCAGCAATTTCCACGATTTCCCTTGCCTGATAGCTGTGAGCAAGAATTGCGGTATTCGTTTCTTTTTTCAGTCGGATTATTTCCTCCTGAAGCTCATGCATTTTCATAGTCTTTACTCCTTTATGTCACCCGATTTCGGCAATTACCTCAACCTCTGCAAGAACATTCTTCGGAAGCGTCTTAACGGCAACACAGCTTCTTGCAGGCTTTGTTGTGAAATATTTTGCGTAGATTTCATTGAATGCCGCAAAATCTCCCATATCAGCAAGGAAACAGGTAGTTTTTACTGCCTTTTCAAAGGAAGAGCCTGCCGCAGAAAGAACCTCACCGAGATTTTTCATAATCTGCTCTGTCTGTCCCTGAATATCAGCCGCTTCGATTTCTTTTGTAGCGGGATTTATTGCAATCTGTCCCGATGTATATACAAGATTTCCCGAAACAACAGCCTGTGAGTATGGTCCGACTGCTGCGGGAGCCTTGTCTGTATGAATTTTTTCCATGTTTAATACTCCTTCTTATATGTATGAGGGGGGAAGCCGAATGGTCTCCCCCTCTATTATACCACATTTAATTGTTATTTACAATCTTAAATCCTCTGTCAGTAAGAGCTTTTTTTATTTCCTCGATATGGTTGTAGTTTCTCGTCTCCATAACCATTCTCAGATAGCAGCCGTTGACAGCCGAGCCTTCGTTTGCACGCTCGTGATGAACGGAGATAACATTTCCGCCCTTATCAGCAATAATAGCAGATACGTCCTTAAGCTGTCCGGGCTTGTCGATAAGCTCAATCATAAGTGAGCATGAGCGTCCCGACATGAGAAGTCCTCTCTTGATTACTCTTGAAAGTATGGTAACATCAATATTTCCGCCTGAAAGAATGCACACAACCTTCTTGCCCTTTACAGGGACCTTATTGAACATTGCCGCCGCTACGGAAACTGCACCCGCACCCTCTGTAACAAGCTTCTGCTGCTCCATCAGGGCGAGGATTGCCGCTGAAATCTCGTCATCGTTAACGGTAACGATTTCGTCAACATATTCGGAGCAGTACCTGAAGGTGTTCTCACCCGGAGACTTTACCGCAATACCGTCGGCAATGGTTGAAACGCTTTCAAGATGTTCAATTTTGCCGTCATGAACGGAATTGAACATGCTCGGTGCACCTGCCGCCTGCACTCCGTATACCTTGATTTTCGGATTAAGACTTTTTATTGCAAAGGCAATACCCGAAATGAGTCCGCCGCCGCCGATAGGTACAATTACTGCGTCCATGTCGGGAAGCTGCTCTATAAGCTCAAGACCGATAGTGCCCTGTCCTGCGATAACATTTTCATCGTCAAATGGGTGGATAAAGGTATATCCGTGCTCGTCACGCTGACGCAGAGCCTCTGCATAGGCATCATCATACACTCCGTTTACAAGACACACCTGTGCACCATAGGACTTTGTAGCCTCAACCTTTGAAATAGGTGCACCGTCGGGAAGGCAGATTATTGACTTTATGCCGTTTTTAGAAGCCGCAAGTGCAACTCCCTGTGCGTGATTTCCCGCAGAGCATGCAATAACTCCCCTTGACTTTTCCTCATCGGTAAGCTGTGACATTTTGTAGTATGCTCCTCTTACCTTGAACGAGCCTGTAATCTGGAGGTTTTCGGTTTTAAGGTAAATCTCAGATTCGGGGTTTATGTTAGGTGCATGAATAATATCTGTTTCTCTGATAACAGATTTAAGGATATATTTTGCGTGATAGATTTTATCAAGAGTAACCATTTTAAAAACCTCCGATTATTTATAAATATATACTGCGGACATTAAGCGTCCGTTTATTTTTTCTCATTGACAAGCTGTCTTACAAACTGCTTAGCTGTGCGTGCAGACCTACCGCTTCCACGAAGTGCAAATGCCTCTGCCTGTACAGAAAGTGCATCCTCGTCCATAGTGATACCGTTTTTCTCCGCAAGTGCCTTTACAATACTTATGTACGCCTTTTTATCGGGCTTGTAGAAGCCTACAGTAAGACCAAAGCGTGCGGAAAGTGAAATCATTTCCTGAATGGTATCATTGCGATGAATGTCGTCACCCTCACGGTCGGAAAAGCTTTCCTTAACAAGGTGACGGCGGTTGCTTGTGGCATAGATTGCAATATTGTCCGCCCTTGCGGAAACAGAGCCTTCAAGTGTAGCTTTAAGAGCACCGAAGCAGTCCTCGCCCGAAGCAAAGGACAAATCATCGATAAAGAGTATGAATTTCAGCGGATTGCGGCTTATCTTGTCAATAATCTGCGGAAGGTCACGAAGCTGCTCTTTCGTTATCTCAATAAGACGCAGCCCCTGAGACGCATACTCGTTAGCTATAGCCTTGACGGTAGAGGATTTTCCCGTACCTGCGTCACCGTAAAGGAGAACATTCTGTGCAGGTTTTCCGTCAAGGAGTGCAAGTGTATTGTTTATAACCGCATTCCGCTCCCTTTCGTATCCGTAAAGCTCGGAAAGTCTCTGCTTGTCGGGATATTCTACGGGTATTACTGAACCGTTGTTTACGGTAAATACATTATAGCGAGCAAACTGCCCGTAGCCGTACTTGTTTATCATACGTATTCTTTCGCTGTAGCTTCCCACAAAATCAATTTCTGAGGTGTACCACTTCGGAAGAAAGCCGTCATAGTCAAGACCTTCGGTAAAATCTTCGGGAGTAAGACGTGAAAGTTCCTGAAAGAACATAAGCTCATGTATAAGACATTCCTGCAGAAGAGGGTCGGGAGTTTTTCCCGAAGCTGTCTGCTGAATGTACATGTTTTCACTTTCAAGAACAGCCTTAAGCAGATATTCGCTGAGATTAACGCCATTTCTGTACAAAGCCTCAGTGAAATCCGAATAATCCGTAAGAAAGTTCTCGATTTTCTCAGTATCCGAGCCTATGAGATACATGAGATTTGAAATTACTTTATCTTTTCCGAGACTTCGGAAAATTACAAGAGAGTCACGCATTCTGCACAACTCTGTAAGTTTTTCAGTCATACAATTATAAAACCTCTAAAATTTTCTCAGTCATTTCTGTACATGTAAGAGGTGTACCCTCACCGCCGCCGAGAAGGTCAGCTGTACGATAGCCTGCTTCAAGAACCTTATCAACTGCCTTTTCAATGCAGTCTGCTTCCTCTGCAAGTCCGAAGGAATAGCGAAGCATCATAGCCGCTGAAAGTATCGTAGCATTAGGATTAGCCTTGTTCTGTCCTGCAATATCGGGTGCACTGCCATGAATAGGCTCGTACATTCCCCTTGTTGTCGCACCGAGAGAAGCAGAAGCAAGCATGCCGATTGAGCCTGTAATCTGTGAAGCCTCGTCAGAAAGAATGTCGCCGAACATATTTGAAGTAACTATAACGTCAAACTGTGCAGGGTTCTTCACAAGCTGCATTGCCGCATTGTCAACAAGCATATCAGAATACTCAACTTCGGGGTATTCCTCAGCCATTTTATGCATGATTTCTCTCCACAGACGTGAGGTTTCAAGAACATTTGCCTTGTCGATGCTGATAAGCTTCTTGTTTCTCTTCATTGCCGTATCAAAGGCAACTCTGCCGATACGCTCGATTTCCATACGGCTGTAAGCCTCTGTATCGTAAGCCTCCTCGCCGTATTTGCCCTCACGATAACCACGCTCGCCGAAGTAAATTCCGCCTGTAAGCTCACGTACTATCATAAGGTCAAAGCCCTTTGATACTATGTCAGCACGCAGGGGTGAAGCCTCCTTAAGTGCAGGATAAAGCTTTGCGGGACGTAAATTTGTGAAAAGTCCGAGAGCGGAGCGGATTCCGAGAAGTGCCTTTTCGGGACGCTTATTTCCGGGAAGTGTGTCCCACTTAGGACCTCCTACAGCACCGAGAAGCACGCTGTCAGAAGCAAGACAGCCGTCAACGGTTTCCTGCGGAAGGGGCTCGCCTGTTGCGTCAATAGCACAACCACCGATAAGATAGGGAGTGAAGTTGAATTTATGGCCGAATTTTTCAGCTGTTTTTTCAAGTACAGCAACAGCACTGTCCACGATTTCAGGGCCTATTCCGTCGCCCTTAAGTAATGCTATATTGAATTCCATTGTTTATTCTCCTTTTGCGTATATCTGAGATACAAACTCTGTAGGGGCGACCCTTGCGGTCGCCCGATAGGAAAAATTTATACTCTGTTGCGGGCAGCCGCAAGGGCTGCCCCTACGATTTCAAAAGTTAATCTGTCATCGAAGGTGACACAAATAATTCCGAATTACTTGATAACTCCCTTAGCAATAGCCTCAATAAGACCGCCGCTTGTGATAATCTTCTGAATATCCTCAGGGAATGCTGGTGTGCTGTACTCCCTGCCTGTTGTAAGGTTGCGGATAATTCCGCTGTCAAGGTCAGCTTCAACCTTATCACCTTCGGAAATCTCCTCTGCCGCCTGCGGACACTCAATAATAGCAAGACCGATATTGATAGCGTTTCTGTAGAAAATTCTCGCAAAGCTCTTTGCAATTACAAGTGAAATTCCGCTTGCCTTGATAGCAATAGGAGCGTGCTCACGGGATGAGCCGCAGCCGAAATTCTGTCCTGCAACCATAATATCTCCTGCCTGTACACGGGTAACAAAGGTTGTATCCAGATCCTCCATACAGTGTGAAGCAAGCTCTGCATGGTCGCTTGTATTAAGGTATCTTGCAGGGATTATAACGTCGGTATCAACGTTATCGCCGTATTTTATAACTTTTCCGTCGAATTTCATTATGCCATTACCTCCTCAGGACTTGAAATCTTGCCTGTAATCGCACTTGCCGCCGCAACAGCAGGGCTTGCAAGGTAAACCTCAGACTCAGGGTGACCCATTCTGCCTACAAAGTTTCTGTTTGTGGTAGCAACCGCACGCTCACCCTTAGCAAGGATACCCATATATCCGCCGAGACAAGGTCCGCATGTAGGTGTTGAAACTACCGCACCACTCTCGATGAAGATTTTGAGAAGTCCTTGCTCCATAGCGTCAAGGTAAATCTGCTGAGTTGCGGGAATTACGATAACACGCACATTTTCCGCACACTTCTTGCCCTTCATTATTTCTGCGGCAATCTGCATATCCTCAAGACGTCCGTTTGTACATGAGCCGATAACAACCTGGTCAATTTTAACCTCGCCGATTTCATCAAAGGTCTTTGCGTTTTCGGGAAGATGAGGGAATGCAACGGTAGGCTTGATTTCGGAAAGGTTGATTTCAATAACCTCGTCATACTCAGCGTCCTCATCGGCAGTGAAAATCTTCGGCTCCTCTGCACCGTGTGCTTTGAGGTATTCAAGAGCAATATCATCAACAGGGAAAATACCGTTCTTTGCACCTGCTTCAATAGCCATGTTTGCGATGCAGAGACGGTCACTCATGCTGAGTGCCGCAACACCCTCGCCTGCAAATTCCATTGAACGGTAAAGTGCACCGTCAACGCCGATTCTGCCGATAATGTGGAGGATAACGTCCTTGCCTGAAACATACTTATTAAGCTTGCCTGTGAGGTTAAACTTTATTGCGGAGGGAACCTTGAACCATGCCTTGCCTACAGCCATTCCGCAAGCCATGTCCGTAGAACCCACACCTGTTGAGAATGCACCGAGAGCACCGTATGTACAGGTATGTGAGTCAGCTCCGATTACAACGTCGCCTGCCGTAACAAGACCTTTTTCGGGGAGAAGTGCATGCTCAATGCCCATCTGTCCCACATCGTAGAAGTGAGTAACCTCCTTGTCGTTGCAGAAATCACGGCACATTTTGCACTGCTCCGCCGCTTTTATGTCCTTATTCGGGGCAAAATGGTCCATAACCATTGTTACCCTGTCTTTATCGTAAACGCTGTCTTTTCCAAGCTTGCTGAATTCCTTGATTGCTACGGGCGATGTAATATCGTTTCCGAGAACACGGTCAAGCTTTGCAAGTATAAGCTGTCCTGCACAAACGCTGTCAAGTCCTGCGTGAGCCGCAAGAATTTTCTGTGTCATGGTCATTCCCATTGTTAAAACCTCTTTTCGTGGGGAATTGGTTAAATTTGGATTTTTATGCGATAAATCGGAATTTATAATTCAACAAATTCTTCTACTTCATTTCTTATGAAATTAATCAACCACTCAAAAAATTTATAAAAATCATCATATACAGTTTCTTTTCCATCAAAATACCTTATAAATTTTCCGGTATTTTTTGAAAAGCAGAGAATTTCACCATCTCCGATAATATCTGCAATTACAACATAATCTTTTGGGAAATCCGGTGATGTTTCCATTTTGTTTAAATTAACAACTCTTTTTATATTTAAAAATTCTGAAGTATATCCACAAAGCCGAGCACCATTTGAAATCTTCAAAAATTCCTTATATCCGATAGGCACGACAATATTCAGTGAGGTTTCGAGATAATTAATTTCTTCATCTGTTGCAGGTGCGTTAAACTTAAATTGCATACCAAATCTATCTTCTTCATCTGTTTCAGCATAAAATCTTTCTACGATATAAACAAGCTCTTCAATATATGGCTTCAAGTCATTATCAGGTATTTTCGGAATAAACATAATTATCTCTCCTTTATTTCAATATAACAAACTTTGATTTACCACACATATCGGGCGACCACTGGTCGCCCCTACACATCTGAATTCTTCGCCGTCAGGCGATACAATAAATTCCGAATTATTTCTTATTAATAATAGCACCCTTATCGGCTGAAGAAACCATTGAAGCATAACGCTTGAGATAGCCTGTAATGCCTTCCTTCTTCTTGATAGGCATGGTCTTTTTACGCTTTGCAAGCTCCTCATCGGAAACCTCAAGAGTAATGGTGCAGTTGGGAATATCGATTGAAATAATATCTCCGTCCTTGACGTAAGCGATAGTACCGCCGTTAACAGCTTCGGGAGAAACGTGACCGATAGCCGCACCACGAGTAGCACCACTGAAACGTCCGTCTGTGATAAGTGCAACAGATGAACCGAGACCTGCACCCTGAATTGCGGAAGTAGGTGAAAGCATT
>SVNJ01000019.1 GCA_015066955.1 Ruminococcus sp. | reverse complement strand
TTCCCTCAGTACTGCCATATATTCCGCAAGAGTCCGGCAGGTTGTCAGACGGTTTGAAAATTGGGCGGCAGAGTTCATTGCCGTATGGAACCGGCCTATATGTGCGGCACGGATTTCCTCGCTCAGCTGTACACTGTTCACACCGCAGCCGCATGTATTCCCGCAGATAAGATTGTCCTCATCGTTATCTACAGGATATTCTGAGGAAAAAAGCATTGCTGCAGCCTTTGCACCGATCTGACGTCTGTTTCTGCGATAGGTTGTAAGAACGGGATAGTGATAAATTCTTTCGTCTGTATGGTCGTAGCCTGTTACCGTTATCCGTTCGGGAATCGGAACGCCTGCCGCAGTAAGGGAATCGCAAAGTCCGTATGCCATATAGTCATTGGTGCAGATGACAGCCTCAGGCATGGAAAGCTCTCCGCTAAGGTAACGCTCTGCAAGCCTTGCACCCGAATCATTCCAGAAATCGCCGTAATATACACGGCTCTCATCAAAGGGGATTCCATGCTTTTCAAAGGCTTTTCTGCATCCTGAAACTCTTGCGTGGGACACAGGCATATCAGCAGAGCCTGTCAGAATATCAATCTGTGTCAGACCATGAACAGTAATCAGATGCCCGGCGATTTGCTCCATAGCTTCCTCATCACGGGAAATAAGACTCATGAAGCCCTCTGCTTCTCCATCAATTATAACAGCGGGAATTCCTGACGCTCTGATTCGTCCGAATACTTCATCCAATATTGACAAATCCAGAAAAGCCTCTGCTGTGACGATAACACCGTCGAACAGTTCAGGCTGAAAAAAGTCATATATGTGGTTTTCAAAATTCAGAAACTCGTCTGCAATCCAGTGATTATAGATGTTTGAAAATACCGCTACATCGGCATTCATTGAAAAGGCTGCCTCTGCAATTCCTCTGAGAATTGTTTTCTGTTCACTGTCATCCGCTCTTGCGGTAATGACGGCAATTCTTTTTCGTGGCATCTTCTGCACCCCCTTACATTCATAAATTATATCCCATTTTATCTTTTTCGTCAATAGAAAAGGTGCATATTATGAGGATAAGGTGGATAAAACGTATTTTTGCTATTGACTTCATACTCTACGACTTGTATAATTAAAGAAATATATTAATCAGATATTTATGTACTTTACAGGAGGAATATGAAAATGAAAATCAAATCATTATTAAGCATTGCTGCTGCGGCAGCAGTAATGATGACAGCAGTCCCCTACGGCAACACGTCCGTTTCTGCGACAAATACCTCAATGCGTGATATGACGACTATGGAAATCGTCACGGATATGGGAATAGGTATCAATCTCGGCAATACCTTTGAGTCATGCGGCGACTGGATTGATCAGTGGGGCGACGGTACACCGAATGCGTACGAAACAGCATGGGGCAGCCCTACTGTAACAAAAGATATGATTCAGGGTTATGCAGACGCAGGCTTCGGTGTTCTGCGAATTCCCGTAGCATGGTCAAATATGATGGCGAAGGACGGAAGCTATAAAATTCATCCCGATTATCTTGCAAGAGTAACACAGGTGGTTGACTGGGCACTTGAGGCAGACTTGTATGTTATCATAAATCTGCACTGGGACGGCGGCTGGCTGGAAAATCTGCCTACGAACTATGATGAGTGCATGAAAAAGTACAAGACAATATGGACACAGGTTTCCGATGCATTCAGCGAATACGGCGACTATCTTATGTTCGAATCACAGAATGAGGAGCTTGGCTGGTCAAGCGTATGGAATCAGTGGGGCGGCACTTCAGGCAAGGAAGAATCCTACGGATATGCAAATGCGGTAAATCAGGCATTTGTAGACGTTGTGCGTTCATCGGGCGGCAATAATGATGAACGTCATCTGCTGATTTCAGGCTATAACACTGATATTACTCTTACCTGCGACCCTCTGTTTAAAATGCCGGATGACCCTGCAGGACGCTGTGCACTTTCAGTACATTACTACACCCCCGCAGGCTTTGCTATTCTGACGCAGGATGAATCATGGGGCAAGGCGTCCTCTACATGGGGTACCGATGCAGACTACAATGAGCTTAACTATTATATGGATATGCTCGACGCAAGATATTCTTCTCAGGGTATCCCCGTAATTATCGGTGAATACGGCTGTCCTAAGGAAAACAAGGAAGAAGAATCTGTAAGACGTTATCTGACAAGCGTATGTGAAGCCGCACTTTCAAGAGGCGGCATCTGTCCTGTGCTGTGGGATGTTACAGATTCTCACTATGACCGCAGCAAATATTGGATGACAGACAGTCAGCTGCACAGTCAGCTTCTTGCAATCAGAGATAAGTATCTCCCTCAGGCTATACACGGAGATGTAAACGAAGACGGTACATTTTCAGCAGCAGATGCGGTAATGCTGCAGAAATATCTCATCGGAAGCAGTACTCTTACAAACTGGAAAAATGCAGACTTCTGCAGGGACGGACAGATAGATGTATTTGACCTCAGTGTTATGAAAAAAGAACTTCTGAAATTCAGAGCATAAAAAATCACCTCTCAAACACAGCCGTTTCGAGAAGTGTACAAAACACTTACAGCAGCCCGAATGGGCTGCTGTTTATTTTATGTCAGCACCGCTATTTGTTTCAAGCTACTCTAAGCTTTCCCACCATTTTTCCTTATAGTCTTCAGGCTCATCTGTATTCATAGTTTCGCCGGGCATGGGAGTAACCGTTTCAATATCAAGCTCGTCTGCCGCCTTCACAAAACGTGAGGGAGGGTCGTCCCAGCCGTGAGTGGAGAGCGAGTATGCACCCCAATGTATCGGCATTGCAACCTCTGCGCCGAGTATTTCACAGGCATTTGCCGATTCTTCGGGAAACATATGGCTTGTATGCCAATTCATATCATACTGAGCACAGTCAATCATAACAAAATCAAAATCACCATAGCGTTTGTTTATATCTTCAAAATGACCGCCGAAGCCGCTGTCTCCGCTCTCAAAAATCTGATGATACCCGTCCTTTAAAATCCATGAAGCAAAAAGAGTATTTCCCGAATCAAGAACATATCTTCCCGAATAATGTCTTGCAGGGGCACAGGCTATGGTAAGTCCGTTTATATCGGTTTCCTCCCACCATGCCATATTACGGATTTTATCACCGCTTACCCCCCAGCGCTCCAGATGATTTTCCACACCAAGAGGTACAATAAAGCATTCTGTTTTTGAATCAAGCGATTTTATCGTTTCCATATCAAGGTGGTCATAATGGTCATGAGAAAGAAGCACTATATCAATATCGGGAAGCTCATCAGCTGTTATAAACGGCTCACTGAAACGCTCGGGGCCGACAAATGAAACAGGTGATGCTCTGTCAGAAAATACGGGGTCAATAAGAATATTCAAACCGTGCATCTGTATCAATACAACAGAATGCCCCAGCCACGTAACGTAAACCTCATCAACAGAAGGCTTCTCTTTAAAATCAGGAGTTATATACGGCAGCTCATCAGCAGGTTTTGTCCCTTTTTCCGATATACGCTTATCCTCCGACAGACCGTCAATCACATACTCTGCAGGATATGTAAATTTTTCGTCTGTATAGTTTTCCGCTCTTGCACTGTAATCGGCCTTATCAGCTTTATCCGGAGAACCTCCGAAAACAGGATTCAGCTTTATATACAGAAATACCGCAACGGTTAAAATCAGAATTACAATAAGAATTATCATTACAATTTTAACGCCTTTTCTTTTGAATAAGCCATTCTTTTTATTTTCCATGAATTCACACTCCTTCATCTGAATATGTCAAAAAAACGTCAGCTGCTCATAAGGCTCGGGAAACTCCTGCAAATAGTGAAAGCACTCGTTTATATCGTACATAATCCCGTTTGCCTTACAGATATCGTGAAAAAGCTTCATCAGCTCCCTGCTGTTATCGCTCGGAAGCTCATAGGCATTGCCATAGCGGTGTATGTATTTTTCTTTAAGTTCCGGAAAATAGCGGTCAAGAGCCATATAGAAATACTCCCTGTCACCCTCTCGCAGAGTAACGCCCATTCCGAAGCAAATTATCCCCTTCACTTTTGCACGTATGCAGTAATCAAGGATTCCCTCGATATTCTCACTTGTATCGTTGATATACGGCAGAATCGGCGACATCCACACAATCGTCGGGATGCCGTTTTCACGGAAAACCTCCAGAGCCTCAAAACGCTCTTTAGTGGTGCTGACGTTGGGTTCAAGTATTCTGCACAAATCCTCGTCATAGGTAGTGAGTGTCATCTGTACAACGCATTTCGACTGCTCATTGATACTTTTCAGCAGGTCAAGATCACGAAGTATCCTTGTGGATTTGGTCTGAATTGAAACTCCGAAGCCGTGCCTGTCTATAATTTCAAGGCATTTTCTTGTAAGACGAAGTTTCTCCTCGCAGTGCATATATGGGTCGCACATTGCCCCTGTACCTATCATGCACTTTTTACGCTTTGAACGCAGAGCATTTTCCAGAAGCTCAGGGGCATTCTGCTTGACTTCGATATCCTCAAAGTCGTGAGTGAAGCCATAGCATACACTTCTGCTGTCACAATAAATACAGCAGTGAGTACAGCCTCTGTAGATATTCATTCCGTTTTTGGCTGAAAGTATGCCTTTTGCGTTGACGAAATGCATGGCATTCTCCTTTACTTCATTATAATTTCCGATTGAAAATATTGCTCCTGAAACTTCACCTGCTCCCATATTTCTTCTTTGGTAAAGGTCATATCTTCGGGAGCGGCAACCCATTTTTCCTCCACATCGTCACTGCGTCTGATTATCGCAATTATCCTGCCTGTGAACTCCTTTACGGGATAGTCCACACCAAGCAGATACACATCCTGTTCCTCACCGTCAGGAGCTATGATTCCCTCAACATATCCATAATTAATGGGATAGTACATATCGGTGTATTCGGGATGATAACTGCCAAGCAGACGGTCTATGGTGATTTTTATTGTGTCTCCCACTTTTTATTCCTCACAAACCTTCTTTATCCAACCCGTAACGCCGTCAGGCAGTCTTTCGTCCGCAGGCTTTCCACTGTCAAACATAAGGTTATGCTGTACCCAGTTTATCATGCAGTGCTGTCCCATTTCAAATCCGTAAAACACAGAGGAAACACCGCCGTCACCGTTGTATACCCATTCAGGGAAAAAGCAAATGCAATTCTTCATCTGCTGAAGCTTTTCTATACGTGGAGAAATACACTCATCAAACACCGCCATTTCATCATGTCTGCCGTGTGCGATTATAAGCTGTGTACCGCTTTCGGAAATTCTGTCAAGTGCCTCGTCGTCAGGGACATATCCCGAAGAAATCGGAATTGCTCCGTCAAAATATCCGCAGTAATCTTCGAGAAGCTGCCATGTAAAATATCCGCCTGAGGAAGCTCCCATTACGAATTTTCTGCCGATATTTTCGCTGTGCTCCTCGCACACCCTGTCAAATATCGCCTTAATCGGTTTCGAGTGAATCTTCGACCATGTACCCAGAATAGTGCCGTCGGAAAGGCGCTCCTCATTTGCAAGAGGTACAATTATGTAAGCACCGCCCATTGCCTGCTGATATTTCTCTGAAGCGTACTGCTCAGCACCGCAGCACATAATACAGCCTTCCTCCATAAGTGAATTGCTTGCACCATGAAGCCACATAAGTACAGGATACCTTTTTGAAGGGTCTGCGCCGTGCTTTACAGGGTCATATACATAGTAGCGGATATCTCCTGTTTCGGAACAAGCATAGCTGTACTTGTCAAACAAATCAAAGTAAACTTTACTTTTATAGGTATTTTCATAGCTTATAAACTCGCCGTGCTTAAGATATTTAGCCCATTCTGGCACAGCGTCTTTATTCTGCTCCAGTTTTTTGAAATCAGGTAATGCCATATTTAATTCCTCCTGTATTTTAAAATCATCTGATAAAATTTGTCCAGAGATGCGCTTCCTTTTCGGGCAGACCGTATTTTTCCTTGCCGAGAGCAATGCTTTTCATAAGAAACGCCATATTCTTTGCAAGAGTCCTCATACTCTGAAGTCCCTCTGCGTCCTGAGCCGCATCATCAGCATCTGAACCGTGAATACTGTTCCAGTACTGCCCCGATGCGACGGGCATACCGCATATTGTAAAGTACTTGTTAAGCTCGTCAAACGTTGATGAAAGCCCTCCCCTTCTTGCTGAAACTACAGATGCTCCGACCTTCATGGTCTTATCAAACTTAGTGCTGTAAAATAATCTGTCAAGACAAGCAACAAGCGTTGCATTTGCCGAAGCATAGTAAACGGGAGAACCCACTACAAATCCGTCACATTTTTCAAACTTATCAGCAATTTCATTTACAATGTCGTCAAAGACGCACTTTCCTGTCTCCGAACATTTTCTGCATGCTATACAGCCTCTTACGGGCAGATGTCCGACCTGAACAATTTCGGCTTCAATATTTTCCGAAAGAAAGATTTTCTCCATTTCATGCAGGGCTGTATATGTGCTTCCCTTAGCATTAGGGCTTCCGTTTATAATTAATACCTTCATTTCTGTTCCTCCGCAGTAAGTTTTATTGTATTCTCATTATACCATTTCCGCTTTCTGTTTTCAATACTCAAATAAAAAGTCGGGGACAATGCCCCGACAATATTAATCAGAATTATTTCTTCCAGTCTGCATACTCAGGACAGACGTATCTGCCGTTTTTTGCTGTTCTTTTGCCGATATTTATAGCCTCTTCCGGACATCTGTTGATACAGGAATAGCAGTTGAGACATTTCTCTCCGAAAAGAGGTCTGCCGTCTTTCATCACCACATTATTTACAGGACATACAGCTGCACACTTTCCGCAGGAAATGCACTTATCCGAAACATTGAAGTTCTTGCTGCTTATCATGTACTTATTGAACATGGAATTTACAGCGCCCGAAGCAATGCCCGCAAAGGGAGTCTTATCGGTTTTACTGATTTTCTCGCCCGAAGCAATTTTGTCCGAAACGGACTTCATCTGCGGTATGGCAGAGTTTATCTGTGCATACGCCTCACTTTTATCGGGGAGCTTTCCGCCTATTACGTAATTATTCGGCATTGCAATACCGCAGAAGCCCATGAACTCCATATTCTTATCCTCTGCAAGCTTTTGCAGGAATTTATCGCTGTTCCCTGACTGTGAGCCCATTGTGCCGATAAAATATATTTTCCGATTACCGCTGAATTTCGCCTTTCGGATAAGCTCCTCGATAATAAGCGGAAATCTCCATGCATATATCGGAGCAGCAACTACAAACGGACTTTCAGAATGGAATTTCAGAGGCTTCTTCTGCTTGATAATATCATTGAGCGATATACACTCGTCATTTATACGCTCCGCAATATAGTCCGAAACAAACCTGCTGTTTCCTGTTCCTGTAAAATATAAAATCATGATTATTCTCCTTTACTGTAAATTTGTTAATGCAACGCCGCACATCTTATTATTTCTATTATATCATGTATCGCTCCTCAAATCAAATATATCCTGTAATTTATCGGAAATAAAAATATGGAGACGCTGCCACGTAAAAAGCTGCTGTACGTTTAGTACAGCAGCTCTTGAATTTTATATCCGACTTATTTAACTACGCCGATACCCCAGATATTGAAATCCGCAGAGGCATTTTCCATTGCAATTGAAACATTCAAGGTTCCCGATGTGTTCTGAATATAGGCAACATCAGCGTCCGCACCGCCCCATGCATAATTACGGTTACCCTTAATGGCAGCGGTCTTACCGTTAACTGTCACATTCAGATTTCCGAGAGAAGAATTCTGATTTGACTTGAACACAATGAATATACCCATGCCCTGTGTCGTGAACGTCATGGGCGTATTGGCACTGCCCTTCTGGAAGGTATATCCGTATGCAAAGCGGTTGTTGGAATTATCCTGTTTCCATGAGCCTGCACTGAAATTCGAAAGCTCACTGAGCGGTACGATTGAACCATCTGCATATTCGGAACCGTAAACGGATGAGGACGGTACAGTATAACCTGCATCCGCATTTTCCGTTTTAAGTGCCTGACGATAGTAGTATGCAATAGCGTCGGAAATAAGTGCATTTCCGTTTGCATGAGGATGATATTCGTCGCTGAAATAATCATCCTCTTTCAGTGTGCCGTCCTTGAATGCCGCAGTCAGCGCATTGTCCATGCTGATGACCGGAACGTCGTAATTTCTGCCGACTGCCATCATCTGCTCCTGCATGGAATAGCCGCCCTTTGAACGATTTATAAGAAGTATTACCGCCGGTGCATTTTCCTGTGCAAGACACTTTTTTACAAGGCTATCAAAGCCCTTTTTATAAATCTCCTCAGGATGATCGTTTACGGAGAATTCAATGAAGATCACATCCGGATTCTTATCGAGAATATCACGCTGTGCACGCATAAGACCTACCACAGAGGATGTACCTGACATGCCTGCATTAACATAGGAAACATTATTGCCCGTACCGAATGTCTCTGCAAAATAGTTGTAGGAACGCTTTGCATAACATGTCTCGGACTGTCCCACGCCCTCAGTAATTGAGCCGCCGAGATAAGCAATCGTCACATTCTCACCACGCTGTGCCATTGCAATCTTTTCACGCAGTCTTGCGGTATTTCCCATCTGACCGATAGCGTTTGAATAGAATTTCTGCATGGCAGGAACTGCGGTCTCCACATAATTGTCCCAGTCTCCCTGTACAGCAGGCAGTTCAGGTTCGGGGAAAACCGTGATTCTGCCTGTAATATAATCCTGAAGCACAGGAATATCCGCTGAATCAGATACACCGTCACTGTTTACATCTGCTGCAAGCCTTGCGGTTCCATTGGAAAAGCCCTTCTCACAACCTATTCTTGCCGCTGAGAGGTCAAATGCATCAATCACACCGTCGCATGTCACATCACCGAGAATAAGAGTAAGCGGTTTTGGTCCTTCAATCTCAGTACCTGCCACTGCACCAATAGCTTCATCAATATAGAAATTATTTGTACTCTCCGCCGTTTCAACATACAGCTGCATATTGGACGCATCAGCAGGAATTGTATAATCGGTATTGGCAAGCTGTACCCATTCGCCTTTTATTGCGGTTGCTTCTGCAACGGATGAATACTGCGTATCGCCGTTGGCATCGGTGTACTGGAGCTTCATAAAGAATGTATCGCTTGCACCGCCGTCAAAATACTGCACATTGGCACTGAAGCTATAAGTTTCACCGGGTTTGAATGCGGCTGTGCTCAGAGAACGATATGCACCGTTCCATGCGGCTGTACGTTCCTGTACAAGCAGTGCCTCCTTGCCGTCATAAGCTGTTCTTCCGCTTGTCATGACTGTTGCCGCACCTCGTCCGCTCCATTCGTCCAGATCGCCCTCAAAGGTACTGTGGAAATACCAGCCGTTTGCATCGGGTTCAATGACAACAGGCTTATTCCATTCAGCTCGTTCGTAATCAAAGAAGTCAATATCTGCATAACCGCCTGTATTTTTTGTAGCGTAGCTGTAAATTCCGCTGCGGTAGCCTGTGAATAGCTTGAGGTCGTATACCATGCTCAGTTCTTCACCAATTTTAGTCCAGTTAGAACCGTCGTATGAGTAGTAGAAATTTACCTTGTCGATATTGTTCGAGCTGCTTCCGTCATCCTTGACAGTTGCAAAAAGGAAATCTGCCTTGAGATATATCTCATTGCCGCTGAGATTCACCTGCTCAACAATATTGTCACGGCTGTCGGTAACTGCCGCACTTGAAGAATATCCGCCGTTATTTGCCATGTATATCTTCTTAGTGCCATCATCTGCTACATATACACCAACATTACCGTATTTGAACTGAAATGCGGACAGACCTGCACGGTCGCCGATCTTCATTCCTGAGGTATCAAGCTTGATGACACTGCTGCAGGAAGGTCCTTCCGTACGCATGGTGAGCGTATTTCTGGCATTAAGCAGATTAGTGGCAAGCGTCTTGTTAGTCAGACGCAGATAGCCGTCACGCTGCGTCACTGACCATGCAGAATTGTCGGGGTTATGATTCCACTGCCATTCCAGTGCAAGGTCATCATTTGAAGTATAGCTGAACTCATCATCCTTTGCAAGTGACGTACCCGTATAGTCACTGTCAATTGTAAGTGTCAGCGGTGCTTTGCCGTTAACACCCATCATCGGCCAGCCATTTTCCCATGAAACAGGCACAAGAACAGGAATTCTGCCGACGGAACCGTGATCCTGAAACAGCATTCCGTACCATTTGCCGTCAGGAGTATCTACAATACCGCCCTGTGCAACACCTGCACCGTAGCTGCCGAGTCCCGAATTGAGGACGGTTTTGCCCTCATAAGTGCCGAGAATATCCTTGCTTCGGTAGCAAAGCTCAATACGTCCGCTGTTCGAGGGCCATGCAATAATGAAGACATAGTAATAATCTCCGATTTTCTGGATATGTGCGCCTTCGCCTGCGAGGTTGTCAAGTCCCGTAGTAAACAGGGTCTTTGATGCACCGTTCTGCTTAAAGCCTGTCATTTCGGAATTCAGTTCCTTGATTTCTATCTTTCCTCCGCCGCCGTAAACGAGGTAGTTTCTGCCGTCATCATCAAAGAACATTGACGCATCATGGTACATGCCGTTGAGTTCGCTTCTTGTCCATGTTCCGTTTTCTATGTCATTTGTCTTGTAGATGTATGATTTTCCAGAACCATAGCTGCCAAAGAACACATAGTACATTCCGTTATGGTAACGCAGGCTTGATGCCCACTGACCATGAGCATAGTCGTGCTTGCCATTGGTCAGATTCTGCACATCGCCGTCCGCATAGGTATCATAGACATAATTGCAGATCTCCCACGAAACCAGATCTTTTGATTTCATGATTGGTGCGCCCGGAGAGAAATACATAGTCGTGCTGACCATGTAGTAGGTGTCTCCGACACGGATAACATCAACATCAGGAACATCTGCCCAGATAATGGGATTGGCAACAGTCGTGGACTGTGCTGCCGCCGCATCCTCCTTCGGCAGATAGCCTGCGGATGTAATGACCATTGCCACCGAGAGTGCTGATGCCAGCACACGCTTTGCATAGTGTTTGAACTTCATTTTCATGCACCGCCTTTTTCATAGTTTGTCGTATATCGGTTCCGTCTGCACGGACCGCCGCTGCTTTTGCTTATTAATAGGTTTAATCATACCATCTATCCTATTAAAATTCAACCTCATTTTTGCAGATTTGGTGGAGAAAATGCACAATTTGTTCATAAATCAATGATAATTATTTGGATTTGTCAAGATTTATAGCATTCCGAATTATATTCTCTGTACTTTTCTACGCCTTAATCGACCAATTTCACCGACAATTGCAGCGTAACATCACATACAAAAATAAGCCCCCGTAAACAATATGTTTACGAGGGCTTTTGACTGTGTCAGCAGAAATTGAATTCTTACCGAAAATTATCAGTTTATACAGATAACTGATACATCGGAAATTTCATACGTACCGATCGAACCTCCGCAGTTGAAGCACATTGAAGCGTCTATGCACGAATCATCGGCTTTAAATGTGAAAGTATACGTTTTAGCTGAAGTTCCGACAGATACGTATTCTCCAAGATAGCCTTCATACGTATCATAGTTTTTCTGAACATTTACACCTACAGTTGCATTTGTATCAGACCTGATTGTAAAGCTGCATGTATAGGTTTTGCCTGCATCAAACACCATTCCGCTGTAGAAGCCCTGAACCTCCCATACATCGTCAGGCAGAGAAGCTGTCTCAACGGTAACATTGTTCACATCATTCACAGTAAGAGTACCACAACCGCTGGGATTATATATATTCCATTCGCCAAGCTCATTTACAAGCTCGGTTTCGTAGGAAATCTCGGTAATGGAAGCATTTCTGATTGTGTAAACACCTGCACCGTTGCCGTAGTCAATGCAGAGGCGCCAGTCAGAAGCTGTATCGTGTGAGGATACAAATGTGTATGAATACTCTCGTAAATCTGAGGTCAGGGCAATTCCTGATTTAGTGAAGCAGCTTGGCCAGTTTGTTCCTACCTGATGATTTATGCTTACCCCGATAGGCGTACCTGTTGTACACGATGCCTCAAAGGTAACCTTATAGGTCTTACCCTTTTTGATAGTAAACTTCTGCGACTGAGACTGGATATCCCAGCTGTTTGCACACGCCTTATTGGCTGTAAGAGTAAATACACCATTCGATTTAACTGCGGAAGCGTCACCGTAATATGACCAGGTAGACTCATTTGATACAATATCAGAACCCTCAGTCATATCAACCTCTACCCCGTAAAGCTTTTCAAGATACATCTTGGCAAGGTTGCGGCGGCTGATAAAAAACTCTCTGAAGGCTTCAACCTCAGCATCATAGCTCACATTTACCCATTCCTGATCAAATCGTGTATTTGTTGCCGCAATAGCTGCTCGGTATTCTGCGACATACTCATCAAGCTTTTCGCTTACTTCAACGGGATCGAAATTATTCTTCATAATATCGATATAGCTATCATAGAACAGCTTGCTGAAAGCCTCATTGTTGAGAAGATTATAGAACATGGGAACAAAATTGTACGGATTATGTTCCATATACATATTATTCAGTGAATCAAATCCCGCAAGTGTTCTTGCATCATCAAAGTAATCAGCACTGAAATCAAGGTCATAGAGCATATAACGCCATTTACCGTCCGCATAATCGCTTGAAGCATCAGGTTCTGTAGCTCTCCATGAAATCCAGTTATTCATATACTCGGTTGCCCAGTCAGCATTATTTATATAGGTTTCGATTACAACCATATCAATGAAGCTCTGAATATCTATAGAATCGCAGACCTTTTTATAGTTCTCATCATTTGTCATATCAGCGTTTGCTGCCCACGCAAGAAGCTCCTGATACTCATGGTCAAGAGTCTCTGAGCCGTCATCAAGCTCACCGTTTTTAATGAAGGTCACATTATCCTTGTCAATTCCGTAATGAGACTCAACATAATCGGCATCCTGCTTTTCACGGATAAAATAGAAGCCCCAGAATTCGCCGTCGATGAAAACCATGCACGGCTCGCCTGCCTGAATACCCATTGCCCTGTCAGCACAAAGCTGCTGAATGAATATGTCACGCAAGTGAAGAAGCTGATTGTCAGTTCCTCCGTTACGCAGAGTTACCTTATCGAATTCTTCAATAGGATTTCCGTTAATATCGGTAAGCCCCTCGATAAACTCGTATTTCATTTTGGAGTCGCCGTACTCGCTTCTTGCATAAAGACGGATACTCTTCTGAGCATAACCTCTCGACCAGTTTCCTGAAAGACGAGCTCCGACATCTCCTGTATAGGCAAGCTCACCATTTTCGAACACCTGAACATTTACAGGAAATTCGGTTTCTTTTCCATCAATATTGTAATTGGTCGGATTTGACGTGTCGTTTTTATCGCTGAGAGGAGTAAATGCTCCGCTCGCAACCATATCATAATATCTGCTTCCGACCATGTAAACGCCGTTGTCCTCATCAAACAGATAATCACTGTCGGTAGCAAGAGAAACCACCTTGAAGTCGGAGTAGTATGACTCGGTTTTTCCGATAAAATAGCTGTTGGTTACAACATTGCTGTATCTTCCGTCAGACGTCTTACAAACTGCTCTGACTACAATTCCCTTATCAACATTATATTTCGGCGCTGTATAACCGCTAAGTGTAATATCGGTAACAGCACTGTATTTATTCGGCTCCTTTGTATTATCGTATATGCTTATTTCCCCTGAATACGACTTTGCCGAAGCGGAGATTCTCGGGTCGCTGCCGTCAGTCGTGTAAATTATCTGATTGCCGTTCGCATCATTCAGTTCAAGTCCGAACGCAGCGTCATAGAAGCCTCCCTCAACCGAGAATAACGGCATTGCAACAATATTAAGATTAGTTGCCGTATTATTCGAAGCTCCCGGAGTACATGTAAGGTATGCAAGCTCTTCCGAGCCGTCCGGATAACATCCGTATGCAACATCGGTATCCAGCACAGGTATCTCCACAGCGTCAAGCTCTCCGTACTCAGGATGAGTAAGATAAACGGTCTCGCCGTCCGCACTCAGCTTGAATGCCGCATGATACTCACCTTCCGCCTGATTAACCGCATCATCGCAGAAAATAAGAACATATCCTCCCGCAGGAATTACTGTACCTTCAGGGAAAGCAAACTTGAACTTATTCTTTGCTCCGTCGGATAAACCTATTCCGCTGATGTCAATATCCTTGTCAGAGGAATTATAAAGCTCTACCCAGTCAGGAGACTCGCCCGCAGCGTCTGTAACCGACTCCTTAGCAGATGAGCACACCTCATTTATAATCAATCCCGAATAATTTTCAAGTCCGATTTTGTCTGCCAGCTTCTTTCTGAGAATTGCAATGTCAAAAGCGTCCAACGCACCGTCAATGTTCATATCGGCATTCTGCCAGACTCCCGATGAAATTCCTTTTCCCGTCATCACGTAATCACGAAGCTGAATAAGGTCATCGGCTGTAAGCTCTCCGTCAGCATTGACATCGCCAATGACTGCTTCATCAATGGATTCAGCAGACGCAATACCGGCTGTAGAAGAAATAACCGGAACCATATACTGAGCTGCAGCCGAAAGTGCCATTATAGCAGCTATCAACTTATTTTTCATAATCTGCATTCCCCTCTTCCGTAGAATTCTGAACATATTATAGCACAATCTACAGTAAGAATCAATATAAATATCGCATGTTTGTTTTAAAAGATTGTTAATAATGAATATATCAGGGTGAAAAACAGTTTAATATATTGCTTCAAATTCAACACTGCTACAAAAGCAATGATATAAGCGAGCCTGTCACAGTATTTTTTAAATTGACAAATCAATTTCAAATATGTTATAATTTAAATAACACTTTATCTTTCAGGAGAATTGCTATGGACGCTTCAGGCAGAATCGGCGTTATTATGCCGGAAATAATGGACCCTCTTGATTATGATATGCTCAGCGGCATACAAAAACAGGCGGCTGAGCTTGGCTATGATGTAATAATTTATACAGGAATTTTCAATTCTCAGTCAGAGTTTCAGCAGGATTATTACACCGACGGTCTTGAAAATATTTACTCGCTTATAAGCAAAAGCCGTCTTGACGGTGTTATTTTTGCGGCTGAGCGTTTTCACAATGTTCAGCTTGTGGATAAAATATACGGCTATCTCAGTCAGACCGATGTTCCCTGCCTTACACTCGGATATAAGCGTGACGGATTTCCGCATATAAACGCTAAACAATATGAGGGTATCTATAATATTACAAAGCATCTTATCAATGAACACGGCTGCAGAAAGCTTTACTGTCTTGCAGGAGTACCCGACCATGAACCGTCTCAGGAGCGTTTGCAGGGCTTCATTGATGCTGTTAAAGACAGCGGACTTGAACTGAGTGAGAACAGTATTCACTACGGCTGGTACTGGAAACAGGTTCCTACAGAGCTTGCAGACGATATTGCTTCGGGAAAGCTTGAAAAACCCGATGCAGTTGTATGTCTTAATGATGTAATGGCTTTTTACTTTCAGAGAACTCTTTCCGTAAACGGCATAAAGGTTCCTGAGGATATAGCCGTTACAGGCTGTGACGGTGCGTGGCATTCAATAATGAACACTCCGCAGATAACCACCGTTTCCGGTCGTGACCTTCAGCTTGGTGCTGACGCTGTCTGCCGTCTTTATGAAATGATAACAGGCAAAAAATGCGGGTCTGTCGGTTCCTCTCAGTATATCCTTTACGGCAGAAGCTGTGGCTGTGACTATGATAAAATGGCTGAAAAAAACGGATTGCTCTTCGTTATGGAGAAAAATGTAAAAACCATGATGCTCCGTACATACGACAAAAAAACCTTTATTGCCACAGACATCATAAACCGTATGGCAGGCTCTGATTCCCTTGATGAGCTTATGACGGAAGCCGATAAGGTAGGACATATTCTCAGAAACTGGAAATGGATAGATATATGCCTGTGCGAGGACTGGAAAATGGATTTTGATAATCCCGATAATTTCCGTCAGCTTGGATTTCCCGACAAAATGTATCTTGCTCTTTCAAAACGTTATGGCACTAACGAGAAAAACGGGTATCTCTTTCCGACAGATGATATTATCCCCGCTCTTGACAAGCCGCATGAGCCATGCGTTATAACGCTTACGTCACTTCACTGCAAAGGACAGATTTTCGGATATTGTGCAGTAGCTTATGATTCTGCGGAAAATATTGACCTCGACCAACAATATGTCAACTGGTGCGATGCTGTTTCAAACGGTCTGCATACTCTTCAGAAACAGCTCTATATCAGCTATATTCATCAGCAGATGGAGGCTTTCTCAACAGTTGAGCCTGTTACGGGAATGCTCAACAAGCGTGGTTTTACCGAGCTTCTGCCTGATACTCTTCATAAGCTCCGCAAGCAGAATAAGGCTTACTCGGTATTGCTTATTTCTCAGATGTCCGTAAACGATGACTCCGCTTACGATATGGCTGTAATTACCGCAAACGCACTGAAAAAGGTCTGTACGGACGAGCTTTGCGGCAGAGTAAGAGACAGTATTTTTGCAGTTATCATCTCTGCTGATACGGAAGCTGAAATCAAGAGCCACGCTGTGAAATTCACCGCAGAAACCGAAAGCAGAATCAGCGTACTTCTCGGCAGACCCACTCATACCTCCGAGCTGCTGACAGAGCTTGCACAAATCAGCGGCACTAAGCCTTCTGAAACAGAAAAAAGCTTTGAATGGCTGCTCAGCAAATTTGAAGAGAAGAAATATGCTGAGGCAAACCATTATGTAACATATAAGGAACTGCTTTACAAGCTTCGCAGGGATATTATGACTCACCCCGAAAACGAATGGAATATTCCCGATATTTCAAGAGAGCTTGGCATAAGCAAGAGTCATCTTCAAAGACTGTACAGAAACCTTTTTTCAACAAGCATCAAGGACGATATTATCTCCTCACGCATAGAAAAGGCTATGCAGCTTCTTGCCCGAACCGAGCTTCGTGTTCAGGAAATCGCCGAGCAGTGCGGTTACAACAACGAAAACCACTTTATGAGACAATTCAAGAAGAAAAGCGGTGTTACTGCTCTGCAATACCGTAAAAATAATTACTGACACAAAGAAAACGTACCGACTTAAAACCGATACGCTTTCCTTCTCTGATTTGCCCATTAAACAAAGGATATTCCGGAAAAAAGGAATTTACCGCCGCCTTATCCGGAATCAGGCTGGTTTTTATATTACCGCATTTTATGGATTTATTGTGCAGATAATCCTATGAACTGCGGTAATCTCATTAATTATTATAGTCTCGCTGTGCTCGTTTGTAAATGACCTTTTGCACCTGATATCTTGCATTTTGATTCAATTTATTCTCTCAATTGTCCGTTGAAGCTCTTAAGGAGTAATGACATATCACGTCAATAACAATCTTTGAATTAACAGAGCAAGCATATAAAACATGGTAAGCAGGATGCCATTAAGGCAATACCGTACAAAGTCGTCAGACGGGCTTTGTGTGGTATTGCCTTAAATTATTGTTCAATATCAAATTCTGTATGAAACCTATTGAAAATTCATATAAGGTATTGTATAATTAATGTACAGGAACACAGAAATATTAAAAGCCGACACGTATATTCCGTATAAGGTCATCAGACGGACTTAGTACGGTATTGATATAACAAGAAAAAACTACAGGTGTCAGGACGACGTCTGCCATTATCAGAAAGGTGCTGAACATGAAAAAAATATATGCTTTAATTACGATATTAACTATGCTTGCTTGTCTGACTGCCTGTGATAAAAAGAAGCAGGCAACAGAAACCGCAGATAATTCTGAAAAGAATGAGATAGTTTCACAGACAGCTGAACCTGTGGAAACAGATGAAACACAGAATGACGATAACAGTGATTTGTCCGCAGAAGCTTCAGATACAGCGGCTCCTTCCACGCAAAAGACCACTGCTGTTCTTGCAGATAAAACATCATCTGATACAACAGAAGAATCAGAAATACAGAATAATGAACTGCCTTTATTGGAGGCAATTAAGCCGTCAATTGACGCTTCGGATAAAGAAACATCTGCTGAGACTCAGACATCAGTTACTACAGAAAAACCTGTTATAAACCCTGTCGGAACAACGACGGTTACTACTGCACTGACAGAAACAACGACAACGACGACATCAGCAAGCTGTACTGAAACACCTGTAATTTCTACAGAGCAGACAACAACCGAAGTAAAATCGGATAAGCCCATTGAATTGCCGTTTGTTCCGATAAACTGAATTGATGAGAAAAGGCGTGAAAATATGACAGAAAAAATCAGCGGCATATCATTTTGTATTAAGCTTGCAGATATTGTTTTCCGCATAGAGCCGATGTCTGACTACATAAAAGAATATTGTCGGGAATACATCACTGAGGAAGAAGCGGAGTTTTTTATAAAAACCGAAGCGGAAGATATTGCCTTTGAACGTGAACGTTCAAAAAAAGAAGCCGGGCATGAGTGTCAGATTGATGTCGAATATTCCGACGAATATCTCGAAACGCTTTCCGTGTACCGCAAAATTGCAGAAATAATGCCCTCACTTGACACATTGCTGTTTCATGGCTCGGTAATTGCAGTAGACGGTATCGGTTATCTTTTTACAGCAAAAAGCGGTACAGGGAAATCCACCCACACAAGGTTATGGAGAGAGCTTTTCGGTAATCGTGCGGTAATGGTAAACGACGATAAGCCTTTGCTTAAAATAACAGATGACGGCGTTATCGCATACGGTACACCCTGGAATGGCAAGCACAGATTAAGTACTGATATAGCTGTACCATTGAAAGCAATATGCATACTGACAAGGGATAAGTCAAATCACATAAACGAAATTGAGCCGAAAGAAGCATATCAGATGCTTTTACAGCAGACATATCGCCCTATGAATAAGCTATCTATGATGCAGACGCTGAAGCTGACAGATTTGCTTATGAAGAATACAAGGTTTTACAGATTGGGCTGCAATATGAGCCCTGACGCTGCAAAGACAGCGTTCGAAGGAATGAACGGAGGTATAATATGAAATTAAAAGACGGATTTATTACACACGAAAGTGCGGGAGAGCATATTACCGTAACAGCGGGAAATACTGCATTTAACGGAATGATCAGAAGTAACGGTACAGCAGGATTTATAATCGAATGCTTAAAAGATAATGTATCCAAAGAAGATATTATCACAAAAATGCTTGAAAAATATGATGCTCCAAGAGAGCAGATTGAAAAAGATGCAGACAGGATTTTAGAGCAGCTGCACACCATAGGAGCCATTGATGATTAAAACCACCTACGAGGAAGAGCTGAACAGAAACGGCAGATTCACCTATACCAATGTCGGCGTAAGCATGCTGCCGCTTCTTCGTCAGGGAAGAGATATGTTCACTGTTGAAAAGAAGTCGGGCAGGTGCAGGAAATACGATGTGGTTCTGTTTAAAAGACCGCCTGCGTCTTATGTATTGCATCGTGTAGTGAAGGTTCGGGAAAATGATTATGTCATACTTGGTGATAACTGCCTGAACAAGGAGTATGGCATTAAGGACGAGGATATTTTAGGCGTTATGACAGCATTTGTCAGAAACGGAAAGGAATATCGGATAAACCACAAGGGGTATCGGATATATTCAGCAGTGTGGTATTTTCTGTATCCGCTTCGAAGACTATGGATGAAATTCAGGATATTATGCAGAAAGATTTTAAGGAAAAACAGATAATGACAAATAAAAAATCAGCTTCATGGCTGTTAAAAACAGTCGGAAAACATAAGGGAAATATTGTTCTTTTACTGCTTCTCCATACTTTTGTAAATGGAGGAGCTGTTTGCTATGCACTTGTTATGAAAAAGATGGTGGATTGTGCGGTCGGAAAAGACAAAAACGGCTTTTTTACAGGTCTGCTTATCTTCGGCATGTTAATGCTGATACTTATGTTAACCCGTATGGCTATCCGACAGATAGAAGAGGCAACCAGAAGCGGAACAGAAAACAGCCTTAAAAAAAGACTGTTCAGAACGCTTCTGAATAAGGATTTCGGACAGGTCAGTGCAGTGCATTCAGAGGAATGGATGAACCGTATAACTTCGGATAGTGCTGTTTGTGCAAATGGTATGACAGAGATTCTGCCCGGATTTACAGGTATGTTTGTCCGTTTTTCGGGTGCTCTCGTTATGATGTTTCTGTTACAGCCGCAGCTTGCTTACATACTCATTCCGGGCGGCATTGTTTTTGTATTGATTACCCTGATGCTGCGTAAATACTTAAAGGCTCATCATAAAAAAGTACAGGAAAAAGACGGAGCTGTTCGGGTATATTTACAGGAGCGTATCAGCAGTATGCTTATTCTTCGCACATTCGGAGCTGAAAAAGAAGCACTTTGCGGTGCAGAAAAAGAATTTGCAGAGCATAAGTCAGCGAGAATGCGGAAAGCATTTATCTCCAACCTGTGCAACACAGGCTTTTCCTTTGCAATAAACGGAATGTATCTGCTCGGAATCGGTTACTGCGGATACGGCATATTAAACGATACGGTAAGCTACGGAACATTGACAGCCATTATTCAGCTGATAGGACAGCTGCAGGCTCCGTTATCAGGTATAAGCGGATTCGTTCCGAGATATTATGCTATGATTGCAAGTGCCGAACGTTTAATGGAAGCGGAAAGCTATACAGATATTCAGTCGGATAAAGTCAGGTCAGCAGAAGAAACGAAAGAGCTATACAACACAAAAATCAAAGGTTTGGCTTTTGATAAGGTTTCTTTTTGCTATAAAAAAGAAAACAACGCTGAGCCTGTGCTTGATAATGTGAGTTTCTCAGTCAGCAAGGGTGATTTCATAGCTGTTACGGGACTGTCGGGCTGTGGAAAATCAACACTGCTAAAGCTGTTAATGGGAGTTTATGCGCCATTGTCAGGCTCGGTTGATGTGAGACTGACAAACAATGAGCATATTCCGATAAATGTCATGCGGAGACTGTTTGCTTATGTACCGCAGGGCAATTACCTTATGGGCGGTACCATTCGTGATGTTATCACATTCGGAAAAAATGAAGTTCAGTCAGATTCTTTAGAAAAAGCAGTAAAGCTTGCCTGCGCTGAATTTATAAATAAGCTTCCGAAAAAGCTTGATACGGTGCTTGGCGAAAAAGGTTCGGGGCTTTCAGAGGGACAGATGCAGAGAATATCTATCGCAAGAGCACTGTACACAGACGCACCTGTACTTATACTTGATGAAGCTACAAGTGCCCTTGATATCGATACCGAAAAACAGCTGCTGAATAATCTTAAGCAGCTTACGGACAAGACTGTGTTTATTGTTACACACAGACCCGAAGCTCTTAAAATCTGCAATAAGCAGTTTGAACTCTCAGATAAAAAAGTCTCATTTAACAAAAAAGAGGTGCAGACATGAAACAAGTACATTATACCATGCTTTATCTGGTTTCCTGCGCTGTAAATGGGTCAATACCTGAACAAAAGCATACCGAAAATATTGATATGGATGCTCTTTTCAGTTTCAGCAGAGCACACTTTTTAGAGGTGCTTACGGGAACATCACTGAAACAATCGGGGATTGAGCTGTCAAAGGAGTGGACGCAGAAGCTGTCGAAGTCCACACGAAAAAATATTCTGTTTGACAATGAAAGAAAGAAACTGTTTGACTTTATGGAACAGGCAGGAATATGGTATCTTCCGCTAAAGGGTGTAATTTTAAAAGAATATTACCCTGCAGTCGGCATGAGACAGATGTCGGACAATGACATTTTATTTGACGAAGCATTCAGCGAGGATGTTCGTAACTATATGGAATCTCAGGGATACGTCGGAGAGAGTATCGGAAAAGGTGCTCACGATGTATATGTAAAAGAACCTGTTTACAACTTTGAATTTCACAGAGCATTGTTTGATAGCGAAAGGCAAAGCCGCCTGAGCGACTACTACGCTGACGTAAAAAAACGGTTGCTGCCAAATGACAGTTCTTCTTATGGTTATCATTTTACAAATGAAGATTTCTACATCTATATAGTCGCTCACGCATTTAAGCATTATTCGGGAGGCGGCACAGGAATTCGTTCTCTTCTTGATTTTTATGTATATCTTACCGCTGAAGAACAGAATATGGACTTTGAATATATACAAAAAGAATGCGGGTATCTTGGCTTTTCGGAATTTGAAAGACAAAGCAGAATCCTGTGCAAAAAAGTTTTTGGTGCAGATGTGCCGGTTGGATTTGAACAGTTCACAAATTCCTTATCCGAAGAAGAGTATGAGATGCTTGAATATTACTTGTCATCAGGCGTGTATGGAACAACAGAGCGTTTCATAAAAAACCGTGTAAACAAATTCCGCAAAGAAAACGGCATCAGTTCAAAGCTGCATTATATATTCAGAAGACTTTTTCCGGGTATCGAAACTTATAAATCCTATTACCCGTTTTTTTACAAGCACAAATGGCTTCTGCCGATAGGCTGGCTTTACCGTCTTGTAAGAATGGTGTTCAGCAAGAAACGAAGAAGCTCTGTTTCAAAAGAAATGGATATAGTCAGAAAAATGTAAGCTGTCACAGAATAAAATTAAAAGCTGTGTTTTTTTTGTTGGTTTGTCAATGATGTGAGACAAATTAAATCAAAAAACTTGACCGTAATTAAGGAAAGCCTTGATGTAATCGGAAGGAGACTTCCAGTTAAGCGGACGCATAGGG
>SVNJ01000135.1 GCA_015066955.1 Ruminococcus sp. | reverse complement strand
TAACGGACTTATCGTAAATACGGTTACTCAGGTTACAAATACTCCCAATAGAATTGCCGTAACTATCTCTAAGGAGAACTATTCTCATCATATTATAAAGCAGACGGGAATTATGAATATCAACTGCCTTACGGTTGACGCTCCCTTTGCGGTTTTTGAGAAGTTCGGCTTCCAGAGCGGACGTAACGTGGATAAGTTTGAGGGCTATGAGTCTTTGCGTTCGGATAACGGACTTATTTTCCTTCCCCGTAATATAAATTCGTTCATGTCCTTGAAGGTGGAGCAGTATATTGACCTTGATACGCATGGAATGTTCATCTGCTCTGTAACTGAGGCGAGAGTTATCTCCGACAAGGAGACCATGACCTATACCTACTATCAGAACAACGTTAAGCCGAAGCCCGAAACTGACGGAAAGAAGGGCTTTGTCTGCAAGATATGCGGCTATATCCATGAGGGTGATACTCTCCCTGAGGACTTTATCTGTCCGCTTTGCAAGCATGGTGCGGCTGATTTTGAGCCGATTCAATAATGATTTAAGGGTAACCGTAATGGTTGCCCTTTTGGTTTATCGTAATATTTCGGATTTGATGTGTAGGGGGATATTCTTTTTTTATATAATAATGCTTGATTTTTTATTTTCGGGGTATTATAATATTAGTATTAAATCAAAAAGGAGTTTTATAATGAAAATAGCTCAGCTTTTAAATTCACAGCTAAACAAAAATATATCCGAATGTACAAACGAGGAGCTTTACGGGGCACTTCTCTCGGTTGTAAACTCAATGGCAGGGGAGAAAAAGGGGACTTCCTCAAAGAAGAAGCTTTACTATATCTCAGCGGAATTCCTCATCGGCAAGCTTCTCTCAAATAACCTCATAAATCTCGGTATCTACGATGAAGTAAAACAGCTTCTTGCGGAAAACGGCAAGAGTCTCAGCGAAATAGAGGAAATCGAAAATGAACCATCTCTCGGAAACGGCGGTCTCGGACGTCTTGCGGCTTGCTTCCTCGACTCTATCGCTACTCTCGGTCTTAACGGAGACGGTATCGGTCTTAACTATCACTTCGGACTCTTCCGTCAGGTTTTCAAGGACAACGCTCAGACTGCAATTCCCGATGAATGGATAAGCGAAAATACATGGCTCAACAAGACCGACAAGACCTACACCGTAAAATTCAGAAATGCAACCGTTAACGCAAGAATGTACGATATCAACGTTACAGGCTACGACAACGGTACAAATAAGCTTCACCTTTTCGATATAGACACTATTGACGAGAATATCATTGAGGACGGCATCGACTTCGACAAAACCGAAATCGAAAAGAATCTTACCCTCTTCCTCTATCCCGATGACAGCGACGAAAACGGCAGACTTCTCAGAATTTATCAGCAGTATCTTATGGTTTCTGCAGGTGCACAGCTTATTCTTGACGAGGCTGCAGCAAAGGGAAGTGACCTCCACGACCTTTACGACTATGCGGTTATTCAGATTAACGATACTCACCCTACAATGGTAATTCCCGAGCTTATACGTCTCCTCATCGAAAGGGGAATAGAGCTTGACGAAGCAATTGAAATCGTAAGCAGGACAACAGCCTACACCAACCACACCATTCTCGCAGAAGCACTCGAAAAGTGGCCTATCGCTTACCTCAATAAGGCTGTACCTCAGCTTGTACCTATCATCGAAATTCTTGACGATAAGGTAAGAAGAAAGTTTGATGAGCCGAAGGTTCATATTATCGACAAGGACGACAGGGTCCATATGGCTCATATCGATATTCACTACTCTCAGAGCGTAAACGGCGTAGCTTCCCTTCATACGGAGATTCTCAAAGAGGAAGAACTGAACCATTTCTACAAGCTTTACCCCGAAAAGTTCAACAACAAGACCAACGGTATAACCTTCCGCAGATGGCTCATGCACAGCAACCCAAGACTTGCGGAGTATATTACCTCTCTCATCGGAAAGGGCTGGAAAAAGGACGCAGACGAGCTTGAAAAGCTTCTTGAATACAGAAAGGACAAGAAGGTTCTTGAAGAAATCCTCGCAATAAAGGACGAAAAGAAGCTTGAACTTGCAGAATGGCTTAAGGAAAAGAAGAATACCGTCATTAACGCAGATTCAATCTTTGACATTCAGATTAAGAGACTTCACGAGTACAAGCGTCAGCAGCTCAATGCACTTTACGTTATCCACAAGTACCTCGAAATCAAGGACGGCAAGAAGCCTACAACGCCTGTCACCGTTATTTTCGGAGCAAAGGCAGCACCTGCATATATTATCGCACAGGACATCATTCACCTTATCCTCTGCTTACAGGAGCTTATTGCAAATGACCCCGAAGTAAAGCCTTATCTTAACGTTATAATGGTAGAAAACTACAACGTAACGGCGGCAGAGAAGCTTATTCCCGCATGCGACATCTCAGAGCAGATTTCCCTTGCATCAAAGGAAGCAAGCGGTACAGGCAATATGAAGTTCATGCTTAACGGAGCGGTAACACTCGGTACAGAGGACGGAGCAAACGTAGAAATTCACCAGCTTGTCGGAGACGATAACATTTACATCTTCGGCGATTCAAGCGATACGGTAGTAGAGCGTTACAAGAAGGAAAGCTACAAGGCGAAGAAGTACTACGATACCAACAAGTCAATAAAGGCGGCGGTAGACTTTATTACAGGCAAGGAGCTTATGAAGCTTGGCGACAAGGAACGTCTCCAGCGTCTTTCTAAGGAGCTTATCGGTAAGGACTGGTTTATGACCTTCCCTGATTTTGATGACTATGTAAAGACAAGGGAAAAGGCTTACAAGGACTATGAAAACCGCATGAAATGGGCAGAAAAGATGCTTGTAAATATTGCAAAGGCAGGATATTTTTCATCAGACAGAACAATTGCTGAATATAATAAAGATATCTGGAAACTATAATAACAAGGGGCTGTTAATCAGCCCCTTTTATTAATGCAAAACTTAAATTAATTCGGAATTGAAGGAGTCCCCTTCGGGGACGGATTGGAACATGTAGGGGCGACCCTTGCGGTCGCCCGATGGTTTACCGTAATGTTTAAGGGGCGGACAGCCGCAAGGGCTGTCCCTACTCCTTTATATCCTTTCCCCCTCCCAGCGGGGTGACTCCCTGCAGTGCAGGGAGATGTCACGAAGTGACAGAGGGTACGGGCGACCGTTGGGAGGGCAGAAATGTTTCCCTTTTCGTAAAAGTACGGCGGGAGGGGGCGTTGCCAGCGGGGGCTCCCCGCCCGAATTACAAGGAGGATTTATTATGGATATCAATGACAGCAAAAAAGTATCTGACATAATTTCTCCCCTAAACGGCAGTACAGTACCCCTTGAAAGCGTACCCGATGAGGTCTTTTCACAGAAGGTACTCGGAGACGGTATCGCAGTTATCCCCACCGACGGAAAAATCTACAGCCCCGTTGACGGCATAATCTCTTCAATCGCTGAAACCTCCCACGCTTACGGCTTCCGCTCAGATGACGGACTTGAAATTCTCGTTCACTTCGGTCTCGAAACGGTTTCCCTCAAAGGCGATGGCTTCACTTCCTACGTTAAGGTCGGCGACAGAGTAAAGAAGGGTGACCTCGTTGCAGAGGTCGATTTACAGCTTCTCAGACAGCATAATATCAATACGCTTACCCCCGTTCTCGTATGCGACGGCGCAGAGGATTTGGAAATGATTGTACATCACGGACAGGTTGAAAGGGGAAAGACCGTACTCATTTCATTAAGGGAAAAAGCAGAGGAAGTCCCCTCAGAAGTACCCACTCAGCGTAAAAAATCGGGTATAAACTTCGATTTGCTTCAGAAGCTTGGCAAGGTTCTCATGACGGTTATTGCGGTAATGCCTGCCGCAGGTCTTAT
>SVNJ01000018.1 GCA_015066955.1 Ruminococcus sp. | reverse complement strand
CCTTTGTTCTGTCGAGAACAGAGATTCTCTTTACGCTGTCAGGAATAGCCTCAACAAGCTTGTCAGCAACGAAAGGTCTGTAGAGACGAACCTTAACGAGACCGTACTTGCCGCCGTTAGCATTGAGGTAATCGATTGTTTCTTCGATTGTATCGTTAACTGAACCCATAGCGATGATAACGTGCTCAGCGTCAGCAGCACCATAGTAGTTGAAGAGCTTGTAGTCTGTACCGATAAGCTCGTTAACCTTATTCATGTAATCCTCAACAACAGCAGGGAGTGCATCATAATACTTGTTGCAAGCCTCACGAGCCTGGAAGAAGATGTCAGGGTTCTGAGCTGTACCACGAAGTACAGGGTGCTCAGGGTTAAGAGCATTGTCTCTGAATGTCTTTACAGCATCCATGTCGATAAGGCTCTTGAGGTCCTCATCAGCCCATGTTTCAATCTTCTGGATTTCGTGTGAAGTACGGAAACCGTCGAAGAAGTGAAGGAAAGGAACTCTTCCCTTGATTGTTGAAAGGTGAGCGATAGCACCGAGATCCATAACTTCCTGTGGGTTGGAAGAACAGAGCATAGCATAACCTGTCTGACGGCAAGCATAGATATCTGAATGGTCGCCGAAGATGTTAAGAGCGTGTGAAGATACACAACGAGCAGAAACGTGAATTACGTTAGGAACGAGCTCACCTGCGATCTTGTACATATTAGGAATCATAAGGAGAAGTCCCTGTGAAGCGGTGTATGTAGTGGTAAGAGCACCGGCTGAAATAGAGCCGTGAACTGTACCTGCAGCACCTGCCTCTGACTGCATCTCAACAACAGTTACAGGGTCGCCGAAAAGATTCTTCTTGTCCTTTGAAGACCACTGGTCAGTAACCTCAGCCATAACAGATGATGGTGTGATCGGGTAAATAGCAGCCAGGTCTGTGAATGGGTATGATGCCCAAGCAGCGGCGTTATTACCGTCCATGGTTTTCATTTTTCTTTTAATAGCCATTGGAAAAATTCCTCCTGAAAGTTTATTAAGGGTTATAGAGAGCACGGCGATTTAGAATGCTTTTACAGCATTCGCCATGACAGACATAACTTCATATTTATAATATCACAAAATCCGCGTTTTGTAAAGACCTTTTCGGGAATAAACAACGATTTTCGCAAATTATCTTTTATTGGTTTTGTGTAATATTGATTCAGAAACCTTAGGAACAAAACGACGGAAACACGTTTCCTGAAAACAATTCACCGTCAATTGTATATATTGCAAAATACAAATGTCGATTTATTGTACAAACTGACGGAAATTCTGATGTAAACACAAAAAGTTGAAGATTCCTCTTGACTTGTGCCGAAATTTACGATATAATAACTACAGTGTTAAATAATATTTTTGTTATTAACACTCGTTTTGTTGTCTCCTTTCTTTTGTTCTACACATATTTATTTTTTCAGTTTATTTATGTAAAGCAGGGTTTTTACCCTGCTTATTTTTTTGCCTAAACGAAGAAATAATATATAAGTCCGTACACCACCGATGCTGAACAGCCGTAAAGTATAACAGGGCCTGCGATTGTGAAAATCTTTGCGCCTACTCCGAGAACAAAGCCTTCGGACTTTGCCTCGATTGCCGATGAGCTAATAGCATTCGAGAAGCCTGTTATGGGCACGAGCGTACCTGCGCCTGCATGCTTTGCAAGCTTTTCATACCAGCCGAGACCTGTGAAAAATGCACTGAGTCCGACAAGAATAATGGAAGTCCATGTTCCCGCTTCGGTTTTTTCAAGACCATAATTTTCAAAAAGCGTAAGAAGAATCTGACCGAGAACACAGATTCCTCCGCCCACACAGAATGCAACGGGAACATTTACCTTAGTATTCGATTTCGGCGACGCATTTTTGCTCATTTCACTGTATAATTCAGGTGTTATGTTCATTTTCTCATCTCCTTTCAGCATATTATCTGCGGAAATGAAAAATAATATTCATTCTTAAGTTTATTGAGGGAGACCCTTTTGAAAAATGGTCTCCCTCAATAGTGCGTATAACTTTACTTTGTACAGCCTTTTTTGAACAATACATGCGAAAGTGCTGTTACTGCAATAATTCCCAGTGCAAGTGCAGAGGCGAGCTTGAGTGTTGAGACTGCCTTTTCAAGGAATTTTCCGAAATCACTTTCAAAGGCGTAGGACATGGTGTAATAAAGCGAGCCGCCGGGAATAAGCGGCACAAGCGAGGTAGTAACAATCGGTGCAGCGGGAGTTTTCAGCACTCTTGCCATAATTTCCGAATAAAGCGAAGCCGCTGCCGCTACTATAAAATAATTAACAGGCTCATTGGGAATAACATTGCTCAGAAGCAGAAAAAGTCCCCACGAAAGCAGTCCGCCGAATGCCGCAGCGGGAAGCCTCTTCCCTCTCAGATTGAAAAGCACTCCGAAGCAGAGCGAACCGATAAGACCTGCCGAAAGCTGAATAATCTCTGTCATATCATACTCCCTCCTGTCAGATACGCAACAATAAAATATCCTGCGGCAATAGCAAGAGCGGTAATGCAGGCTTCAATGGTACGGAGAAGCCCTGCGATACTGTCACCCACAAGCAGATCTTTCAGTGCAGTTGTAAGACCGATTCCGGGAAGAAGTGTCATAATTGCACCTATAATTACCCTGTCAACCGTCGGTATTATGCCAAGTCTCAGTGCAAGGTATGACAAAGCCGTTGCCGAAAGTGCCGACAGAAATTTAATGAAAATTCTGTTTTTCACAAATTTATCGCAGACCAGTATGATAAGTCTTACAAGTGCACCTATAATAAACGAGGCTGCAGCCTCAGCAATTCCGCTTCCGAAAAAGAGCGTGAATACGCCTGAAATTACAGCATAGCAGATGAATTCAAGCCACAGCGGATATTTCCTGCACGCCGCTATATCATTGAGCTTTGCACATATTTCTTCGGGCGAAAACCTGTTTTTGCAGATACTGCGTGAAAGCTCGTTAAGCCTGTGAAGCTTTTCGTAGTCCGCCGAAGTTTCTGTTATACGGCGAGTCTGCGTATATGCCTTGCCGTCGCTTGTGTGCACGGTCACAACCATACTGCTTGTAATGATGAAAATGTCTGTACGCTTTGTACCATAAGCGTCAAAAATTCTTTTAAGGCTGTCCTCAACCCTGTGCACCTCTCCGCCGCTTATAAGCATCCTCTCGCCTATTTCCATGACACAGTCAAGCAGCTTTTCCATTGTATCGCCTCCTCGTTCACCTTGATTCTCATTTATTATTCCCATTATACCATGCGGATTATTAAATGTAAACGGATTTTGTCCGGTGTTGCCTTAAAAAATATAGGGAAAACCTTTCCTCAGAAAGATTTTCCCCAATAAATACTACTGCTGATTATAATTATCGTATGAATCCTCACGATAATAAGGATTATACTCATCATGCACAGGCCTGCTGTCCGTTTTTATCTCCTTAAGGTCATAAGCACAGAACACAATAAACAGCACAGGTACGGCAATAACCGCAAATGACATCAGATTGAAAGAAAGTAACGAAGGAAGCCATAAACCTGCGATAATGCCATTAATCACTATAAGAGCAATCGCCTTTCCTCTTGTCCTTGTCTTAGACTGACCGATACCGAGTATTCCCGAGATTATATGGACCATTCCCAGAACCAATGCAATTGCCGAAGCAATAGCCAGTGCAAACCAGAACATTCCTCCGAACAATGCAAACAATGCACCTATTTCGGTCTCGATATTATCGGAAATCTCCTCTCCCATCATCATTGTATATATAAGAAATATAATTCCGCCGAGAAGATATATTCCTCCCCCGACAATTGAAATTACCGATAGTACAAAAAGCTTTGTATTTGTTTTCATAAAAACCTCCATTACATGAATAGGCCTGTAAGAAATGCCGTCCCTGCCGCCGCAAGTGCCACGACAATAAGCGGCAGATTGAAATACGCAAGCACTACGGCAGCGGCAGTGCCTGCAATTGCGGTAGGTATACTTCCCGTACAGTAGAATATAGCGGGGATAGTCATTGCACTTAGTACCGCATAGGGAATATAGTACAGAAAGCTTTTGAAAAAGCGTGATTTTATTTTTTTGCGGAAGAAGGTAAAGGGTATCATACGGATAAGGTACGTAACCGCCGCCATTACCGCTATATATATCGCAACACTCATACTTCATCGCCCTCCTCATCGTGTACGGGGAAAAGAAGTGCACCTGCCGCCGAAGCGATAACAGCACTTATGATTATTGCAAATCCACCTGAAATAACTGTGATAAGATATTTGAAGAGTATGCTTATAAGTGCGGCGATTATTACAACCGTCAGCACACTTTTTTCCTTGCGTGAGGGCGGAATGATTATGGCGATGAACATACCGTAAAGTACGATTCCCATAGCGTTTGTAACTGAAGCAGGCAGAAGCTCACCTGCCGCCGCTCCGAGTATCGTACCCGAAACCCAGCCCAGAAATGCGACAAGTATCATTCCGTACATATAACCGGGTGTGAGACGCTCAGGCTGTGCTGAGGCTACTGCGAAAATTTCATCGGTAATACCGTATGAAGCAATAAGACGCTTTGGTGTAGTGAAGGATTTATCAAGCTTCTGTGAAAGTGAGAGTGCCATAAGTGCATATCTCAGATTTATTGTAAGCTGTGCAAGAATCATTTCTATAAGCGTACCGCCTGCAGCAATTATGGAAACTCCTGCCGCCTGACCTGCCGATGTAAGGTTTGTTGCAGAAATTGCTGAAGCTGCAGCAGCGGAAAGCCCCGACTTCACTGCCATTATTCCGAATCCGAAGGATACCGACAAATAGCCGAGAGCAATGGGTACTCCGTGCGACATGCCTCTGAAAAAACGAGTTTTCAATATAAGACTTCCTTTCGATGTAACTCGCTTTATATAATACCATATTTTATGTAAAATTGCAATACATGCTCCACCCTGCTTCAGGACGACATAAAAAATACCGTACGGAATATGCTCTCCGCACGGTATCATAATTTTATATCATCCGATAAGCTCGCCCGCTATATCCTCAAGCGTCTTATTTGTTGAAGATATAACACCCCTGTTGCCGGTATAGCCGGCATATATACGCTCATTCCAGTCTGTTGACAAATAGGTCTCTGAAACAACGCCATTGTCTATGGCTATCACAAATTCATATTCTGATATATCCGGGAAAAAGCTTTCAACAAGCTCCATAAATCTGTCCTTATCCTGACCGCCGGGCACAAGACAGAAATCATCGTCGGAGGAAACAACCCAGTAACCACCGATATTTTCGCCATACACATCCATTTCAACAAGTGAAGAATTTCCTGCCTTCATAAGCGTAGAGGCCTCCGCTTCAAGTTCCTTTGCGATATACATTTCCGATATGCCGTCTATATAAATCTGTGCATCTTCTTTATCAAGAATCTCATAGGAAAAAGTGCCGCCGTATTCGTCATCCAATTCTTCGTCATCCCACTCGATTTTCAATTCATTTCCGCCAAGCTCCTCGTACTCGCCATAGTATTCATCAAGTTTTACGTCGCCGTCTTCGGAATCAAAGCGTACCTTTACCAGCTCATCACCGTCTGAGGTGCATAGTTCCCATTTTCCGTCAAGCTTATCTGCACAGCCCGTCAGCAGTACCGCCGAAACTGCCGCCGTAAAAACTGCCATAATATATTTTTTCATAAAATCACTCCATAATAATAACTTGTTATTATTTTACCACTTCAGCAAGCTTATGTCAATAAAAATTGTGCATCTTGCGAATTTTTTGTAAATATTGCACGAATTTAAAAAATGTATTATAATAGATGTAACAAAAGAAAATCTTGGCGTACTAATATACAGAACGTTCAGCAAGAACATCACCTGCAGGTTATCACAAAAGAAAGGAGGCTCGCAATGTCAGACAGCATAGCGGAATACTATAATACATACGGAAAAAAGGTATACCTGTTTCTTGTAAGTATGTGCGGTGATTCAGATACCGCTGAGGAGCTTACGCAGGAAACCTTCTATCAGGCGATAAAGAACCTGAAATCCTACAGCGGAAAAAGCTCGGTATATACATGGCTTTGCGGTATTGCTAAAAATCAGTGGTACAAGGAGCTTGACCGCAGAAAGCGTCATCCTGTTGCCGAAGCAGATGAAAACAAGCCCTCATCAGAGCTTTCCCCTGCCGAAGCCGCAGAGCTTAAGTCCGACGCTCTTTCACTCATGAAACAGATACATGCCCTTCCCGAACAGGAAAAGGAATTGATACTTCTCAGAGCAACAGGAGAGCTTTCCTTCCGTGAAATCGGCGAAATATTCGATAAAACCGAAAACTGGGCAAGAGTTACATACTATCGTGCAAAACAAAAACTGAAAGTATAAGGAGGAAAACAACATGAAATGTAATATAATCAAGGATTTACTTCCGCTTTACTGCGAAAAGCTTACATCGCAGGATTCAAACGACGAAATAGAAAAGCATCTCGCTGATTGTGCTGACTGCAACGAGCTGTATGAGAACATGAGTCAGAATGAAAATATTATAAAGCCTGAGGACAAAAATATTCAGCCGCTCAAAAAAGTAAAGAAAAAGTCTGTTATTAAAATCATTGCCGGCTTTGCGGCAGGACTGGCTTTGCTGGGAACACTGTTTGCATTTTTGTTTGTGGGAGTTGTTCCTGCATCAAGTGAGGACATCGACATTACCTACAGCGGAGAAGTATGTGAGGACGGTTCGCTTTTAATTAATTTCAATCTCGTAACAGATGAAGGACGCTGTATAGGCACAAGAGGAAAGGGTATGGTTTACAGCACACTTGAGAATCCCGATGTTTTTATACAGGATGTGAGAATAAAGCCGTATCGTGTAATGCAGCTTCCGTTTGACAATCACGGCAAAAATCCGAATGAATCCTCACACGACATTGTTACAGCTCCGAATATGGAATTTATTGAGGGAGATGTTTTTAAAATTGAATTCCGCGACAAGACCGTTACCTATAATTTAAATGAAATTGCAGAAGAACTTGGCTTGCAGTAATAATACCGATATACACAAAAAGGACTGACTCTTACGAATCAGTCCTTTATCTTTTATAAAGTCAGCGGCCGGGCGATAATATCAATTACATATTCATCATAGTCCCGAGTCGCCTGCACCGGCTCGGTGCTTAGCCCATTACAACCTCAACAGTATGAACTCCGCCGTCCATAGCAGGGATAACATTACCCTCAACAGCATTGCCGTCAACAGTCATGCTCTTAACACCCTTGCAAACGTGGTCAGGGTTCTTAACAGTGATGTTGTATGTAGCACCACGGAACTTTCTTGTAGCTGTAAAGCCGTCCCACTCGTGAGGAATGGAAGGATCAACCTTAAGACCGTCCCAGTCAGCAGCGATACCAAGAATGTACTGTGAAATAGCAACCATATTCCAAGCAGCAGTACCTGTAAGCCATGAGTTCTTACCCTCACCGAAGCGGCTTGCATCCTTACCTGCGATCATCTGACCGTATACATAAGGCTCTGTCTTGTGGAGGTCGGAAATTTCCTCGTTGAATGCGGGAGCAATCTTTGAGTAGTACTCAAATGCCTTGTCACCACGTCCAGCATAAGCCTCAGCACAGATAATCCATGCATTGTTGTGTGTGAAGATACCTGCGTTCTCTTTGTATCCGCCGGGATATGTGGAAATCTCACCGTACTGGATATAGTACTTGGAGAATGCGGGGTTATTGAGAACGAGACCGTACTGTGTATTGAGGTACTTGTCGATAGATTCAAGAGTCTTGATGTCAGCACCCTCGTCCTTACCGATTTCGGACATTACAGCGAAGCCCTGAGGCTCGATGAAGATCTTACCTTCCTCGCACTCCTTTGAACCCATCTTAGCGCCTGTGGAGTCATAAGCACGAAGGAACCAGTCGCCGTCGAAAGCGTGTTCCATAACGTTAGCCTTCATCTTGTCGATTTCAGCCTGTGCAGCAGCAGCCTCATCGTCCTTGCCGAGATGCTTGAGAATAGCAACATAGTTAGGACCTGCGTATGTAAAGAGTGTAGCAACCATTACAGACTCAGCAATCTTGGAATATCCGCCCTCAGCAGCAAACTTGGGATTTGTATAAGTCTGGAAGCTCTCACCGGGAGTATCGGAGTAGCATGAAAGGTTGATACAGTCGTTCCAGTCAGCACGCATAGCGAGCGGGAGACCGTGAGGACCGAGATTGTTTACAATCTTGTAGAAGGAAACCTTAAGGTGGTCAAGCATAGGCTTAGCCTTTGACATATCGTTATCATAAGGAACCATCTCATCGAGGAGTGACCAGTCGCCTGTTTCTCTGATATATGCGGAAACAGAGAGAATCATCCAGAGCGGATCGTCTGAGAAGTCGCCGCCGATATCGGAGTTACCCTTCTTTGTAAGAGGCTGATACTGGTGATAGCATCCGCCGTCCTCGAGCTGTGTTGAAGCGATGTCAATGATACGCTCTCTTGCTCTGTCGGGAATCTGGTGAACGAAGCCGAGAATATCCTGGTTGGAGTCACGGAAGCCCATACCTCTGCCGATACCGCTCTCGAAATATGAAGCGGAACGTGAAAGGTTGAAGGTAACCATACACTGATACTGGTTCCAGATATTAACCATACGGTTAACCTTATCATCGGAAGTATTGACATTGAGGATGCCGAGAAGCTCATCCCATGCAGCCTTAAGCTCAGCAAGACCTGCAGCAACCTTTTCGGGAGTGTTGTACTGGTCGATCATAGCAAGAGCAGTTTCCTTATTGATAGTTACGCCGTCAGCCTCAAACTTCTTGTCAGCGGGCATTTCAACATAACCGAGAATAAAGATAAGAGTCTTTGACTCGCTGGGAGCGAGAGTAATCTTCTTGTAGTGTGAAGCGATAGGTGACCAGCCGTCTGCAAATGAATTGTTAGCAGCGTCAGCCATAACAGCCTGAGGATCATTGAATCCGTTATAGAGACCGATGAAGGAATCTCTGTCTGTATCGTAGCCATCGATTTCGTCGTTTACAGTATAGAATGCGAAGTGATCACGTCTGTCTCTGTATTCTGTCTTGTGGTAGATTGTGGAGCCGACAACCTCAACACGACCTGTAGAGAAGTTTCTCTGGAAGTTTGTGCAGTCGTCCTGAGCGTCCCACAGACACCACTCAGCAAATGAGAAAAGTGAGAAGGTCTTAGCCTCGCTGCCCTCGTTAGTGAGAACAACCTGCTGAACCTCTCCGTTGTAATTCTGAGGAACGAAGAAAGTAACCTGTGCCTTAAGGTCATTCTTCTTACCTGTGATGATTGTATATCCCATACCGTGACGGCACTCGTAAGAATCAAGCTCTGTCTTTACAGGTGACCAGCCGGGATTCCATACTGTACCGTTATCGTTGATGTAGAAGTAACGTCCGCCCATATCAATCGGAACGTTGTTGTAGCGGTAACGGGTGATACGTCTGAGACGTGCATCCTTATAGAAGCTGTAGCCTCCTGCTGTATTTGAAATCAGCGAGAAGAACGCCTGTGTACCGAGATAGTTAATCCACGGATAGGGTGTCTTTGGGGAATTGATAACATATTCCTTATTAGCGTCATCAAAAAATCCGAACTTCATAATATTTTACTCCTTAATTATATATTATTGACATATACACAACGGATAAAACCGTATCTGCATTACATTATAGCATATATTCCCGTTTATTACAATAGCTTTGGCAAAAATTAAAATGTACTATTTTCGGCAAATATTTGTGCATTTTCACATAACTCAACCCTGTTCAATGTTGATTTATGCAGCTTATCTTAAACAATCTCGTTGGCATATTTGCCGTTTTTCTTGCGGGCATACCTGACATTAACCGTATCACCTGCATGACGATACTTGTTAGCGTCGGAAGTGTCCTCAAAGGTATGCTCTGTTCCGTTTGAATCGGTGTATACTACCTTTGCTATGTAGAACACTACTCTGTCGCTTCCGTCACGGTGGATACCAACAATTCTTCCCTGAGTGAGCTCTCCCTCAAGAGCCAGCAGCTTCTGGTCAGCAGTATATTTTATGCCGCCGACAATAAGCGCTGCACCACCGCCGACAAACAGCAATGACAATCCCATAGCAAGGCACAAGAGCCAGACGGGAGTTTTCAGAATAACCTTGTCAGGGTCATCAGGAAGGATATATCCTTCTTCATCAGCTCCGACAGCGGGCATAACAGTATTTATGATTTCCACAGTAATCTTATTTCCGTCATCGTCGATATAATATCCTTCAGCAGTACGGTTTTTTCCTATCTTCGAAACCGATGTAATGGTACATGTTACAAGCTCTCCGTCTGTATTCTTTTCTTTTTCACTTCTGATGAAAAGGAATCCAATAACGACTCCTATAATTATCAGAATCATGCCTACTGCAATGAATCTTGAAAGATTTAATTTTTTCCCCATTTCCCTTCACCTCATTTAAAGCTTTGTAAAGAATCTTTCCTGTGCCTCGTAGCTGTCGCCGGGCTTTACCTCACAGTATCCTGTAACATCAGCAGGAAGCGAAAGATTCGGTGCGTCAATCATAGCTGTCATAGGCTCGGGGCAGAAGTAGCCGTTGAAGCCTCTGTCATTCCAGATAATCCAGAATTTATAATTCTCGGAAACCTGATAGCAGAGCTTCTTTCCGCTTGCAGTATCCTCAGCGATAACGCCGTAGAACTTCTCATGGTCAAGGTCTGCAAACTCTGCTGTGTACATATCGTTTGAGATATCCTGAAGCACAGGGCACTTGTTGCCTGTCTTGTATTCAAGGTCGTACATTGTGAGAGCTTTCAGATTTTCCGTAGGCAGGCATCTGTCATTAAGCTCACACTTCTTGCCGATCGGCACTGTAAGACGTATATCGCCTTCCTTACCGCCGTCAGCAAACGGAGAGTTGATTGTTGTGTGTGAAGCAAGCGACATAGGAAGCATCTTGTCGGAAAGATTTGTGAACTTCACTGTCTTTTCAAGTCCGTACTGAGAAAGTGTAAAAGTATACTCAGCAATGAACTTAACGGGAAGATACTCAAAAAACTCGTCCTTTTCGTCGTAAATGTAGCGTGTTTTCACCCATGCACAGTTTTCGTCGCTGCTGTGCTCAACAACTTCATGCACTCTCTTATGGATAAAGCCGTGAATGTGGTTGTTGTAGGGCGCCTTTTCGTTTACGGGGAGCTGATATACAGCGTCCGAAGTCTTGAGAACACCGTCCGCAAAACGGTTAGGCAGGTAAAGTGTAGGAAGTCCCCATACCTCAGCAGACTGCTTTATAACGTCTGCGGTATTGCCGTCCTTGTAACGGAAGAACTCCATACCGTTCTTGTTGTCCCTGAGACGGATAACGTTTGAGCCTATCTCGTAAGCAACGAGAGCCTCATAGCCTCCTGCGGAGAGTCTCACACAGGTAGTACCGTTCCAGTTGATGAATTGTGTGCTGTTCATATATGTATCATTCCTTTCAGCTGACTTATCCGTGCAGACAAGTCAGAAATAATTCGTAAAACAAGAAACTGAATTATCAGTCATTGTTTTCAAGTCCGGGATATTCTCTCATAGGTGAAATCGCCTTGTAAGCCGGACGTATAATCTTATTCGAGTTGATAAGCTCCTCAATTCTGTGTGCAGACCAGCCTGCAATTCTTGAAATTGCAAAAATAGGAGTGAAAAGCTCATCGGGAATACCGAGCATTCTGTAAACAAAGCCGCTGTAGAAGTCAACGTTTGCACATACACCCTTATAAATACGTCTCTGCTCAGCGATAACCTCAGGCGCAAGACGCTCAACCATCGAGTAGAGACGGAATTCTTCCTCTCTGCCCTTTTCTGCGGAGAGCTTTTCAACGAAGCTCTTGAACACCTTTGCTCTCGGGTCGGACTTTGAGTACACCGCATGTCCCATACCATAAATAAGACCTGTGCGGTCGAAAGCCTCCTTGCGGAGAAGCTTACGGAGGTATTCCTTTACCTCATCCTCGTTCGTCCAGTCCTTGACATTTTCCTTCATATCGTCAAACATCATTGCAACCTTGATATTAGCACCGCCATGCTTTGGTCCTTTGAGTGAACCGAGTGCAGCGGCAATTGCGGAATAGGTATCAGTACCCGAAGAGGAAACTACATGCACAGTAAATGTGGAGTTGTTTCCGCCGCCGTGCTCTGCGTGAAGAACGAGTGCAAGGTCAAGTATCTTAGCTTCAAGCTCAGTGTACTGACAGTCGGGACGAAGCATATAGAGCAGATTTTCCGCAATGGAAAGCTCCGGCTTCGGCTTATGTATGTAAAGGCTTTCATGGTTTCTGTAGTAACTGTACGCCTGATAGCCGTAAACCGCAAGAACAGGGAAAAGCGTAATAAGCTCAATGCACTGTCTGAGAACATTCGGAATCGAAACATCATTCGGTGCATCATCGTAGGAATAAAGTGCAAGCACGCACTTTGCAAGTATATTCATCATATTGTCGCTTGGCGACTTCATGATAACATCACGGGTAAAGGTAGAGGGCAGTGTTCTGAAATCCGCAAGAACTGTTCTGAATTCCGCAAGCTCCTCTGCCGACGGCATATCGCCGAAAAGAAGAAGGTAAATGGTTTCTTCAAAGCCGAAGCGGTTTTCCTTTACGAAACCGGCAACGATATCCTCGACGTCAAAGCCTCTGTAGTAGAGCTTTCCCTCGCCGTGATTGGGCATATCATCATTTTCGTCATCAAGCACGTTGATTGTACTGATATTTGTAAGACCCGCAACTACACCATTGCCGTTAAGGTCACGCAGACCTCTTTTTACATCAAATTTAGTATAAAGCTCGGGGTTTATTCTGTATCCCTCCAGAGACTTTTCGGCAAGCTCCGCAACCTCAGGAGTTATTTTTGAAAATCCGTATTCTGACATTGTCATCTACCTTTCTATTCTGAATTTTTGCATTATGATATACAATATTAATTATAATCCATTTCACCAAATTTGTCAAGCACAGCACGCCGTTTAGGGTGCATTTTTTCCAAAAATCAGCTCAAAAATAATTTTTGGCGTAATTTTTTTGATATTTTTTCACCCTGCTTCTTGCAAATCAAATAACGATATGATATACTTATACTGCGGCACTGTGTTGTGTTATCGCATTACAATGATAGGAGGATTATTAATTTGGAAGCAGTTCAGTATAAATGCCCGAATTGCGGTGCTTATCTGCAATTCAGACCCGAAACTCAGGATTTCGGCTGTGAATACTGCATGAGCGCCTTTAACGAAGCTGAAATAAAGGAAATATGTGCCCAGCAGGAAAACAGTATTCCCGACGAAAACGAGGTACAGGAGACACAGGAATTCGAGGCTCACACAAACCTCTACCAGTGCTCCAGCTGCGGTGCGGAAATCATTGCCGACGACCAGCAGACAGCTACCTTCTGCTATTACTGCCATAACCCCGTTATTCTTGCAGGACGTCTTTCGGGCGAATACAAGCCCTCAAAGCTTATCGGCTTTACACTTACAAGAGAGAATGCCCTTGAAAAATTCAAGGCATGGTGCGGTAAAAGATGGTTCCTTCCGAGAGACTTCACTTCCGACTCTCAGCTTGAAAAAATGACGGGACTTTACGTGCCCTTCTGGGTTGCGGACTGTGATATTCATGCGGATTATCACGCTATCGGTAAAAGAATACGCTCATGGTCAAGCGGAAACTACCGCTACACCGAGACAAAGGAGTACGACATCACAAGAACTGCCGATATCTTTACAGACGGCATTCCCGCAGACGGCGAAAGCAAGATAGACGACCTTCTTATGGAATCAATCGAACCTTTCGACTATACTGCACTCAAACCCTTTTCTATGTCATACCTCAGCGGCTTCTATGCGGATAAGTACGACGTTGACAAACAGATGGTATCTCCGAGAATACATAACCGTGCGTCAGACGCCGCAAAAAACATCATCAGGAACAGCGTTTCGGGCTACTCTTCCGTAAGAGTAACAAGTGAAAACTATCAGATACGCAATACCAAATGGGAATATATGATGCTTCCCGTATGGTTCATGACGTATAAATACAAAGGCGAAATCTACTCCTTTGCAATCAACGGACAGACAGGAAAGCTTGCAGGCACTCCCCCTCTCGATACGGGAAAGCTTAAGCTTTTCAGTGCAGCTGTAGGTCTTGCAGGTGCACTTGCTGCATTTCTGATTGGAGGTGTACTGTTCTGATGAAACGCTTTGCAAAAATCACCTGTGCACTTATTTCATGTATAATCATGCTTTCAATGTGCGGTATTACCGTTTCAGCTGCGGAAAATTATTCACAGGGCTACGACAAGGACGAATCCTATCTGAGCGGTGTTATAGATGACAAGGACCTCTTCGAGGATGATCCCGATACACTTGAGGAGCTTAATGAACTTGTAGTTGAAACCTCAGAAGAGCTTGAACTTTATATCTGCATTTACCTCAATGACACTGCAAGAGGAGAAAGCTCAACGGAATACTTCGCAGATGAGGAATATGACAGAATGTTCGGCGAGGACACCGACGGTATTTTCTATTATATGGACCTTTCCGAGCAGTACAGTGCATATGATTATATTTCCACCTCAGGAAAGGGTATGCTTTATTTTGACGACCATATCGATGATATGTTTGACGAAATCTTCCCCTATCTCCCCTCTTCGGGTGAAACCATTTACGCTTCTGAAATAGAGCTTGCAATCGAGCAGATATGCGGGGTTATTTCCGATTACGCTTCAAAAGAACCCGGCTTCTTTGATTATGAGTATGACTCCTATACAGGTCATTACATTTATATGAAGAACGGTGAGGTGGTAGTAACTCCTACCGCTCCTCCTGCAATACTTGTAAAAAGAGGACTGATTTCTCTTGCAATCGGTGCGGTTGTGGCTGTTATATGCTACTTTATAGTAAAGCACCACTATAAATTCAAGCCGAGCTGTAATCCGAGCGTTTACGTTTCAAGAGAGGAATCACGATTTACTCATAAGGATGACAGATTTATCCGTACATATACCACAAAAACAAAGATTCAGTCCAGCAGCGGCGGCGGACGAAGCGGCGGTCGAGGAGGCGGCTCGCACGGCGGAGGCGGACGTCACAGATAATTATATAATAAAAGTATACGCTGTAGAATTACACGGTGTCAGAAATCCGTGAATCCGAATTGTGCAGAAGCTAACTTGAAGCTAACTTATTGTAGGGTGCGATGCCCACATCGCACCGGGCTGATGTAGGCATCAGCCCCTACACAAATGTTTTCTGCAAACTCATACAGCGTATACTTTTATAGAAGGAGTTTTTATTATGGGAAAAAGGGCATTTTCTTTAATCACAGCAGCATCACTCTCGCTTGTATCACTTTCATTTACAGGCTGCGGCGGCAATTCAAAATCCGAGTACGATGACGGCAAAATGAGAGATGATATGTCTGCAATGGAATATGCAGATGACATGGGCATAGGTATCAATCTCGGAAACACTATGGAGGCTTACTGGGAGGACAAAAACGATAAAACCGCAGGTGCTTCCACTATCGGCGAGGATACCCCTCAGGACTATGAAAAATGCTGGGGTGCCGTTGTCACAACGCAGGAATGCATCGACGGAATGCGTGATGCAGGCTTTGATACGGTGCGTGTACCCGTTTACTGGGGAAATATGATGGCGGACGACGGCGAATATACCGTTAACGAGAAGTATCTGAAGCGTGTGCAGGAAATAGTCGACTACTGCCGCAAGGACGGTCTTTACGTTGTAATAAATATCCACCATTACGACGAATTCCTTATCAAAAATCACGATAAGGACGAAGTTCTCAAAGCTGTAGAGAAGGTATGGACGCAGGTTGCAGAATATTTCAAGGATTACTCGGATTATCTGATTTTCGAAGGCTTCAACGAGGCTCTCGGCTCTCAGAGAGAGGGTGATAACCTCAGCGAGGAGGAAATCTACGACTACGTAAACGATATGAATCAGACCTTTGTTGATACGGTACGCAAAACAGACGGAAACAACAAGAAAAGAATGCTGATTGCATCGGGCTACTGGACAAATATCGACAACACCACCAAAGATAGCTTTGTTATGCCGTCCGATTCAGCGAAAGACAAGCTTATGGTTTCGGTGCATTATATCGACAATGCCTGCTACTGGACAAATAATATCGGCGGCGACTACTGGCTCAATTACAGTACAGAGCAGTGCGAGCTTCTCAGAACTGCCTTTATCGATAAGAATATCCCCGTATTTGTCGGCGAAACCACCTCCATTTACGAAAATGACCGCATGGCAGGCAATGCAAAGGATATGCAGTCCTCTGAGGCTCTTTCAACCATACTCAATATGGCGGCAGCCTACGACCTTGTCCCCGTGCTCTGGGACGTTAACGACAATTTCTATTCACGTACAGAATGCAGAATCAAATCCGAAAGCGATGCAGAGGTTATTGCTGAAATTGCTGAGAAGATTGAGGATTGATAATATTTGTGCCTCCCTTTTCGGGAGGCATATTTTTACCCGTTTAATACAATTTGAATACAAATAATTACATATTGGTGATATGCATTGACACATTTCACCGCAAATGGTATATTTAATATAGATAGATATAAACGAAGGGGGTATTTGCTATGACTAAAAAGTTATTTGCACTTATAATAATGTCAATATTACTTTGCGGCTGTGGAAATGTTGAAAAAGATACAACTAACGAAGCTTTGCAAGTAGCGACAGAAGCACCGACTTTCCCTGTAAGTTCATACATAGACACCTCTGACCTGACATACACAGGCGATTACACCATTGAAATGTATCATGGTTATTCATTTGAAGGCGACAAAAATCAGACACTTACTCATTATTTTGATGGATATAAGTCAAAAGATGGTGAGATATTTGCTTTTGATAAGCATAACCGATTAAGATTCTATTCTCTTGAACAATATGATAAAAGCAAGGATTGCACGTTGTCGGAAGAGGAAATGAGGGAGATTTGTGACAAGGTTCTGTCTGAAATTATTCCGGGATATGAAAAATATGAGTATTCTTCTTCTTTTTATGACAGAACCGCATTGGTTGCTTATGAATTGTTAATGGTTAATAAAACCGATTCAGTGAGTAATGGTGTTGTTATAACTCTTACTCCTTCCGGTGAAGTCAGACACATGAATATTTCATATTATGACCTTCCCGACGAATCTCAGATAGACCGTGAATATTTTGACGCAAAATTTGATGAGAAAATAAAAGAGTATGAGGAGAGAGGCGACATACATCACTATACAGTTGATGATGAGAAGTACTACCTTGTTGACGATTCCGTTTATGCTATTTACACAGTCACATTCTATGATAATCCGATATCTGAAGACAGTGAGGATTACGCTATGTTCTGCGAAGGCTTCGGCTTCGCCAAAACCCTTGAAAAATAAACAAAGCTTCCGAAAATGAGGCATTACTACACTCCGAATACTAATACTTAAATCTTGGTAATAGGTATATTCAATGCAGATAAATATAAACGAAGGGGGTATTTACTATGACTAAAAAGTTATTTGCACTTATAATAATGTCAATATTACTTTGCGGCTGCGGAAACATTGAAACAGATACCGCTAACCAAGCGGGAGACGATGCAGCGGAAGTTGTTACAGAAGCACCTACTATAGCAAACAGTGAATACCTCGATACTTCCGATATAACTTATTCAGGAGTATTTTCGCAGGATATGGAGGTAGGATATGATGTCGAAGGCGACGCAGGGCAATCTATTGTCCAATTTTTTGATGAGTATACCTCTCCTGACGGAGAAACCTTTGCTTTTGATGAATACAAAAGGTTGAGATATTATTTCAATCATAATCTTGAGGATGACACAAAAGCGTCATTGCCTAAAGATGAAATGCAGGCTATATGTGACAATGTACTCTCGGATTTTATTGACGGTTATGAAAATTATGAATGCGAGGATACAATAACCACTTCAGGCGAATCAATTGCATACAGGTCTATGATGAGATACAAAACAGATTCTGTGAATTACGGAGCAAATATTGCACTTACGCCCTCGGGCAAAATTAAGTATTTAAATATCTATTATTATGAAAGAGCGGATGAATCTCAGATAGACCATGAATATTTTGATTTTAAATTTGAGGAGAAAATCAATGAAATAAAAGAGCGGTCGGCTGTACATCATTATGAAATAGAGAAAGAAAACTATTACTTAAAGGATGATTCTGTATTTGCACTTTACAAAGTGATGATATACAGCACCCCAATTTATGAGGGAAGCGATGAATATATTACATTTACCGAAACCTTCGGCTTCGCCAAAACCCTTGAATAAAACAAAAGCCTCCCGAAATGGGAGGCTTAAATTTTGCATATCAGGTTTCTACATCATCTGCCCAGTTTTCCCAGGTAACGCCGTCATCAATGGTGACAGGATCGTAGTAGCGGCCTACCAGTGCATCATCGTCACTTGACTTTGACCACGCAACCGCTACAGGATAGCCATTTTCATAAACGATATCTACATATCCCTTAAGGCCCTCAGACATAAAGGTTTCCGCTGCATACGGTGCTTCGGGACCTGCAATCCATTCACGAATACTCACACAGTCGCCCTTATCACCTGTTACCTCCACCTCGCTGAGCCTTCCGTCGTCAATCTGCACTCCGTTTTCTTCGGAATTCATCGACACCAGACACAGATGGTCATAGACTATCTTTGCATTGCTGTTTGCCTCTGAAAGCTTGGCTTTCTTGATATACCCCGTAAGCGACGGTACAAGAATTGCCGCAAGCACTCCGATTATCGCAATTACAACGATGATCTCTATGAGCGTAAATCCTCTTAATTTTTTGTTCATGGTTAATTCCCCCTCTATACATATTTGTATACATGCAGTATACCATATTTTACCTCAGATGTCAATATTTCGTTGAAAAATTTTTCTCAATCTACAAACTGTATAGACAAATCCATTGTTTCCATATTGTATCTCAGGAAACTATTATGACAACACCGGACATTTCTGTCCGGTGCTGCCGCAGGTATATAAAATGAAGAAAACAAATTTGCTGTGTCCTGTATTACTCTGTACGGAGTGCAACAACAGGGTCTTTCTTCGCCGCACTCTTTGAAGGGATAATGCCCGAGAAGAGTGTGAGAAGTACGCTTATAACCACAAGTGTAACTGCAACCTGTACAGGAAGGAATGCGTTGAGGTTATTGATATCTGTAAGTGCATGAATTATTATATTGATAGGTATGCACAGCAGGTAGGTAATCAGAACGCCGATAAGTCCGGATGTGAAGCCGATAATAATCGTCTCCGCATTGAACATTCTTGATACTTCCTTTTTCGATGCACCGATAGCACGGAGAATACCGATTTCCTTTGTACGCTCCTGTACGGAGATAAGTGTAATTACACCAATCATGATTGACGAAACGATAAGTGAAATTGCTACGAATGCAACAAGAACATAGGTTATAGCATTGATAACAGATGTAATACCTGACATCATAAGTCCTACATAATCGGTATAGCTGATTTTAGAAAGGTCCTCGACACCGCTGTTATAGTCAGCGATAGCTTCTTCAAGAACATCCTTGTTTTCAAAGGAATTTGCAAAGAGGTTGATAGTTGCGGGGCTGTCAATATCAAGGTAGCCAAGCTTTATGAGGTTATCCTCATAGGTTGAGTCTGAGAATGTGAGAATCTCGTTATAGTAGTTCACACACTGCTCTGTTGTGAATGCTTCCATTGCCATATCAAGTGCACCTGCAAGCTCTGCGGTACTCATAACTGCAAGCTGCTGCTGTACCTCTGCGGCAAACTGCATGATAACCTGTTCTGTCATCATCTGTGAGAACATTTCGGTAATGTCCTCATCTGTCATAGCTGAGATGTAGTTCTGTATTTCCTCTGCACCCATACCCATCTGCTGAGTAAGTGCCTGAATCATTGCAGCTTCCATATCTGCTCTTGTCATCTGACCCATTGCCTGTGAAACAGCCTCGCTGAGCTGTTCCTCTGTTGGAATACTCATAATCTGAACATAAGTCTCTGCCTTGCCTTTTTCGTCAAGGGAATCAATATAAGCTCTGAACTCAGATTCCTTATATTCATCACTGAGGTCGCCCTCTTCATCGTGGAAAGGAAGTCCTGTGAAAATATCAGTTGCAGGGTCATCAAGCTGAGCCTTTACAGCGGCAGAATCCTTTGCATTTTCGATAACATACTTTGTGAGTGCTGAGGTATAGCCGATAGAGCCTGTGAGCATTGTTGATACAGCATCCTCGTTAGGACGGATAATACCCGAAACCTTAAGTGTAGTACCATTGTCATAGAGATACTTAAGACCCGCCTCAGATTCACGAAGGTCAGTGTAAAGTCCTGTACTTTCGTCATAGGAGTAGCAATCTGAGCCGAGAATGGTTCGGAATTCCATATTGCAGATTTCCTCATAGCTCCAGCTTCTCTGCTCTACGGTGATTTCCTTGCCTGTAATTGCCGCATCCATGATTTTATTTATTTCCTCTTCCGACTTAAGACCAAGAGCATAGAGTGTCATATCCTCAAGCTCATGGTTTGAGTCAAGAACGAGTACGATTTCGTTATATTCATCGGGCCATGAACCGTAAACCACGTCATACTGCTTCTGTACAACGTCATTTACAAGCTGACCGTCGTCACCTTCAAGAATTTCCTGCCACATTGTCATTCCGCTGCTGCTGCCTGATGTGAACATTGACATCATAGTACCGCCGCCTGAAAATTCTGTCATATTGTCGGCTGAGGACATATCCATTGAGAAATATCCGGCAAGAAGATCCTGAAGAAGCTCGGTTGTATCGGACTTGATAATAGTACCGTCAACATTTTCGGTGTACACAAGCATGTCAAGATTATAGGTATACTGAACACCGTTAAGTGCTTCCTTGAGCTTTTCATCGCTGTCACGCTTTTCCTCAATATAGCTCTTGAATGATTTAAGGTCGTTTTCGGTAGCCTCCATGCTGTTAAGAGCATTGATAAGGTCATATATCATGGTTTTCTGATATACAGCGTCATTTTCATGCTTTTCAGCTGACTGAGCCGTACCCATAAAGCTTTCCATCATTGTACCCAGATCGATGTGAGAAGCCTCAAGTGTAAGCGGATAGGAAGAAAGTGTATCCTCCTGCACTGCGTCAATATAAGCGGTCGTACCTCTTGAAACGGCAAAAATCAGTGCAATACCGATAATACCGATACTTCCTGCAAAGGAAGTAAGTACAGTTCTTCCCTTTTTAGTGAAAAGGTTTTTAAGCGAAAGCATAAAGGATGTTGCGAATGACATTGAAGGCTTCTTTTCCTTGCCTGCCTTTTCTGCCTTTTCCTTTTCGGATTTCTTTTCTGCTTCAAGCTCCTTTTCGGTAACAGGCATTGAGTCACCTGTGATTTCGCCGTCAAGCATACGGATAATTCTTGTGGAATACTGCTCGGCAAGCTCAGGGTTATGAGTAACCATGATAACAAGGCGGTTCTTTGATACTTCCTTGAGTATCTCCATTACCTGTACACTTGTTTCAGTATCAAGAGCACCTGTAGGCTCGTCGGCAAGGATAATATCGGGATTATTTACGAGAGCTCTTGCAATAGCAACTCTCTGCATCTGTCCGCCCGACATTTCGGTAGGTCTCTTGTTGAGCTGGGTTGAAAGTCCCACTTCTTCAAGAGCCTTCTTTGCTCTTTCACGTCTCTCGGATTTTGATACACCCGAAAGTGTCAGTGCTATTTCAACATTCTGGAGTACTGTCTGGTGCGGGATAAGATTATAGCTCTGGAATACAAAGCCGATTGAATGGTTTCTGTAGGTATCCCAATCCCTGTCCTTGAAGTCCTTTGTTGATTTTCCGTTGATTATAAGGTCACCGTCTGTAAATCTGTCAAGACCGCCTATAATATTCAGCATTGTGGTCTTGCCGCAGCCCGAAGGACCTAATATGGATACAAATTCGCTCTGTCTGAACTGAAGGTCTATTCCTTTAAGGGCATGAACGGTGGTATCGCCCGCAGGATAATCCTTCTTGACATTCTTGAGTTCAAGCATTAAATATTTCCCCTCTTTCAATCAGGTACACTTTCCTTTTTAATTTTACTTTACTATTATATCACATAATTCTTAACTAACAATAAACAAACGGTTACACGCTATAGAATATTTACAATAACAAACGGTAAATATTGTGAATATTTGCCAATTTTCAGCTGTTCGCCCATTGTAGCCGCCAAGGCTTTTTGAATTTTCAACATTTCAAAGTGTAAAATTTAAGCGGGATTCCATGGGATGTCACGGGATTTTCGGGGATATGATTATACTTTCGGGAAGGATAACACCGATACGGCTTTTACCTTCGCCGCCTCGTCCCACAAGAAAGAGCATAGCTTTTTTGCCGCTTCATACTGCGTCAATAAACGGACTTGCAGCTATCATACAGCAAAATTTCAGGCTTGATGTATTTTCAGGAAGTCTGTTTCTGTTCTGCGGAAAGCGATGTGACAGAATCAAAGCTCTGCTGTGGGAGGAAGACGGATTTGTACTGCTGTACAAAAGACTTGAAAACGGAAAGTACAAATGGCCGAGGGATTCCGATGAAGCAAGACAGATAACACAGCAGGAATTCCGCTGGCTGATGGAAGGATTGTCTATAGAACAGAAAACTGCAATAAGACCTGCGAAAACAGGTGCGGTATGCTGAGATTTCCACAGTTAAAGTATACACAAATGTCAATAATATTTCTACGCTCGAAAAGTTTGGTATCACTGGACTTTTCGGGATTTTTGTGGTATAATCTGAAAGTGATATTAATGCTTCCGGAGGTGAATTCAGTGATAAGAAAAGGTAATATGACAGACGCAGAATATATTGCTGCACTCGAAAAAGAATACCTTCGTGAAATAAAAAGACTTGAAAACGAAATTAAAAAGCGTGACAAGAAAATTGATAAATTAGAAGTAGAAAATGAATGTTTGAAAAAAGACTGTCATATCTACCTTGAAGCACTGATACTCTCCAAACACAGAATGTTCGGCAAATCCAGCGAGCATACAGAAAATGAAGGACAGCAGTCATTCTTCAACGAAG
>SVNJ01000134.1 GCA_015066955.1 Ruminococcus sp. | reverse complement strand
CTATCAGGAGCTTCGCCGTAAGATGCTGAGCCTTGAGTATGACATACTTATTGTCAAGGATTTCTCACGTTTCTCCCGACGCAACAGCAAGGGACTTGTTGAGCTTGAGGATTTACGCGACAGAGGAATGAGAATCATCTCCGTCGGCGACAGTATTGACTACCCGACCTTTGACGACTGGACAGCAATTCAGTTCCGCTTTCTCATAAACGAAATGCCTGTTACCGATACATCGAAAAAGGTAAAATCCGTTATCAAACGCCGACAGGAAGAGGGCAAGTGGATCTGCTCCGTGCCCTATGGCTACCTTATGGTGAACAATAAAAACGCTCCGATTATTGTGGACGAGCCGTCTGCGGAGATTGTCCGTGAGATATTCAACCGCTATTTAGAGGGCTGGGGATATAAGAAAATTGCAAATTATCTCACCGATAAGAATTTCCCTACACCTCGAATGGCTGAGAAAATGCGTAAGGAGCAAAACGGCGAGGAGTGCCGTCTGAAAGCAAAGCGTGAGTGGAGCATCATCACCGTCAGCGAGATTTTACAGAACGATTTTTATATCGGAACTCTCCGTCAGGGCAAATACAAGCGTCAGCGTATCAACGGCAAGGAGATAAAGCAAAATGAGGTTGAGCACATCGTCTTTGAGAATAACCACAAGCCCATTGTAGACTTCAAAACCTTTGCCGCCGTACAGGAGCAGATTAAAAAGAGGAGCACAAGCTCTTATCGTGGAGTTAAGAAATACGACAACGTGTATTCGGGATATATGGTCTGCGGCGACTGCGGAGCTCCGATGTTCTCAATGAGCAGAGGAGACCTCGCCCCCGCCTACACCTGTGGAAGCTATCACAGACGAGGGCTGAAAGGCTGTACCTCACACCACACAAGAACTGATATGCTTGATGAGCTTCTGAAAGATTATATCAGGGCAATCCGTGACAACTCGGAAGAGATGATTGAAAAGCTCAAAGAATCTCTTGAAAAGGAAAAGACTGAAACAAAGCGGAGTAAGTCAACCGTTGAGACTCTGCAGAAGAATATAGCGGACATCAAGGAAGAAATCCGCATAATGCAGAGAATGAAAGCCCGTGACATTATCCGTGACCCCGACAAAGAGGAAATCTTTGAGGAGATTTACGGCGAGCAGATTGAGGAGCTTACAAACCGCCTTGACGGACTTCGCAATCAGCTTAATATGACTGCCGACAAGCACAATACCGTTGCAAAGGTAAACAGAGTTGCAAAAACTGTGTTTGAAATCTTCGATGATATTATCAGCAAGCCGAGCCTGCAAAAGAAAGACCTTGACTTTATCTTAGAAAAAATAGTCATCTATGAAAACAGAATTGATATTCAGCTGAAAGCCGATATAGATGCACTTCTCACGTCGGGCAGACTGCCTGATACAGAAGAAAACAGCGTGGAAACAGAGGAGAAAACAGCCGTAAATTTTGAGTCTGACGTTAAAAATATCGTATCAAGCCGACAGATAGTCGTAAAGGCTAAAAACCGAAGCGACAAGGTTTTTGACGTCAATGTTGTCAGGTACGGCGACCCCCTTGAAATCTATACAAACAACGACGGCGAGGTTATATTCAAAAAGTATTCGGCAATAAGCGAGATGAGCGAAAATGCCGTGCATGTAGCAGACATAATGTGTAAAATCGCAGGCTGCCCTGTAGTAATTTTCGATAAAGACCACGTTGTTGCATCCTCAGGTGTTTCACGAAAGGAATTTGCCGAAAGACGTGTTACAGGACAGCTTGAAGAGCTTATGGAATCACGCAGTCAGTATTTCAAATCAGGCGATACAAACTGGAATTTTTACGCTGCTGAAGGTGTTGAAAAGGTATCTGTTGCGGCTGTACCGATTATTTCCGCAGGCGATGTTATGGGTGCAGTAACCTTTCTTGCAACGGAAACGGTAAATGAAGTAAGCGATATGCAGAAAAGTCTTATCAATGCTGCCGCTCAGTTTCTTGCACGTCAGATTGAAGGCTAATATACCAAAATAAAAAGACGGTCATCGACCGTCTTTAAATTTTATATGCAGTTTTTCGTTTCCCTCACAGGCTTCAAGGATAACCCTTACAAGTCTGTTGGCATATTTCCCGTGACACTCACTGAATGCCTCAAAATCAACAATTTCTATTTCAGTCTCGTCAGCCATGTCTGTAAGGCAGTCATAAAGTGCATCGAGGTTTTTACCATAATATTCGGGGAAATCAAGTGCAGACGCAATCTTTTCATGAAGCTCTGCCCTTGAAAGCTCTTCCCTTCCGTCAATAATAAGTGTTTTCATGTCATTCCTCTCCATATAACAGCTCAAAGCTTTCGTAGTGGTCGTCGGTGTAATAAATCAGTCCGTCGTTGGAGAATACTATTCGTTTTGCACCTCTTGACGAAGCTCCCAGCGTGTCAATGTCACATTCGGTATACTTTCTGCCGTTCTTCTCGGGAAGTATCCCCTCATAGTTTCCGAATCGGTTTCCTCCTATACACATTCCCGGTGCATACGGTTCAAGCGAACCGCCCTGCCATCCAAGCTCCTGTGCCTGCTGCTTCGTCATAAAGTTTGACGGCAGCTCTCCGTAGGTATGTATATAAAGTGCAACATCTTCTTTTGTGGTATACGTACCGTCCACGTCAATGGTTTCCGCTTCATCTTCGGAATATTCCTCATCCGCCTCTGTTTCAGGCTCATCTTCGGGAACACTTTCCTCTTCAGAGCTTTCATCATTAACAGAAGCAGCATCTTGTTCATCCTCCGAAAGGTTGCTTTCCACATCCGTGCTTTCTTCGGCATCGGTTTCAGCCTCTGTCAGTTCTTCATCGTCCGGCTCATCGAAGCTTTCCTCCGACATTTCAACCTCGCTGATAACCGTACTTACGATTCTTTCCGCATCCTCCGCATTGCACGAACAGAAGGTCATCATACATAATGCGGCAAGGAATATGCTCAATATCTTTTTCATATTCAATTCTCCTCGTATTTACACAACGGCACCGTATAGTCTACGGTGCCTTAGTCTGTGGAAACGTTATGTAGGGGCTGATGCCCACATCAGCCCGATGCAATGCAGGTATCCAACGGAAATGCCATTGAGGTACATCGCACTCTACAAATAGCTTTTATATCATTATAACATAGTAGCTCTGAGTTCTTCGCCCGAAAGCCTTGAAAGGTAAGCAGGTGCAATATCAAATGCAGTCTTGCAGCCTGTTACACCCTCAGCCTTAAGTCTTGCAAGTGCTCTTGCGTATGCTACAAGCACGCTTGCTGTAAACTCGGGATTTGAACCAAGCTTAAGAGAATACTCAATCATCTGATGTGTTTTTTCGCCCTCGCCTGTCTTACCGCTTCTCATTACAAAGCCGCCGTGAGGCATAGTGTTGTGCTGTGCGTCAAACTCTTCCTCAGTAATAAAGTTAACGGTTGTATTGTATTCGTCGAAGTAATTCTTCATATTCTTGATTGTTTCTTCGATTTTCGCAAGGTCAGCACCCTCATGAGGAACAACAAAGCATACTCTTTCGTGCTTCTGACGAGTAGTAAGCTCAGGCTGACTTCCTGAACGTACAGCGTCCATAGCTGCGTCTACGGGAACGGTATACTGTATACCTCTCTTTACGCCCTCAACACGTCTGATAGCGTCTGAATGTCCCTGACTTACGCCCTTACCCCAGAAGGTATATGTCTTGCCTGTGGGAAGAATAGCCTCCGCATAGAGTCTGTTGAGTGAGAAAAGACCGGGATCCCAGCCAAGTGAAATCATTGCTGTATGACCGCTTTCCTTTGCCGCCTTGTCAACATTTGCAAAGTGCTCGGGAATTTTTGCATGAGTATCAAAGCTGTCAATTACATTAAAATACTTTGCAAGCTCGGGAGTCTGCTCGGGAAGGTCTGTTGCACTTCCTCCGCAAATAATCATAACATCTATATCGTTTGTCATATTCTTTG
>SVNJ01000017.1 GCA_015066955.1 Ruminococcus sp. | reverse complement strand
TGTGTGAAGCACAAAAAGCCGTATGTTACAATAGACAGCCATCACGACAGCTATCTTCATCAGAATTGTGCTGTCAATGTGGTTTCAAAGGAATGCACAGGCTCTGAACAATACAAAGATAAAAGCATAGAAGAAATTTACGAACTTCTGACAGATAATACTGATGGTATTGTAATTATTACTCGTGGCGAAAAGGAAATGTTGTACGGCAGAAAAGGTCAGCCAATGAAGAGAATGAACCCTTTTTCTGTTGAGGTGAAAAGCACGCTCGGTGCAGGAGATACATTCAAAGCAGGCTGTGTTTACGGTTTACTGCACGGTATGAGTGATGATGAGTTAGTACGTTTTGCAAGTGCTTGTTCTGCAATAGCAATTTCCAGATTTCCTCTGCCGCTTAATCCGCCAACTATGGAAGAGGTCAGGGAGTTGCTGAACATATAACCTGTCTAACAGAAATTTATGAGGTGACTAAAGTGATAGATATTACCGTATGGATAAATCAGTTTTTGCAAACGGTGAATGAAAATTTTGGAGACCGTGTATGGTTTGTGGGTTTGCAAGGAAGTTATGGTCGTGGTGAAGCAACAGAAACAAGTGACATTGATATTGTCGTAATACTTGATGAATTGTCTATTGTAGATATTCAGACCTACAATATGATGTTGGACTCTTTACCGCACAGAGAATTGCTTTGTGGTTTTCTTTCAGGGAAAGAGGATATACTTAATTGGGAGCCATCTGACCTTTTTCAATTTTATTACGATACAACTCCGATTAAGGGAAATCTTGATGAATTGCTGTCGTTAATTGACGATACCGCTATTGACAGAGCAATAAAAATCGTTGTGTGCAATATCTTTCACAGTTGCGTGCATAATATGCTGTATGAAAAGAGTGACGAAATTCTGAAAGGATTATATAAATCCGCTTCTTTTGTTGTACAGGCAATCTGCTTTAAACAAACAGGAAAGTATATCAGCCGACAAAAAGATTTGCTTTCAATTGTTTCTTCGGATGAACGTGTTATTATTGAAACTTTTTTAAGTTTAAGAAATGGCAGAATGATTGATTTTGATGAAATGTCCGAAGCATTGTTTGTCTGGGCGAAGAAACATATAAACAAAGAATAACTTTTTGAATACGCAATCCATTTGACAAATCGGTAGTTGCCCAACCGTTTGTTTACGTAGTTGTTACGATTCGTGTCATTCGTGTGACGATAAGATTCTTTACTGTTGTTATGTCTTTTGCTATTATTAAATCAGCCCAAGGGCAAAATGAGAAAGGACATAAAAATGAAAATGAACGTAAGGAAATTATTTATCACAGGAATTGTTTTGATTTTGGCATTTGCAATGTGGACAGTGTTAATTCAGATAGTTGATGTTCAATCAGTCGGGCAGAACGGAACGGACGTAGGGTTTGCAACGCTTAACTGCTTGTTTCATAAATTGACAGGTGTTCATTTGTCAATCTATTACATCACAGACTGGCTTGGTCTTGTGCCGATATTCTGCTGTATATTTTTCGGCGGAGTTGGCTTTGCTCAGTTAATTAAAAGAAGAAGTATTTTAAAGGTTGATTCTGACATTATCATTTTAGGCATCTATTACATTGCAGTAATTTTCGGATATCTGATTTTTGAAATGCTTCCAGTCAATTACAGACCGATATTGATTGACGGAAGAATGGAAGCATCGTATCCATCCTCAACAACACTTCTTGTATTAAGCGTTATGCCAACTGTAAGTTTTCAGATTAACCGCAGAATAAAAAACACATTTATCAGAAGGTTGATAAATGCGTCTGTGTTATTGTTTATGCTGTTTATGGTAATCGGTCGTACTGTTTCGGGCGTGCACTGGCTGACGGATATAGTTGGCTCGATAATTTTCAGTTCAGGGTTGTATCTGATTTATAAATCTGCTGTTTTATTCTTAGACAAAAAACGGAGTGTATGTAGTGGAATTCAATGAGAAATTACAGGAATTAAGAAAGGAAAAAGGGCTTACTCAGGAAGAACTTGCAGAGGCTCTATATGTGTCCAGAACAGCAATTTCAAAATGGGAATCGGGAAGAGGCTATCCGAGCATTGATTCTTTGAAAGAGATTTCCAAATTCTTTTCGGTTACAATTGATGACCTGCTGTCGGGCGAAAAGTTGATTTCTATTGCTGAAAAAGAAAACAAATCCAACCTTCAGAATATCTGCGATTTGCTGTTCGGAATTGTGGATTTAATGAGTGTAACCCTTATTATTCTGCCACTTTATCCGAACCCTGTTAATGAATATATTTATTCTGTACCCTTGTTTGCATATACTGAACTGACTTTGATTAGCAGGATAGTTTACTGGATTATGTTTGTTTCGCTTATTATGATTGGAACTGTAAAGGTTGCTTTAAATCAAATGAAAATAGAAAAGGGGCGAAAACTCCTTACAAGCATTTCTTTTGTGTGCAGTATTATAACGGTATTGTTTCTTGCAATGACAAGGGAGGCTTATGCAATTGTAGTAGCTTTTCTGCTGTTGGTAATAAAAGCAACTCTTGTTCTCGGAAAGAGAAATGCGACATAATTCTTAACCATAATTTATCAAATCAAACAAAAAGAACCACCGTATCACGTTTGATACGGTGGTGTTGTTATATCCGCTGTATTAGTCTTAGCCTTGTTTTTCAAAACTTCTATATGACTATCGGACTTATTGACGGGGACTATTCTTATATCAGGACTGTATCAGACCTAAATCAGCATCCGCAGCCGCAGTTATTACCGCAGCCGTTGTCGCAGCATACAGCATTGTTGCTATTGTTGCTGCCGCAGCAGCAGAAAAGAATAACAAAAAGAACAACTAAAAGGATAATCCAGCAGCAACCATTACCTTCAAAACCGCATCCAGAATTACACATAGAGAAACACTCCTTAAATTAAATGTATTTGAAACTCTCAAGCTTTCGTTGTCTTGATTTCGTTTCATAGTACATAATATGATATTGAAGAAAAAGTGTTACAATTTTTTTCAGAGATTTATTTTTTCGACCGTTATCGCAGTAAATTCATGGCATAATAAGTTGTATATGAATAAACGGGAGGTCCGGAATGATAAACAAGGATAAATTTACTAAGGACACTTTAAGAATAATCGAAAATGCCGTTGCAGCAGCGTCGGAAATGGGGCACACCTACGTCGGAAGCGAGCACATCCTCTATGCACTTGTAAAAAGCAGCAAGCTCAATGCAGCTAAACTTCTCATTATTAACGGAGTTGATGAGGAAACCCTCAGAAGCGAAATTATTCAGATGGTAGGGCAGGGAAGTCCTTCCGCACTCACTCACCGCTATTTTACTACGGCTCTTAAGAAAATTCTCGAAAATGCCTATGAAACAGCTCTTGAAGATAATAAGGCTCAGGCTTCACCCGAGCATCTTCTTGCGGCAATCCTGAAAGACGCTTCATGCAGTGCATCTGCTCTTATAAAGCGTATGAACATTAATGTAAAGGGAATATTTCACGGTCTCAACAGGATTATGTCAAACAATCTTCAAAGCGAGCTTAACATTCTTATCAAGCCGAAAATATCGGATTTTCCGAATCTTTTCAAGTATGGGCACAACATGACCGACCCAGCGGAAATCAAGAAGAATGACCCTCTCATTGGCAGAAAGACAGAGGTTGAAAGGGTATTGCAAATTCTTGCAAGACGTACAAAGAATAATCCTTGCCTCATAGGCGAGGCAGGAGTAGGCAAGACCGCTATTGTAGAGGGAGTTGCAGAGCTTTTCGTCAGAAACTGCGTTCCCGATTCACTTAAGAATAAGTTCATTTTTGCCCTTGATTTTACGTCGCTTCTTTCGGGAGCAAAGTACAGGGGCGACTTCGAGGAGCGTATAAAGGCTTGCCTTGATGAGGCTTCAAATGCGGGGAATATAATCCTCTTTATCGATGAGGTTCACACTATCGTCGGGGCAGGAGCGGCAGAGGGCGCAATCGATGCCGCAAATATAATGAAGCCCCAGCTTGCAAGAGGACAGCTTCAGATTATAGGCGCAACGACGTTTTCGGAGTATACAAAATATATCGAGAAAGATTCCGCACTCGAAAGAAGATTTCAGTCTGTACAGGTAAATGAACCTTCCGAAGAAAAATGTATCGAGATTATAAAGGGAGTAAAAAACAGGTATGAGGACTATCACAATGTAAAGATAAACGATGAAATAATCTCGCTTTCCGTCAGACTTTCTCAGCAGTATATAAATGACCGTTTTCTTCCCGATAAGGCGATTGACCTCATTGACGAGGCTTGCGCAAGGGCAAAGATTCATTCCTCCGAAACTTCCGATGAATCGGATTTAATCAGCCTTGACGAAAAATCAATGAAGCTTTCCGATGTCGGAAGTTACCTTAACAGTCTCAGGGCAGAAACAGAGGTTACTCAGACGGATATACTCGAAATAATCTCCGCAAGGACAGGAATTCCGCTTCGTAATATCTCCGCAGAGGACACTCAGAATATAGGGCTGTTGAAAAATCGTCTTTCCGAAAAGATTATCGGACACGAAACGGCAATAACCAAAATCGCAGATGCAATCTGCAGGGGTAAGTCAGGAATATGCGACTCGTCTCGTCCTACGGCTTCTTTTCTCTTTACGGGCCCTACGGGAGTCGGCAAAACAGAGCTTGCAAAAACGGTTGCGGAGGTATGGTTCGGTTCGGCTGATAATATGATAAAGCTTGATATGTCCGAATATATGGAAAAGCATTCAGTCTCAAAGCTTATCGGAGCACCTCCCGGATACGCAGGCTATGATGATACTAACAGAAATATCTGCGACAGGGTAAGACGGAATCCCTATTCAATGATTCTCTTCGACGAAATCGAAAAGGCAGACAGGGATGTTCTCAATCTGCTTTTACAGCTTCTTGACGACGGCTACCTCACCGATTCCTCCGCAAGAAGAGTAAGCTTCCGCAACTGCGTTATCGTTATGACTTCGAATCTCGGTTCGTCCATGCTTACGAATAAATCGTCACTCGGCTTCGGGCAGACAGAAACGGGAAACATGGCAATTTCAGAGGTAAGGAATGCACTCAGTCCCGAGCTTATAAATCGTATCGATGATATAATCGTATTCAATCCTCTCAGCAGAGAGGAGCTTATTGAAATTGCTGCAAGAGAGCTTGATAAGCTTTGCAAAAGGGCAGGCAATCTCGGTATCGCTCTTACCTATTCGCAGGAGGTCATTCAGCTTCTTGCTGATACTCAGGAGACACGCAGATACGGTGCAAGACCTATTAAACGTCGTATCACCGAGCTTATCGAAAATGAACTTGCTTATATGATTGTAAACAGAGAAGCGGTAAGCGGCGAAGTACTTGAAATTCAGGTAAAGGATAATAAGGTTTTATTTTCAAAATATGCTTCGGTATAAAAAAAGCGGAGGACACAGAATCCTCCGCTTTAATATTACTTATTAATAACTATATTGAGTCCCTGAGCACTTTCAACAGTAAATGGCTTATCTGTACCCGTAACGGTTACGGTAATTGTATCACCGCAGCGAACAGCCTTTACCGAAGCCGCAGGCTCAGCTTCCTTGCTGTAGATTTCACACTCGGCTGTCTTACCGTCCTCAAGACCGTAAACAACAAGCTTCATGCCGTCAACATAATCATACTCAACGGTCTTGCCGAAGTTACCGTAGGCAATAATTGAGTTCGGCTTTGCATAAAGAGGCATTCCGAAGTAGTCATACTTCTTTGTATACCAGCTTCCGCCTTCAAGCTGCTCACCCGTCTGGATGTCAGTCCATGTACCGCCTGTCGGGAGATAGAAATTACACATACCGTCCTCGCTGAATACGGGAGCAACTAGAAGTGAATCACCAAGCATATACTGAGTATCTACAGTAAGAGCCGAACGGTCATAGCCGTAGTCGATAACCATAGCTCTCATCATAGGAATACCTGTCTTATGGGTATTAACCGCATTAGCAAAGAGGTAAGGCATAAGACGTCCCTTAAGCTTTACGAAATGACGTGATACATCACAGCTTTCCTCATCGAAATTCCAAGGAACACGGTATGAAGAGTTTCCGTGATAACGGGAATGAGTAGACATAAGTCCGAAAGCAGTCCATCTCTTGTAGAGGTCGGGAGTACCGGTTGCCTCAAAGCCCGAAATATCATGGGAGAAGAAGCCGAAGCCTGAAAGACAGAGGGAAAGTCCGCCTCTGAGAGTCTCCCACATAGATTCATAGTTGGAGAAGCAGTCTCCGCCCCAATGTACAGGGAACTGCTGTCCGCCGACTGTAGCTGAACGAGCAAAGAGACATGCATTATTCATACCCTTAACCTCCTGAAGAGCCTCGAAAACGGTTTTATTATAAAGGTAGGTATAATAGTTATGCATCTTATATGGGTCAGAGCCGTCATAGTAGCATACATTTGTTGGGATTCTCTCGCCGAAGTCAGTCTTGATAGCGTCAACTCCAAGCTCGGCAAGTCCCTTGATTTTATCGGCATACCACTTACGGGCTTCGGGATTTGTAAAGTCTATAATAGCAAGTCCCGGCTGCCACATATCAGTCTGGAATACAGAGCCGTCCTTGTTTTTGATGAAGTAGCCCTTTTCCATACATTCGTCAAAGCATGGAGCCTGCTGTCCCACGTAGGAGTTGATCCATACGCAGATTTTCAGTCCTCTTTCCTTAAGACGTGCAATTATGCCCTTAGGGTCGGGGAACATTCTCTTATCCCATTCAAAGCTGCACCACTGGAATTCCTTCATCCAGAAGCAGTCAAAGTGGAATACTTCAAGAGGAATATCACGTCTTTCCATTTCGTCGATAAAGGACGTAACGGTTTCCTCATCGTAGCTTGTAGTAAATGAAGTTGAAAGCCAGAGTCCGAAGGTATATGCAGGGGGAAGTGCAGGCTTTCCTGTAAGGTTTGTATAAGATGTAAGTACATCAGCAACGGTATTTCCGCCGAAGATGAAGTATTCAAGGTGCTGTCCCTGTACCGCAAATGAAACCTTTGAAACAGTCTCGCTTGCCACCTCAAACATTACTTTTTCGGGATGATTTACAAATACACCATAGTTTCTTGATGAAACATAGAAGGGGATTGACTTATAAGTCTGCTCAGAACAAGTACCGCCGTCATCGTTCCATACCTCAACAGACTGTCCGTTCTTTACGAATGTTGAGAACTTTTCGCCAAAGCCGTAGATATATTCGCCGACTGATATATTAAGCATCTCACGGATATAGGAGTTGTCTCCGTTGTCGGAATCAGCGTAGAAACGCTTGTTGCTTCTTTCAGCAAGCTTAGCCTCGTTTATGTAGTTTTCCTCTTCGATAACAGAGGTTGTTCTCCAGCCTTCCTTAGTAAGAAGCTTGTCCTCATACCAGTAGGAGATGTCCCAGCCGCTTCCCTGAGGACCGATTTTCACTTTAGTTTTACCTGAAATAAGCTCGTAGCCGCCATTCTCCGTCTTATTTATTACAGGTTTGAAGGAAGCGTCCTCGCAGAGGTTAAAGGACGGCGCCTTCTTAAGTGCACCCTTGAAGTGGTCAACAGTTACCTTGATGCTGTTTTCGAGGGTTGAAGTGAACTTAACAGTAAGCACAGGACCGCCTAAAGTCATGCCTCTGTTTCCGATCCACTGATTAGTAGCATATACGGTAACGGAATTTGAATCAGCTTCAATTTCGTACATCTGGGTAGCGTAGTTTACATTATATCCCGGCTTGTTAAGCCAGAAGCCGTCAGAAAATTTCATAACAATAAACTCCTTGAATTATATATATTTACTTGACGTGACCTGCAAAGTCTGATATAATAATAACAGCAATCAGAGCAATATACTATCAGAATATCAGCTGAAAATATAACAATATTACCAACACGAGGGGGATTATTAAATGGAGGAGAAAAAGCCGCTGCGAGGGGAAGGAGTCAGTATACAGCAATATCGTGAAAATATTGCACACGGTACTCCACAGTTTCCCATGCAGGTTTATAAAAACGACTTCGACTGGTACACAAACCATATTATAGACTGGCACTGGCACCCTGAAATCGAATTCGCAGTTGTACTTAAAGGAAGCGTTGAATGCTTCATTAATGATACGTGCATACAGGTTAATGAGGGCGAAGGTTTTTTTATCAATTCCAATACAATGCACATGGAGCGTCCCGTAGAAGGTGCCGAAAAACCCCTTATGACTACAGTCTGCTTTATGCCTGACCTCATTGGGGACAGCGGTGCGGAGCTTATTTATCAGAAATTTGTACGTCCAATCGTTACTGACCCTGCACTCAAAGGCATGAAGCTTGTACAAGGAGTTGAATGGCAGAAGAAAATTCTTTCGATAGTAGTTGAGATATTCAGGATTTCCGAGCAGAGCAGCTGGGGATATGAGCTTAAGTTCAGAAATCTTCTTGGTGAGCTCTGGTATAATCTTTCTCTTAATCTCGGCAAGGATTTACGTGCCCCCGAGCTTAACCGCACAGCTACTGTAAACGAGAACAGGCTAAAGGAAATGCTTACCTTTATTCATACAAATTATCAGAGGGAAATTTCAGTTGACGAAATTGCAAAGGCTGCTAATATAAGTAAAAGCGAATGCTTCCGATGCTTCCGCAGAATGATAGGTAAAAAGCCTGTAACCTATCTTAATGAGCACCGTCTCAAGCATGCGGTCAACCTTCTTATTTCCACCGATAAACAGATTACCGAAATATGCTTTGCCTGCGGCTTTAACCACATAAGCTACTTCGGAAAGATTTTCAAGCAGTACTATGCTATGACCCCGAAACAGTTCCGAAAGGAAAATACCTGATACCTGAAAATATATAAGGTTCATGTTATAATTTATATAAAATATTCTATTGAAAAGGAGAATTATCATGTTTAAGAAATTTACCTCCGCACTTCTTTCGCTCACTATTTCAGCAGGAACAGCTTTATCCTGCACAGGATTAAACGTTTACGCAAAATCCGCAGAAGACCTTGAACAGACAAAAGCTCTGTCTCTTCGTCCTGTAGAGGAAGGGGAAAACTATATAAAATCTCTCGGAAATACATGCAACGTTTCTTCTGCTGACCTCAAAAAGGGAGACGTTGTTATTACCTGCGGACTTTATCTTGAATCGGGAGTACAGCAGGAAATCAACGCAGCAGCATCTGTTTTCGGTATAAGCCCGGAATCGGTAAACACAACCGATATTTCAATTTCACCGATGAAGAGTGCAAACGGTACAAGCGTTATGAATGAATACTATACCGGAAACCATACCTTTACCACATCCTCAGGAATCAATTTCGAAACAAAATGCCGTCCGTTTTTCTCTGCGGAGGTTCTCGGCGGTTTGTATCTTCCTCACGGAGATTTTATGGCAAGCTACTCTGATTCATTACCCGATTACAACATAGATAATCCTGCTATTAGTCTTACATGGGTTTATGCTTACGGCGATACATGGCTTGGCAGTACATCAGATGAATATCCTATGTATTACTTTGACGTTACGCTGAAAAAAGGAGCACAGAACGGTAAATACGTCATTGACTTTTTTGACTTCTACAGAGATGCCGCTCAGTTTCAGCCTTCAAACCTTCTTGGCTCAGTTGTTACAAATTTCGAATACAGCAATATAATGCATGATAAAACAGGTGAAGGTCTCCTTGAGCTTGAGCCTCTTACTATTACAGTAGGTGAGGGAGAGACTACATCTGCAGGAAAAATAAAATACGAGGACGAGGTTAAACTGACTATGGAAATCGGTCAGGAGCTTGAACTTGATAGTATAATCGAAGCTAACGGCAATAAGGGCGACGGTTATACCGTTGTTGAAATCAAAAACGGAAAGGTTACTGCAAGAAATGCCGGTACGGTTTCGGTTAAAGGCGAAAACAGCACTTACATTATTACCGTTAAAGAGCCGTCACTTACATTTTCAGGCGTAAAGACTATGGACGAAATCGGCGATTCGGTTACATTCAAAACAAATATTGCTTCCGCTATTTTCGCAGACTGGGGAGTACAGGTTTGCAGCGACGTTAATAAAATCAATGAGAAGTCACAGAATAATGAGTATTTTGATATAAAGGTTAACGGAAGCAAGATTACGGTTACACTACTTAAATTTCCCGAAAAGAGCGATGATAACTGCTATATTACCCTTGTAAGTCCCGTTTCAAGCGGAAGCAGAAAATACAAGCTCACCGATGATACCTTTAAGCTTAAGGCTCCCGATTGCCTTCTCGGAGATGTTGACAATGACGGAGCAGTAAATTCCTCAGACGCTTCACTCGTACTTGCCGAGTATGCACGACTTGCTACAGGTGCAGACAGTACTTTTACATCCATTCAGGAGTATGCCGCAGATGTTAATACCGATAACGCTATAGATTCAAGCGACGCTTCTGCAATACTCGGCTACTACGCTTACATCGCAACAGGCGGAAGCGGTAAAATGGAAGAATACATGAATAAATAAAAATCAAGTAAAAGCTGGTTTCGTAAATTCGGAATCAGCTTTGTTATTTTCTCAAATCATTAAATATGGTAATAACAGAATGTATATTTTGCACTTGTTTTACAATTTTTCAATAATATTCATAAATACTATTTACTTTTTTGATTTCTTATGGTATACTTGATAATGTATAATGGGGAAAAGAGAGCATTTTTAAAATTTAATATTTAAGGAGTTTGATGAAAATGGTTAAGACAAGACAAAAATCCCTCCTGCAGATGCTGGCAATTATTATGGCGGTCGCCATGCTCTGCTGTCAGGCGGTACACTTCCCTCAGAAAGTTACTGCCGCTTCAACCACCGATATTTATGTCGGATATTCAGGCAAAAGCAACAACTACAAAACCGTAACAGAGGCAATTGCGGCATGTCAGTCGATTAATCCGTCAAGTGAATCAGAGCGTATTACGGTTCATATTGCTCCGGGTACTTACCGTGAACAGCTTGTAATCAAGACGCCTTATATCACCTTTGTAAACGACGAGCCTTCAAAGGGCGATGTTATTCTTACGTGGTATTACGGTATAGGCTACAAGTATTACAGCGTAGGAAGCGACGGACGCTACAGCGCTTCGAATGCAGCTTCGAAATCCGCAAAGGCTGAGCCTACTCAGCGCTGGGGTGCTACGGTTCACCTTCTCTCAGGGGCAGCGAATTTCCGTGCAAAGAATATTGTATTCGAAAATTCATTCAACCGCTATGTCACAAACGAGGAAATAGCTGACGGCGTTGAGCCTTCGGGTAGCCAGTCCATAACCTTTAACAGAACAGCTCAGGGTGCAGACGTAAGAAGCAAGGCTGCTACAGAACGAGGAGCGGCTATATCCGTTGAAGGCAATCGTGCGGAATTTTTCGGATGCGAGTTCTACGGAAGTCAGGATACACTCTATACAGGTGCAGATCAGGGCTACTTCAAGAACTGTAAAATAGAAGGAAATACCGACTATATCTTCGGCAAGGGCGACTATGTTTTCGATAACTGCGAGCTTTCCTTTTACGGATACAGCAGTTCAGCCGCAGGCGGTTATATTACTGCCGCAAGAGAACAGACAAAGGGCTATCTCTTCTATAACTGCGATATTACAGCAAATGACGCACAGGTAGTTTCCGCAGGCTATCTCGGCAGACCCTGGAGAGATACTGCACATGTAATGTTTATAAACACCACTGTTGAATATGCAGGTCTTATCAGAGACGAGGGCTGGACAAGCATGAGCGGAGTTGAGCCAACACAGGCAACATTCAAGGAATATGGTACAACTCTTGCAAACGGTACGGCAGTAAACCTTTCAAATCGTAAGGGTTCAGTTCTTTCAGCTGCAGATGCGGCAACAGTTACTGTAGCAGGCTGGCTTGGAAGCTGGACTCCCGCATATATCAATGCAACATCCTCAGAGTCAGGAAATACAGGCTCAGGTGATACGGGAAATACAGGTACAACAACCTCAGACGCAATCACACTTTGCGGCGGCTGGTTTGATACAGCTTATGCTGAATGGGACAGCAGTAAAATCGGAAGTAATGTAAGCGTTTCCTACAAGGAAAGCTCAGCTTCTTCATACATCAATGTTGATTCTCAGCTTATCAGAAGCAACAGAGTAGACATTCCCGGACTTAAAGGCGGTACATCTTATAATGTTAAGATTACAGGCTCAAGCGGTACTGCTGAATGTACAATTACTCCCATGAAAACTGACAGAAGCGGTTATGCACATTGGAACCGCTCAGAAGGAGTAGGTGCATATAATAACGACGGTACTCTTAAATCGGGAGTAACCGTGCTTTATGTAACAAATTCAAATAAGGACACTGTTTCATACAACGGTAAGACAGGTCTTTACAGCATTTTTGCAGACGGTTCACCCGAAAATCTCTGTATACGTCTTATAGGTAAAATCGATGTTCCCTCAGGTGCAAGAGCAAATGACGGTTCAAGCAATGACGGCTCGCATATGCTTTACCTCGAGGACGCAAAAAATGTTACAATTGAAGGTATAGGCTACGATACACATCTTGTAAGATGGGGCTTTGAAATCAAGCGTTCAAGCAGTATTGAGGTTAAGAACCTTTACTTCTATCAGTATCCCGATGACGCTATCGGTATGAACGGTTCAAGCTCAAACATGACAAACCATATCTGGATTCACAATAACAGCTTCGGCGTAGGTCTTAACGAGTATGCAGGAAACGGTACAGTTGATGATGATAAGGCAGAAGGTGACGGAACAACAGATATGAAGTGGACTGAGTACGTTACTGTTTCCTACAACTATTACAACGGCTGTCATAAAACCTCTCTCGTCGGCGGTGGTACAAGCCATATGCAGGACTGGATTACCTACCACCACAACTGGTTCGACAATACATCTTCAAGAAATCCTCGTGTACGTAATGCTCACGTTCATATGTACAACAACTACTTCAAGAATAACTCAAGCTACGGTATAGGAGCTTCCTATAATTCTAAGGTTTTCTCCGAATCCAACTATTTTGAAGGCGTAAATCTTCCGCTCGATACTGAGGCTATGGGAAGCGATGCCTACAGCGGTACTATCAAGTCATATAACGACAAGCTTGTAAACTGTAAGGGTAATTCAATCTACACAGCAGTTTCAAACCGTATGGACAGCGCAAATATAGCTAATCTCGTAAGCGGAGGCGATGCTTACGATAACTTTGATATTGATTCCTCAAAGATTTATCTTAATCAGTATACTCCCGAAACTCCTGATAATGCAAAGACAACCACTATGGAGTACTGCGGAAGAATGCAGAATAAGGCTTATGGCTCGGGTACTGTAAATCCGGGAACCAATCCCGATAATCCGCCAGATAATCCTCCTGCTTCGTCAACTGATTACATCCTTAATGCAAGCAATGCAGCATTAGGAACATTCAGCACTGATTCAAAGTATAATAATGTTTACACAATCAAGGCTAATGCCGCTGACGCTGTTTCTGTAACAGAAAACACTTACACAACAGCTGACGGTTCACTTACAATCAGCAAGAGAATTTTTCTCGGCGGTAAGGGTACAGTTGATAACCGTTCAATTCAGATGATTCTTCCGAATGCAGGTACAGTTAAGGTTTACATGATGTCATCAAGTTCAACTGCCGCAAGAACCGTTAATATTCTTGATGCTTCAGGAAATGTTGTATCAAGTGTTGATAATGTTAACGGAACATCCCTTGATGCATACACGCTTTCAGTTCCTTCAGGCGGTACATATTACCTTTCATCAGCTGGAAGCGGACTTTACTTATTCTATGTTCAGTATACTGAAGGCAAGGCTGCTGGCACAGAATTTGATACATCCAAGACTTATATGATTCAGAACTGCGCAAGTATGCTTTACATGGAGGTTGAAAACGGTACAGCGGCAAACGGTTCCTACGTTCAGCAATGGGGTGCAGACGGCGGTCAGAGCCACAATACCTGGATCTTTGAGCCTGTAGGCGACGGCTACTATATGCTTAAATCCGGTTTAGGCAATTTCTATCTCGACGTTGACTACGGTAAAACTGAGGACGGTACAAAGATTGGTATCTATGAAAATACAAGCTCAAATGCACAGTATTTCAAGTTTATAAAGAACTCTGACGGAAGCTTTAAGATTACTACAGCTGTAAGCTCAGATAAGAGCGTACTTGATATTACAGACGGTTCAACAGGAAGCGGTGCTAAGGTGGTTGAAATGACTATAAACGGCAAAGCTTCTCAGAATTGGTGGGTATTTGAAGCGTTTGAGGCTGAAAACTATATCAAGGGTGATACTGACAGCAACGAAACAGTTGATATATTTGACCTTGCGGTAATGAGAAAGGCTGTTGCCGACAGCAGCAAGCTCACTTCCACACAGCTTAAGGCAGCTGATGTAAATGAGGACGGAAACGTTAACGCTTCTGACCTTGAGCTTCTTCAGAACTATCTTAAAGGTAAAATAAGCAGCTTCTGATGCTGTTTAATAATAAAAATCTGCCGTATATTCTTATACGGCAGAAAATTTTCAGGAGGAAATCATGAGAAAGGCACTTAAAAAAAGCGTGGCATTTCTGACAAGTATTGCAGCGGCATCCTCAATGCTTCTTAACTTTAATGTCACACAGAAGAAACCGGTGGTTGAGGCGGCCACACAGATACTTGCTTTTCCCGGTGCGGTAGGCGGTGGTAAGTATGCAACGGGAGGACGAGGCGGAGAGGTTTACCACGTTACAAACCTTAATGACAGCGGTGAAGGCTCTTTCAGAGACGCTGTAAGCAAGTCCAACAGAATCGTAGTATTCGATGTAAGCGGTACAATTGAGCTTAAGAGCAATGTTGTATGTAAGGGTAATGTCACAATTGCAGGACAGACCGCTCCCGGAGGCTCTGGAATTACTCTTAAGAATTTCAAACTCGGTATGGGCGGAGATAACATAATATGCCGATATTTAAGTTCTCGTCCCGGACCTTACGCTTCGACAAGCAGCGGTAATGACGCATGGGGCGGCGATAAGGGTTCGAATTCAATCATCGACCACTGCTCTATGGGCTGGACTACCGATGAACAATGGGGTCTTTATTCAAATAATGAATATTATACCGTACAGTATTCCGTTATTGGTCCTGCAGATTCATGGGGCGGACACAGCAAGGGCATTCACGGTTTTGGTCTTATGATGGGTAAGGGCTACAGCACCTTTGACCATAACCTGATTGTTCATAATGTATCCCGAAATTTCAGGGGAAAGGTTGTAGGAAAATCAACCGCAGATTTTACAAATAACGTAATTTACAACTGGGCTTACCAGACTGCTTACGGTACTATCGGTCATCTTAATTATGTAAATAACACACTTAAAATGGGAGAGGGTACTACAGGCGGCAAGCATTATGTAAACGTAGACAGCAGTACAAGTCCTGAGAATTTTTCTATTTTCTGTACAGGAAACCGCATGCTGAACAGGGATAATTCCGTATATGATACGGTTACTTACGATAACTGGAATGGAATTTCCGTAAAGGACGGTCTCGGCATTACAAAGGATTCAGTAAAGAGCAGCACAGCATTTCAGACTATTGTAAACGGTGAAAATGTTTCTACCGCAACTACCTGCGAAAGCGCAGAAGCTTCTTATGAAAATGTTCTGAGTTTTGCGGGAAATGGAATTGCTCCGAATCTTCGTACCGCAATTGATATTCAGTCAGCAGAAGAGTGCCGCACAGGTACAGGAAGTCTCAGTGGTACTGCAGCTTACAATGATGCAACCACCGATGAAAAATCAAAGATTGATAGCTACAGCATTGATTGTGGTGTAACCTATAATTATCCGTCAGCGGTTCTTACAAAAACAATCACTGACGCTGATAATGACGGTATGGATGATAACTGGGAGCTTGTAAGGGGTCTCAATCCCAATGATTCATCTGATACAAATGGTGACTACTGCGGTCTTGGTTATACAAATATTGAGTACTATATCAATGACCTTACAATAAATTCATTCCCTGAGGGCGTTGTTACACCTTCACCCGAGAATGGAATTGACCCTATATCTGCATTTGAAACAATTGAAGCTGAAAGCTTCAGCGACCAGAGCGGTGTTACTGCAGAGGACAGCGGTAATGGGGGACAGAATGTAGGCTACATCGAAAACGGTGACTATATCATGTTCAGAGGTGTTGATTTTGAGAACGGCGCAAGAAGCTTTTCAGTAAAGACAGCAAGCTCTCTAGAGGGCGGAAATATCGAGCTATATCTTGATAGTGTCAGCGGTAATCCTATTGCTTCCTGCACAGTAAAAGGAACAGGCGGATGGCAGGATTATGTTGAAGCTTCGTTCAATGTACCTACCATAACAGGTCAACACAATCTTTATCTGAAATTCACAGGCGGCGAAGGCTACCTGATGAATATTGACAGCTTTGTATTCGGACGTGAAGCTCTTCCGATGAACGGTCAGCTCATAAAGAATCTTTATATCCTTGATGATTCAACAATGTCAGGTTGGTCAATTGATGAAAGCTTTGTCAGCGGTGACCTTATTTTCGGTGACCGTGATGTTACATGCGTTCAGCTTCCTGCAGAAGTGGAAAATTCAGAAGCAATTATTACTGCATGCGACGCTAAGTACACTACCTCAGACCTTGCAAAGTTTACGGCTGGCGCTGATATTAAGGTTTATGCTGCATTTGATTCCAGAGTAGATCCGCTTCCGGAATGGGTAAGCAGCTGGACAAATACGGGACTTTCCTTTGCAAATAATGCAGATGTACAGTTCAACCTTTACATGAAGGAATTCAATAAAGGTCAGGAGATTATTCTTGGTACAAACGGACAGTCTGCTTCTTGTGTAAACTATATGGTTATGGTGACAGGAAAAGCAATTGAACCAACAGAGCCTCCGACTCCGGAACCCACTGAACCTCCGACACCTGAACCGACTGAGCCTACTACAGTTGAACCAAAACCGGAAATGTACGGAGATTCCGATGAGGATAACGATGTCACAATTGCTGATGCAATCAGAATTATGAGCTACGTAACAAACAGTCAGACTAATCCGCTCACCGATGCAGGACTTGATAACGCTGATGTTTATCAGAGAGGTGACGGCGTTGGTATCAACGACGCAGTTTCTATTCAGAAATATCTTACAAAGCTTATAAGTGAGCTTCCTGAATCTTGGTTATAAATCCGTTTCATAATAGAAATTCTCTGACTATTTATTGATTTTTCAGGAAATACGTGATATAATTAAACAAACCTGACAGCGGACCTGACGTATTCGGGTTCGCTGTTTTATATGGAGGAAAAATTATGTGGGACGGAAAAAATAAAGCTCTGACTTTCAGCTATGACGACGGTATTTCACAGGATAAAAGGCTTGTTGAGATATTCAATAAATACGGAATGAAGTGTACCTTTAATCTTAACAGTGGGATTATGAGCGAGAATGGCAGTTTTATAATAAAGGACGTGCCTGTCAGGAGATTGACTGCTGATGAATGTAAAGAGATTTACACAGGCCATGAAATTGCAGTGCACACCCTTACTCATCCAAGCCTGACAGAGCTTGAGGATAATGAAATCCGAATTGAAATTATGCAGGACAAGGAAAGTCTTGAAATTATATTCGGTACTGAAATATTCGGAATGGCTTATCCTTATGGTACATTCAATGATAAGGTTATCAGAATAGCAGAGGAGTGCGGTATAAAATATTCAAGAACGGTATTTGACGCACCTGATTTTGCTCCGCAGAAAAATCTTATGGTGTACAGAGCAACATGTCATCACAAAAATGATAAACTTTGGGAGCTTCTTGACAGTTTTCTTTCATACAAGGGCAATGATCCTGCGATTTTCTGTCTTTGGGGGCACAGCTATGAATTTGACGTTGACGATAACTGGGAGCGTATAGAGGAATTCTGCCGCAGAGCAAGCGGTCATGATGATATTTTCTATGGGACTAACAGTGAAGTTTTGCTGAGTAAATAATAAAACTTTACCAAACATCTTGACATTTACGATTTAGTATGATAAAATGTATTCATATTGCAAGTAAAGCTTCGGTTTTCACTAAAGCAAGATATTGCCCGCTTCTTCGGGAGCTATAGCCATACGGACAGCTGGGGCAAATGCCGACCTGCCGCATTGCGGCTGGCAACTTCTGTTGCCTTATTGATTCGACCCTGAGTCGATAAACATTTTATAAGTTTTTGGATATTTCAGCGGAAAAGCCGCAGTCAACTTGTGAAAGGTCAATAAGAGTAGTAAAAGGTGTTCTTGCTTGTATAGACTCTGAAACCGATAATGAAGCTTTATGCATTTTAGTTTAAAGAATTCATGCACGTATCAGTTGATAAAGCTGATACGTTTTTTATTTATAAATTATTTCCGAGAGGTGCAGTCATGGAGAATAAATTAAAACTTTACGGGTTCAATAACCTGACAAAATCCCTTAGCTTTAATATATACGACGTTTGTTACGCTAAAACTCCGAAAGCTCAGCTTGATTATATTGCCTATGTTGATGAGCAGTATAATTCAGAACGTATCACAGACATTATGACTCACCTTACAGAAATGATAGGTGCACAGGTACTTAGCATTTCTAAGCAGGACTATGACCCTCAGGGTGCATCGGCTACCTTCCTTATTGCCGATGATACTATGATTCCCGCAGGCGGAAGCGAAACAGTTGCACATCTTGATAAAAGTCATGTTACCGTGCATACCTATCCCGAATATCATCCGGATACCAGTATTGCAACCTTCCGAGTTGATATAGATGTTGCTACATGCGGTAAGATTACTCCGCTTACTGCACTTGATTATCTTATAGGAAGCTTTGATTCAGATATTATCACAATGGATTACCGTGTAAGAGGATTCACAAGAAATCTTGACGGCGAAAAGCTCTTCATCGACCATAATATAACTTCGATTCAGGATTATATTGATGCGGCTACACTTCAGAAATATGATGCTGTGGACATTAATGTTTATCAGGCAAATATGTTCCATACAAAAATGCTCATAAAAGAGCTTGAATTGCAGAATTACCTCTTCAATACGGATGTCAATGAGCTTTCACCGAGAAGCAGGCTCGATATTCTGACAGCGCTTAAACGGGAAATGATAGAAATATTCAGCGGAAGGAATGTATTCAACAATGGCTCTTTCACAGTGTGATGCACCGATTTATGAGGCTTTACGAAAATTCAAACGCATGAGGGTAGTGCCTTTTGATGTTCCGGGACATAAGCGTGGGCGTGGTAATATGGAACTTACCGAATTTCTCGGAGAGGACTGCCTCAGCGTAGACGTAAATTCCATGAAGCCTCTTGACAATCTCTGTCACCCCGTTTCCGTAATCAAGGATGCGGAAATGCTTGCGGCACAGGCTTTCGGTGCGGCTAATGCATTCTTTATGGTTGGCGGCACTACATCTGCCGTGCAGAGCATGATTATGTATGCATGCAAGGGCGGAGACAAGATTATCATGCCGAGAAACGTTCACAGAAGTGCAATTAACGCACTCATTCTCTGCGATGCAATCCCCGTATATGTTAACCCTGAGGTTAATCATCAGCTTGGAATTGCACTCGGTATGTCCGTTTCACAGGTTGAGAAGGCGATTGAGGAAAATCCCGATGCAAAGGCAATTCTTGTGAATAACCCCACATATTACGGTATTTGCTCAGACCTTAAGCGTATAACAGAGCTTGCACACGCTCACGGAATGCTTGTACTTGTTGATGAGGCTCATGGTACTCATTTCTATTTCGGAGAGAATTTCCCCATAACAGCAATGGCGGCAGGTGCTGATATTGCCTCTGTAAGCATGCACAAATCTGGCGGAAGTCTTACACAAAGCTCATTTCTTCTTATGGGAGAACGAATTAACTCTGACTACATGAGGCAGGTTATCAACCTCACTCAGACCACAAGTGCGTCATATCTTCTTTTATCAAGTCTTGATATTTCCCGTAAACGTCTTGCACTGGGCGGACGTGAAATCTTCGAGAAAACCGTTGAAATGGCTGAATATGCACGCTCCGAGATTAATGCAATCGGAGGCTATTATGCCTACTCTAAGGAGCTTGTCAACGGTGACAGTATTTACGATTTTGACGTTTCAAAGCTGTCTGTATATACGCTTCCCATAGGTCTTGCTGGAATCGAGGTTTACGACCTTCTTCGTGACGAGTATGACATACAGATTGAATTCGGCGATATAGGAAATATTCTTGCGTATATTTCAGTCGGTGACCGTAAGCGTGATATTGAGCGTCTTATAAGTGCACTTGCTGAGATAAAGCGACGTTTCGGAAAAACTGAGACAGGTATGCTTACTCAGGAATACATAAATCCCATAGTTGCTGAAAGTCCGAGAAAGGCTTTCTATGCGGATAAAATGTCACTTTCTCTTGAAGATGCGGTAGGGCATGTCTGCAGTGAGTTTGTAATGTGCTATCCGCCGGGAATTCCGATTCTTGCACCGGGAGAGCTTATAACAGCTGAAATAATTGAGTATATCAGATACGCAAAGGAAAAGGGCTGTTCAATGACGGGTACTGAGGATATTAATATTGAGAGATTGAATGTGCTGATTTAAATATAATTCATTAGAGGTTGATTATGAAAGAGAAATTATTTTTGGTTGATGATGTGAAAAAGCTATATACTGCCTTTGTTTCATTGTGTGATTACATTGAAAACGATATTAATTGTCGAAAATGTCCTTTATATCATACATTGTGTGGTGCGGAAGATAAATCTGCTGTAAATAATTTTGGAGATTCTTTGGCAAGAATTCGTTCTATTGCCAACATACAAAGAATGTAAATAACAATTTGTTTATCAAAGATATAATTTCTAATTTAATAAATTGGAGGGATTACATGGAACTATGGTTCACCGAAAGGCACACACCTAACGTGAAATTCTCAATAAAGGTTGACCGACAGCTTTACAGCGGTCAGAGTGAATTTCAGCGTATAGACGTGTTTGATTCAAAGGAATTCGGGCGATTTTTAACCCTTGACGGATATATGATGCTTACGGAAAAGGACGAGTTCATATATCACGAAATGATAACCCACGTACCTATGGCAGTACATCCTAATCCGAAGAATATACTTGTAATCGGTGCAGGAGACGGAGGGGTAGTACGTGAGCTAACACGTTATCCGCAGGTTGAATGTATAGACCTTGTTGAGATTGATGAGCTTGTAGTTGAAGTCAGCAAGCAGTATCTTCCTACAACTGCATGCCGCTTTGACGACCCGAGAGTACATCTTTTCTACGAGGATGGGGTGAAATTCATCCGCCGCTGCGAGGATATGTATGATATTATTATAGTAGACTCGACTGACCCATTCGGTCCGGGCGAAGGACTTTTCACAAAGGAATTCTACGGCAGCTGCTATAAGGCACTTCATGATGACGGTATCATGGTAAATCAGCATGAAAGTCCTTTTTACGACGAGGACGCAGCGGCAATGCAGCGTTCACATAAGCGAATAGTTGAAAGTTTCCCCATAAGCAAGGTGTATCAGGCGCATATACCTACTTATCCTTCGGGGCACTGGCTTTTCGGCTTTGCTTCAAAAAAATATCATCCAACTAATGATTATAACGGTACAAAATGGAATATGCTCGGATTGCAGACACGTTACTATAATACACGCTTGCACATAGGAGCTTTTGCACTTCCAAGTTATGTAGAGGAGCTTTTAAGAGATGTTGAATAAGAATATACAGACTTTTATCGCTTGCGATGCTGAATATGAGGACGCAAAAATCGTACTTTTCGGTGCAGGCTTTGACGGTACAACAAGCTTTCGTCCGGGAACGAGATTTGCACCTTCCGCAATAAGAAATGAGAGCTTCGGAATCGAAACATACAGTCCATATCAGGACAAGGATATGCTTGATTACAGTTACTTTGACAGCGGAGATTTAGAGCTTCCCTTCGGCAGTACAAACCGAGTTGTTGCTGATATTGCAATGCGTGCGGATATGATACTCACAGACGGTAAAATTCCATTTATGATAGGCGGAGAACACCTTGTAACACTTGGTTCCGTTATGGCTGTTTCCGAAAAATTTGACGATCTCTACATCGTTCATTTTGACGCTCACGCTGACTTACGTGATGACTATCTTGGACAAAAGCTCAGTCACGCCTGCGTAATCAGACGATGTCATGATATTGTAGGTGACGGACATATATTCCAGTTTGGTATACGAAGCGGTGACAGGGAAGAGTTCCGTTTTGCTGATAAACATACATTCATGAATAAGTTCAATCTTGATGGACTTGAAGATATAGTTTCTCAGCTAAAGGGTAAAAACGTCTATCTTACCGTTGATCTTGACGTGCTCGACCCGTCGATATTTCCCGGCACTGGTACACCTGAAGCAGGTGGAGTTACATTTGATGAACTAAGAAGATCACTTACTCTTGTATGCAGTGAATTGAATATAGTTGGATGTGACGTAAATGAACTTAGTCCGCAGTATGACCAGAGCGGAGTTTCAACAGCAGTTGCATGCAAGATTATAAGGGAGATGCTGCTTGCTTTATCATGAAAATAGGAAAAAGAGAATATAAATCAAAAATTAATATGGGGTGAAAATAATGAATTATTACAATAATAATGATACTTTTGGTAGTGATATTCCGGAAAAAACAACAAGAAAGGGCTGTGGCTGTTTTATATTACTGGTTATATTACTTTTATTCAACATTTTGCCTGTATGCATGATAGGCGTAAGTTCATTTTTCCTTGCTCAAGAGAATAAAACGGCAGATGAGTGTACATACAGTGTGGAAGCTGAGATAATCGAAAATAAAGTCGTAAAGAGAACAACCCGTTCCGGAACTCATAGAAGCAGCAGAAGAACAACAACTTCTTACGCTCCTGTATACAGCTTCACATATATGGATAAGGAGTATAATGTAAAAAGCAACAACAGCAGCAATCCTGCAAAGTATAAAGTAGGTGATATGGCTGAGATACTCATTAATCCTGATGATCCGAACACAATCTATGATCCTAATTATGAGCTCGGTTCAGAAATATGTTTAATGTTTATCTGCATTGGAAGCGGACTTATTTTACTCGAGATAATAGCCTTTATATTTATCAGAAAAAAAGCAAAAGCAATGAATGAAAATTATTATTCGGGAATAAATTAATGGATTATAATAGTATAGGAAGCAGCAATAGCAGAACAAATAACAACCGTAAAAATATCTTGGGAGTGATATGCATGTCACTTGTATTTATACTGATAAGTTCACTCTTGATATTCAGGGAGGTGCACAAGTCAAAGGTATGCACCGAAAAGGTAGAGGCTGTTATTGTTGACAACATCAGACATACAAAAAGAAAAAAAGGCAAGACAAAGGTAACCTATCAGACGGTTTATGACTATGAATATGAGGGTTTGTACTACTCGGAAAAAAGCGACACTAAATCAAGCTACAAGATTCACAGCACGGGTGAGCATGTAACTATATATGTAGATCCTGCTAATCCCAGTGAATTTTATGATCCGAAAAACAAAGGAAGTATAGTGCTTATTGTAATATTTTTAGGTGTAGGTATATTATTACCAGTTATTGAAATCAAAAGAAGAACAAAAAGCAGGGACAACAATTTTATTCAAAACTAAGGAGAGATTAAGATGAAAAAATGTATGATAATCGGCTGCGGAGGAGTAGCCTCAGTAGCAATTCACAAGTGCTGTCAGAACAGCGAGGTATTTGAGGGAATCATGATTGCAAGCCGTACAAAATCCAAGTGCGACGCTCTCAAAGAAAAGCTCCAGCCCACAACAAAAACTGTAATCGAAACTGCACAGGTTGATGCTGATAATGTAGACGAGCTTATTGCGCTCATTGAAGCTTATAAGCCCGATGTTGTA
>SVNJ01000133.1 GCA_015066955.1 Ruminococcus sp. | reverse complement strand
TTGACTATGACAGACAAGCTGATGTTACCAAGCGATTTTATGCAACAGTGCAGAACAAGTTCCATTACGCAATTACAGGACAGACAGCGGCAGAGATCGTCTACTCATCGGCTGACAAAGAAAAGGAGCATATGGGACTCACTACATGGAAGAATGCTCCCGATGGACGTATTCTCAAATCAGATGTAACGATTGCGAAGAATTACCTTGATGAAAAGCAGATACGTCAGCTTGAAAGGGCAGTGTCGGGTTATTTCGACTATATCGAGGATTTGATTGAACGTGAGAACACCTTTACAATGGAGGAGTTTGAAGCAAGCATCAATGAGTTCCTTAATTTCCGCCGTTATGAGATATTGAAGGATAACGGCAAGATCTCCGCAAAGCAGGCAAAGGCTAAAGCTGAGTCGGAATATGACGTGTTCAATGCAACACAGAAAATCACTTCGGACTTTGACAAGTCAGTGATGAAGATGATCGAGGCAAATGGTGGGGAGAAGTAAACCTCGCACATAGAATTACACTAAAATGACCGCATACACCCTACCGGTGCATGCGGTCCATTGTTTATAAAGTATACTTTTTATCAGTGCCTCTACCGTGTGCAGTTATCAGACCTGCGCTTTTCATTGACTTAACTATGGTGTATGCACGGGTGCTCTTCACACCAAGAAGTGTCTGAACCTCACTATCGGTTATATCGCCATTTTCATTGATATAGTCCAGAATCATTTCCATCTGTGGTGTAAGTGTAGCTTTGCGTGGCATATCCTTCCGCATAGACACACTCTTATTCATATTAGGCAGGATGAATTTAAAGGTGTTGGGAGTAACCTCTATGCGTGGCTGCAAGCTGCAATCACAATAAAGGCTGTAAATCCTTCTGATACCTGTGCCATATGATTCAATCAGATGCAGACGATGAAATATTTCGGCAAGCTTCTTATTGCGTGGTTGTGAAATGCCGCTTTTAATATCATCGGGTGACAATCCGGGAAGTAATCCACCTATGGAGATGAACTCAATCCCATTGTCGTTTACATTTATTATAATACTTCCGCTGAAGCTGTAATCACGGTGTACGATTGAGTTCAGCAACGCTTCGCGCAAGGCTTCTTCGGGGTAATCGGAATGGTCAATTCTTTCCAACCCTTCAAATGAAGCGGTAGTTTTGTTGCAAAGCATAAGATAAGAGAAAGCATCTTCAAGCTGTTGGAAGACTGAGCCTGTGAATTCCTTGCTGTCTCTGAACTGGGTGTTCATATCATCACCGAATACGGCAACTTTGATTGTATGTGTGCACTGATCAGAAATAATATGTGCAAGATTAGTGTAGAGTGCATCGGAGGTATCTTTTATTCCGAGGACTCTGTACTTTTCCTCTGCGAACTCAACGTTGTACTTATGGAATGCCTTCTCTGCTGCTTTAAAGGTCAGGTCCTGTTCCATTGAACGCATCTCTTCGTAAACATCACCGTCAGATTCCTTTGTCATTCTTCGTATCTGTTCGGATGAAGCCTGCACACTTGAGGTGCCTTGACGAATGTATACTCCGCTTGGTTTAAGTCCTTTTGATTTAAGATAGTACGGTTTATAACTTCCTTCTCCGATTGAGATTTTAACTACTTGATTATCCTGCAAGGTGTATTTGATAAACATTGTAACGTCAGGCTGTATTGCATCACGGATACCGTTTGTAATTCTTGTATATGTTTCATCAACGTCTGTAATGCCCACGGCATTTCCATTATCATCAATGCCGATATAAATAGTTCCGCCATCCGTATTGGCAAAGGCAATAACTTCCTTGTAGAGATCGTCCGTTGCTCTTAATTTGAATTCAATATTTTCACTTTCAAACTGCATCTCAGCACCTCCGATTCAACTTAGTCATATATATTATACCCACTTTTTTCACTTTAGTCAACAGTAAATAGTGAATTTTCACTCTTGACAGTGAAAATTCACATCAAAGAGTGAAAATCACACAGCATACCACATACCCCCTTGCATTTCCCTCACAAATATGCTATACTGAAACAAAGAAAATCTATGAGGCTCTCAAACGACGCAGTTAAGCCGTTTGAGAGGTGCGAATAATTATGACCTTTGGTAGGCGAGGCTCACCTCGACCAGAAAAATCCGCAACAGGCTTCAAAAAAGCTTGTTTGCGGTTTTTTTATTTTACCGACTTAGGTGTTTCGTGTCGCTTGAAATTTAACCGCATAATCTATTGACAATTTGCGCAATATCTGTTATAATATAACCACTTTAGCGATTTAAAGCTAATATGTTTTTATGTATTAAAGCGAAAGGCGGCAATTTTATGCTATATGTTATTCTGGTTGTTTATCTGGCAGTAATGCTTGGTATTGGTTTTTACTGCAGAAAGAAAACATCGTCTGTTTCTGATTTCGTACTGGGAGGAAGAAGCCTCGGCGGTTGGTTTACTGCGTTTGCTTACGGTACATCTTATTTCTCTGCGGTAGTATTCATCGGTTATGCAGGGCAGTTCGGCTGGAGCTATGGTGTTTCGGCGGCATGGATTGGTATCGGTAATGCAATTCTCGGCTCAATGCTTGCGTGGATGGTGCTTGGTAAGAGAACAAGAATTATGTCAAAGTATCTCAATGCGGCAACAATGCCTGAATTCTTTGAGAAGCGCTATGACTCAAAGGCTCTGAAAACAGTTTCCGCTGTAATCGTGTTTATTTTCCTTATTCCTTATACAGCATCCGTTTATAACGGACTTTCCCGTCTGTTTGCAATGGCATTCAATATTCCTTACTCTGCTTGCATCATCGGTATGGCTGTTCTTACTGCAATCTATGTTATCGCAGGCGGTTATATGGCAACAGCAATCAACGACTTCGTTCAGGGTATTATCATGCTTATCGGTATTGCCGCTGTAGTAATCTGCGTAATCAACGGCAACGGCGGCTGGACTGAATCCCTTATCGGTCTTGGCGAAATTACAGACAAGGGTGTTGAAGCAAACACACTCAATTCACTTTTCGGCCCTGACCCTATCAACCTTTTCGGTGTAGTAATCCTTACTTCCCTCGGTACATGGGGACTTCCTCAGATGGTGCAGAAATTCTACGCAATCAAGGACAACAAGGCTATCACAAGAGGTACAATTATTTCTACAGTTTTTGCACTTATCGTCGCAGGCGGCTCATACCTTATGGGTGGTTTCGGCAGACTTTACGGCTCAGCTGACGCTGCTGAAGCAGAAGCTACAGGCAGAGCATTTATCGAAACAGGCTCAAACGGCAAGCTTGTCTTTGACTCAATTGTACCTGCAATGCTTGAAATGGCACTCCCACAGCTTCTTATCGGTATCGTAGTAGTTCTCGTGCTTTCCGCATCAATGTCAACACTTTCCTCTCTCGTACTCACATCAAGCTCAACACTTACAATCGACCTTATCAAGCCTTTCTATAAAAAGGAAATGGACGATAAGAAGCAGGTTCTCATCATGCGTGTGCTTATCGCAGTTTTCCTGCTTATCTCAGTAATTATTGCACTTAATCCTAACGCTTACATAACAACACTCATGTCAATTTCATGGGGCGCTCTCGCAGGAGCATTCCTTGCACCATTTATGTACGGTCTTTTCTCAAAGAAGATTACCAAGGCAGCCGTGTGGACCAGCTTTGTAACAGGTGTAGGAATTACAGTAGTGCATATGTTCATCTTCAGCCTCGGATTTTTCCCCGAAGCAACAAAGGCAGCAGCATCCCTGCCGCTTAATATGGCATCACCAATCAACGCTGGCGCAATCGCAATGATTGTGGGACTCATCATAGTTCCGATTGTGAGCGCAGTAACAAAGGTACAGAATCCTGAAAGAGCTAACGAAATAGTGGAAGAATGCAAAAAACAGCTTAAAGAAGAAAACGTGTAATTAAAAGCCGTCCCATCGGGGCGGCTTTGTTGTTGACGAATTCAGATAGGTTTGATATAATAAATTGTAATTTGTCTTTCTGAATGTGGAATTAGGAATGAGGAAAGTGAAATTATTATGTCCGCCTTTGGCGGACAAATTTTAAATTGTCGGCGAAGCCGACAACATTAATTTCTCATT
>SVNJ01000016.1 GCA_015066955.1 Ruminococcus sp. | reverse complement strand
CCCTCTTTAGGGTGAATACCTACAGGAATACCACGTCCGTTATCGGAAACTCTTATAATCTCTCCCTCGAGAATTTCTACGGTAATCTCACTGCAATAGCCTGCTAAAGCCTCGTCAATGGAGTTATCCACAATCTCATAAACAAGGTGATGCAGACCTCTCGGGCCTGTTGAGCCGATATACATACCCGGTCTTTTTCTTACCGCTTCAAGTCCCTCTAAGACTTGTATATCGTTTTCATCGTAATTCTGGTTCTGCTGACTCATGAATTTACCTCCATTTGTTTTGGTTGAATTTATTATTAGCCCAATTTACGGGGTTGTTTTCTATGTATTTGTATATTTCAATGAATTCCTGTTCACTGCGGATTATATGGTCATGATAGGAACGCTGCCATATTGAATAACCTATTTGCTTTGTTGAAATAGCTTTTAATGCATTTATTATCTGCGAAATTGATTTTGTAGGGGACGCCGCCCTCGGCGTCCCACTATTTGTTTCATAATAATCTGAAATAAATAGAATAATATGCAAATGTTCAGGCATTATAACATATTTCTCAACGGAAGCATATCTGTATATTTCATCAATTTTATTTATATTTCTATTTATAATTTCTCCGATTCTCGTTAATTTTGAAATCGGTTTTATTATAATATCACGGTTCGGGACGCCGAGGGCGGCGTCCCCTACATTAAAACCGCAGACATTATTTTCATTAAAATTATATTTTTTCCACGTAATTTCAGATAAATATCTGATTCTGTCTTTTGTACAGATTGTTATGAAATATAGCCCGTTTCTTGAATAATCAAAATTTTTCAAACGAATTTTTTTCATAAGCTTATATTTAACGATAAACTGTATTTTTCTGTTCTTTCCGAATAGTAAACATCTACATAAACTATCTGATTATCTTCACCCTTATATTTATAAAATATATCATCAGAAACATCTTCTGAAAGAGTTTCTTCGGTATTTTCCTCAAAATTATATTCGATACCGTTTTCACGCATTAGAATTATTTCACCGTTGATATTTTCTTTTATGAATTTCTTGTAATCATCAACTTCAAGATAAAGATAATAATCATACTGAGTCAAGAATTCTATTTCTGAATATTTTTCAAGCTTTACATCATCAGTTACTGTTATACTGAATTTTTCTTCCATTCTTTCTGTACGTTTACCCGTAAAAAAGTTGTATTCGGTATCGTAAGTCAGTATGAAAAATAATACTCCTGCACCTAAAACAAAAAATATGATAATAAGAATCAATAGGGCTATTAAACTGCTTACTATAGGATTTTTCTTCTGTTCAGAAGCATTTTCTTCAAGCTTATGCTCTTCCTCACTCTCATAGACAATGCCGTCTTTTTCAAACATCAGAATCCCCCCTCGCTCAGTCTTTTTCTCAGCGTAGAGGCCGCAAGCTGGGAGATATAAAGCTTCTCCTGTCCGTTTTTCATGACGATTATGAAGCTTTTCGGCATATCCATTGTAGCATATATACAGCGTTTTTCCTTTTCGGCACGGTCAAGAAGCCTTTTTGTACACTTTCCGACGGTAGTATTCTCAATATCGAAAATCCCTACAATATCCCGTATATCAACGGAATATTCATTCCCTACATGAAGATACATTTTCAGCTTCCTCCGTAATTCTTCCGCCGCTTATTCTAAGGATTTTTCCTTTTATTTCGGGCAGAAGCGCACTTTCATTGCAGGTTGTAACAAAAACCTGCATGTCTCTGATTATGTCAAATACAAATCTCTGGCGGCTTTCGTCAAGCTCTCCCATGACATCGTCAAGAAAAACTACTGGAGCATCCTTGCATCTTTTCATGAAAATTTCAGCCTGAGCAAGCTTCATAACAAGTGCGGCACTCTTGATTTGTCCCTGAGAACCGTACTCCCTTGCACTTACGCCATTGATTTTTATATAGATTTCATCTCTGTTTACACCCGCATGGGTGCAGCCTGTACGTATATCATATTCCCTTGATTCACAGAGTTTTGAGTAATATTTCTCAAATGCCTCATCACCGCAGGATTTTTCAAAGTCCTCAGACTTGAATACGTTAGAGCGGTATTCTATTTCAAGATTTTCTGTTCCGCCCGAAATTGTACGGTAGAGCCTTCCGCAGATTTCATTTATTCTGCCTATATATTCATTTCTCATGTAGGATATGAGTGCACCCTCATGAGCTGCTTGTCTGTCCCATACTTCGAGAATTTCAGCAGGAGCATTTCCCTGCATAATTTCCTTAAGAAGAGCATTTCTCTGATTCATGACAGCACTATGCTTTGTAACATGAACTACAAACACAGGATTAAGCTGAGAAGCCGCCATATCAATGAAGCTTCTTCGTCTTTCGGGTGAGCCTTTAACTATATCCACGTCGTCGGGAGTAAATGCAATACACTTGAAAACGTCGAAAAGTGCCCTTGTACCCTTCAGCTTTACACCGTTAAGGTGAAGTATTTTCGGAGAATTGGTGCTTTTAGTCATTTCAAAGGATATTTTCTGCTCTCTTACGCTGTCCTTGATTTTTATTTTCGAGGACATTCTTACTCCTTCAAGACAGATATAATCACGCTCTTTTGAGCCTCGAAAGCTTCTGCAGCCCGAAAGAATCCACATTGCTTCAAGAAGATTTGTTTTTCCCTGAGCATTCTGTCCGACTATGATATTGTATTTAGGGTCAGGAGCAAAGGAAATCCCTTGAAGATTCTTGAAGCCGTCAATTTCGGCATAGGTAACAATCAAGCGACTGTAACCTCCTGACCGCCTACGGAAACAGTATCTCCGCTGCGGATTTTCTTTCCTCTCATGGTACAGACCTCGCCGTTAACGAGTACCTGTCCCTCCTGTATGAGAATTTTTGCCTCTCCGCCCGTATCTGCAAGTCCTGCAAATTTCAAAAGAGCGTCAAGCTTTATGAATTCTGTAGTTATATTTATTGTTTCCATTTTTGTAACACTCACTTTCTTTCTCAGGGACAGCGCCCCTGAAACATGAAAATTAGTTTTTAAGCTGAATAGGCATGATAAGGAAGATATAGCTTTCGCCTTCAAGGGGGAGAATTTCTATAACCTTCATCGAACCGTTGAAGCGGATTCTGATTTTATCGCCCTCAGCGGCACGGAGTGCTTCAAGGAGAAGCTTGTTATTGAAGCCGATTGTAACGGTTTCGCCCGAAATATCGGCAGGAATCACATCATTGATTTTACCTATTCCCGTACGGCAGTTTATTTTCATAACGCCGTTTGAAACCTCACAGCGGATAGGTGATTTGTTCTTATCGTCGATAAGAAGCGAGCATCTTTCAAGACAGGTAGAGAAGTCCTTTTTATTTACGATTACCTCTGTCTTGCAGGATGCGGGAATGCTGAGCTTGTAATTATGGAAAGCACCTTCAAGAAGACGTGAAATTACAAAAACATTGTTTACCTCAAAGATAATATGTCTGTCGTTAGTGCAAACTGTGCAGATTTTATCATCGGAATCATCCTTGATAAGTGTAGAAACTTCAAGAAGAGCCTTTTTCGGTACAACAAAATGATAATTTTCGCTGCAATCTGTAAGCTCATTTCTGATAGCAAGTCTGAAACCGTCTATAGCAACCATTGTAAAGCTGCCGCCCTCGATGTCGAAAAGCTCACCTGTAAGAACGGGTTTGCTTTCATTCATTGAAGCCGCATAACTGGTCTGGTTAATCATGGAGCGGAGAATGCTCTGCTTTACGGAAAAGCTTCTTGCGGAGTCTACCTTAGGAAGCTCAGGATATTCGCTTGCGGACATTGCAGAGAAGCTGCACTCTGTCGAACTGCATGAAATGTTTATAACAAGGTTATCGTCAATATCAAAGGATATTGTATCATTAGGCATACGTCTTGTAAATTCACTGAAAAGTCTTGCGCTTACTACAAATTCACCGCTGCCTTCTGTTTCGGCACTGATAGTTGTACGTATACCCATTTCAAGGTTATAGGAAGTAAGCTCAATTTCGCCTTCCGATATTTTTACTTTAATACCTTCAAGTGCTGGTATTGTGGATTTAGGTGAAACAGCTCTTGAAACATTGCTGATTGCTTCGCTGAGCTCAGTTTTATTGCAGATGAATTTCATATTATTGTTAACCTCCGTAAAATCCGGCTGAAGCCTTATGTGAAATTTTTCTCCGGAATTTATGCGGAGAATAAGAAAGAGAGAAATAGATAAAGAAAGATAAAACAGAATAAATAAAGATAAATATAAAGATAATATTGTTGTTGTTGTTGTGTCGGTGGAAAAGTTGGAATTGTTGTTTTTTGCCTTTATTTCAAGGAAAAAACATCCACAAGGGGCTGTTGCCTGATTGTTGCTGAATGTGAAAAGATGTGGTAGTGTTGTTTTTTTATGTTTAAACTGTTTGTATTTGTTGAGTTGAAGTTTATTAAAAGTGGAAAATTATGTGGAATTAAGAAAAATCTCCGTAACCGATAAGGAATTTTTAACATTCATGTTTATAAACAACGGTGTTGATAATGAAGAAAATCAACTTTCCGCAGCAGTTTTTAAGTACGGAAAAATCCTGTATATTAAAGAAAAACAGTAGTTTTAGTTTTCCACTTTGTTATCAACAGAATGTTGAAAACTATATTGAAACAATATTTTAAACCTTGCTCTTATCCTTGATATTCTTGATAATATCATTTACGAGACTGCTGAGATTTGAGTCCTTCTTGATTGCGTCTGAAACGCTGTTTACTGAGTAAACTATAGTAGAATGGTCTCTTCCGCCGAATTCAGTTCCGATTGATGCAAGAGGCATCTGTGTAATTTCTCTTACAACATAGATCGCAACCTTACGTGCAATTGAAATCTGCGAGCTTCTCTTGTTAGAACGTAAATCATCGGGTGAAACGCCATAAACCGTAGAAACTTCAGATATAATCTTTTCAACTGTAATCGGAATAGGCTGGTCGTCGGTAAGTACATCCCTGATAACGCTCTGTGCCATTGAAATGGTAATGGGACTTCCTGCAAGGTGATTGAGCGCCTTGAGCTTGAGAACTGCTCCTTCAAGCTGACGGATATTTGATTTAAGGCGGTTTGCCATAAACTCAGCAACCTCGCTTGGCATTTTAAGCTCCAGAAGCTCGGATTTGCGGTTGATAATTGCAAGTCTTGTCTCATAGTCGGGAGCTGAAATATCAGCGATGAGTCCGCCTTCAAAACGTGTTCTGAGACGTTCTTCAAGAGTTACAAGCTCCTTTGGCGGCTTATCAGAGGTGATTACAATCTGCTTGCCTTCCTGATAAAGCTTATAGAAGGTATGGAAGAATTCTTCCTGCATACGCTCCTTATGAGCAAAGAACTGAATATCGTCGATAAGAAGTATATCGGCATTTCTGTACTTCTCGTGGAAGTCGGAAATGAGATTTGTATTAAGTGCGTTGATAAGGTCGCTTCCGAAAACTTCACTTGTTACGTACACTACGTTGAAATCGGGATGATTTTTTCTTACTTCATTGGATATAGCTGTGATTAGGTGAGTTTTTCCCATTCCGGAAGGACCATAGATGAAGAGAGGATTATATACGGTAACAGCCTTTGTTCCGCAGTTCTTTGCAACAGATTTACTGCAGGCAAGGGCAAATTCATTTGAACGACCCTCGATGAATGTATCGAAGGTGTAGTCATAATTTGCGAATTTGTAGGATTCCTCAAGCTCTGCATGCTTGCGGTCAAGCTCATCGTCTGTAGGAACGTGGATATCTGCAGGCTCATCGGACTCGACATTGATCACGATATTTACCTTAAAGCCAAGTATATTAAGAAATGCTTCGCTTAACGGTGCTTCAAAATTGCTGAAAACTATATTCTTCTGAAATTCGGTCTGCACGCTGAAAACTGCGTCGTTTCCGTTGAATTCAACGGGCTTCATGGCATTAATCCACGTAGTTACGCCGATTTCGGGAATTATCTTGTTTTCAAGGCAGTAATTCTTAACATTTTCAAAAACTTCCTCAAATGAATTCATATTTAAACCTCCGTAAATTTAATCATGTAAAATAAAACTCCGCAAAAAAAGCAGAGCGAATACAAAACGATTCTCTCCCATAATAATATATACTATATTATAACATAAGGCTGTTGAAATTGCAAGGGTTTTGATTGTGTCGAGAATGCAGAAAATAAGTACGGCTTTTAATAAGGTTTTCGACATTATGTTGAAAACTATGTTAAATCAACATCTTAAGGTGGAAATTCTGTGAGTTTTATAGCTGTTACGTTAAAAATCAGCGTTGAAACTTAATCTGCAGAATGATTTTTAACACGGTTTTCCGTAGTTTCAACATTGACGAATAGACAGTATGTTGAAAAACAGAATAAAGCCGCCGCCTCGTTTTGATAAATTATATAAAAATAAATTTTTCTCCCGAAAATTTTCGTAAACCGCTTGACATAAAGGAAAATTTAAGATATAATCTATTAGTGTAATGCGGACAGTAGGTTCGCTGACTATGTGAATAAAGCAAATTGATATATATTTGCGCAGGAAGGAGGACACTGAATATGAAAAGAACATATCAGCCTAAGAAGCTCCATAGAAAGAAGGAACATGGCTTCATGAAGAGAATGGCTACTAAAAACGGCAGAAAGGTTTTAGCTCGTAGAAGAGCCAAGGGCAGAGCAAGATTAACTCACTGACGAGGCTGACCACAAAATGTATTTTTGTGGTCTTTTTTGTTAATGACAAGGTATTTTGATTTGTATCTTAAAAAATTAAATGGTTTTTTGTTATGCTGTATACGGAAATTTTAAACGATAACAAGGATTTTCTGACGCTGTATAAAAGAGGCAGATTTACCGCAAGCAAGTATACCGTTATTTACGTCCGTTCAAACGGAAAGCCTTATAACAGGCTCGGTATTACTGCAGGTAAAAAAATAGGCAACGCTGTCTGCCGCAACCGTGCAAAGAGACTTATCCGTCTTGCCTACCGTGAGGCTGAAATCAATCTTCCTATCGGTATTGATATGGTTATTGTGGCAAGAAGACCGGTTTGCGAAATTAAATCACAGGAATACTGCGCTTATATGAATAAGTACGCTGTTCCCGAAATACACCGCCTCGCTGATAAGTTCGGCGGCAAAAAGACGCAGAAATGAAGTATTTGTTTATATCCCTGATTAAATTTTACAGAAAATGTATCTCTCCACTTTTTCCGCCGAAATGTAAATATTACCCGACCTGCAGCAGATATGCTCTTGATGCGGTAGAAAAATTCGGTGCGGTAAGAGGTATGCTTCTTGCAGTATGGAGAATACTTCGTTGCAACCCCTGGTCTATGGGCGGCATCGACTATGTTCCCGAGAAATTCACGTTCAGGGTGAAAAAATATGATTATTTTTCGGATGCAGGAAAGGATTTGCACGGCTCTGAGGATGAAAATGACGTGCAGGATAAAGACAATTATCAGAAGCTGTATGATATAGATACATCTTCTCAAAACGATTAAGAGGTAAATAGGAAAATATGATTACACTTTATGACATTATCGGTACACCCTTCGGTTATCTGATGAGCTGGATTTATGGCATTGTAAATAATTACGGTATTGCTATCATTCTCTTCACTGTAGTTACAAAGCTTATTTTCTTCCCCGTAAATTACAGCACTCAGAAAAACTCGGCACGTATGAGACTGCTTAATCCTAAGCTTGAAAAGCTCAGAAAAAGCTACGCAAATAATCCCACAAGGCTTCAGGAGGAACAGCAGAAGCTCTATCAGCAGGAGGGCTTAAACCCGATGGCGTCATGTCTCCCTGCATTTATTCAGATGTTCCTTATTTTCGGAGTAATCGACGTTGTTTATAAGCCTTTTACTCACATCCTCCATCTCGGAAAAAATGTAAGAGAATCAATTATTAATATAGCTTCCGGACTTTCAGAAAAAGCTGGAGGTAAGACAATTGTAATGTCTGACCTCAGATGTGAGCTTCGTGCTATGGAGCAGATAAGTATTCCTGAAAATGCTTCAAAATTCGAAAGCATCGGCAGTGATATTATGAATCAGATAAGCGAGCTTACCTCGCACTTCAAGCTTTTCGGTGCGGATCTTGGTAAAACTCCTGAATTCAGACCTGATACATGGACAAAGGAAAGCTTTATACTCTTCCTTATTCCTATTCTTGCAGGTCTTGCACAGCTCCTCTCCACTATTTATACACAGTGGTATCAGAAGAAAACCAACCCTAATATGCAGGGTATGGGCTGTATGGGTGTTATGCTTTATCCTATGTCGCTTATGTCGGTATGGTTTGCATATCAGGTTCCCGCAGGTGTAGGCTTTTACTGGATATGGTCTTCCGTATTCTCCTTTATAATAACATTATTGCTTAATATGTATTTTACCAATGAACGTACAGTAAAGATTAACGAGAAGGAAAGGGAAAAGGCTCGTATCTACGCTGAAAAGCACCCCGAAAAGAAAACCTTCATGCAGAGAATGCTCGAACAGCAGCAGGCTCTTGAGCAGCAGCAGAACGGCGGCAGACCCGTCGGTGAGAACGGAAAGATTTCCCGTTCCGAAATGAACAAGTATAACCGTGACCGTATAAATGAAGCAAGAAAGCGTATGGCTGAAAAGTACGGCGATGTGTATGACGATAACAATGAGGATTAATTCCTTTGGAGGTAATAAAAATGACTGAAATTTTTACAGCGAAATCCGTTGAAGAGGCTAAGGAACTTGCAGCTGCAAAGTTCGGTGTCAAGGTCAGTGAAATCAAGTTTGAAATTGTTGACGAGGGTAAAAAAGGCTTTCTCGGTATAGGCAAGACAGACGCTAAGGTAAAGGCTACTTATGAGGCAAAGACTGCGGCAGCTGCTGAAGCTCCTGAGGCAGTAAAGAGTGAGCCTGCAAAGGCTGAAGCAAAGACTGCGGCTCCTGCACCTGAGGTTAAGGCTGAGCCTGTCAAGGAAGATGCTAAGACAGAAGAAACAGCTTCCGCAGCTGAAGAGGCTGAGGAGGATATTGATGAGTATTCAATCACAAATTATACTCTCATTGAGGATGAGGCTCTTGTTCATCCTAAGGTTAAGCTTGCACAGGACTACATTCTCAGCGTTCTCAGAGCAATGGATGTAAATGCTGAGTTTACTGTTTATCAGAATGAAAATGGTGCTATTATCAACATTGAAAGCGACAATAACGGTACTATTATAGGCAGAAGAGGCGATACTCTCGACGCTATTCAGTATCTCTGTTCAATTATTGCAAATAAGGGTGACAAGGATTATTTCCGTATCACTATCGATTGCTTTGGCTACCGCAAGAAGAGAAAGGAAACTCTTGAACAGCTTGCGGCTAAGGTTGCAAAGTCTGTACTCCGTACAGGACGTTCACAGCCCCTTGAGCCTATGAATCCCTATGAGAGAAGAGTTATTCACTCTGCTATCTCCGCAATTGAAGGTGTATCTTCACGCTCTGTAGGTGAAGAGCCTTACAGAAAGATTATTATCTCTTCAAATAACCCCAGAAAGGGCGGAAACGGCGGCAGACGCAGAAATGACAACCGCAGAGGAGGAAACGGCGGCGGAAGAAATAACCGCAGAAGCCGTGAGCCATTTGAACCAAAGGCAATTGACCTTTCAACAAGCTTTGAAAAGGATTATAAGAAGCCAAAGCCTGAGGACAGCATTGAGGGCGGTCTCTACGGAAAAATTGAGTTTTAATTGTTTCTATGATTGATAATGTTAAATGTACGCTTCTGTCGCTGATATTTGCGGCAGTAAGCGTCATACAGGCAATGTTTAATCCAGTGTACAGACTTCTGGAGTCTGTAATAGGACATTATAATATTGATTGGGGTATTTTTTCATACCTTACATACGGCGTTCATTCCATTTATATGTGGGTGCTTGCGGCAGTATTTGCGGTGCTTGGTGTAGCATCTGCTTTATTGTTGTGCAACTCAAAGGAAAAATCCGATAAAAATGTTGTACTCAGCGGAAAGGTGCTTATAGCTTCAATTACCGTTGCAATAATAGCGGGAGCGATTTCTGTTGTTACACTTTTAATCAGTATTTTCATATTTTTACGCTCAGGTATAATAATGTCTGTGCCTGTAATTATTATGTGTTTTATTGCAATTATATTTTCCGTAAAAATTAACCTTGAATCGGGTGTGTTCTACGGATTTTGAATATTTTATATCAACGGCGTTAAAGCCGTTGTTTTTTTAGGAGTGATTATTTTGAATACGATAGCTGCAATTTCTACTCCGAATGCACTGGGAGGAATAGCTGTAATACGTATTTCGGGTGACAATGCTATAAATGTTGCAGACAAGGTTTTCAGGTCTGTAAGCGGTAAAAAGGCTGCTGATATGGCAGGGTATACCTGTGCTTACGGTACTGCTTACGACGGAGGAGAAAGGCTCGATGACTGTATTCTGACCGTTTTCAGAGCACCTCACAGCTATACGGGTGAGGACACAGCTGAAATTTCTTGTCATGGCGGACTTTATGTTACAAAGAGAATTCTGCGTACATTACTGAAAAACGGTGCAGAAACAGCACAGGCAGGTGAATTTACAAAGCGTGCATTTATCAACGGAAAGCTTGATCTGACGCAGGCTGAGGCTGTTATGGATATTATTTCCGCAAAGGGACAGCGTGAGCTTAAAATGGCTGAGAATCTTCGTGAGGGTGCGGCTTTCAAAAAGGCAAAGGAAGTATCAGGAATGCTTATAAAGGCACTCGCAGACCTTGCGGCATGGGCAGACTATCCAGAGGAGGATATTCCAGAAGTAGATCCTGATACGCTTCTGAAAGAGCTGAGAGCTTCTTATAATATGCTTAATCAGCTTGTTATGAATTATGATAGCGGCAGGATTCTGCGTGAGGGAGTTGCAACGGCTATTGTAGGTCGTCCTAATGTTGGTAAGTCAACGCTGTTTAACTGTCTCAGCGGCTGTGAGAGAAGTATTGTAACTGATATTGCAGGCACTACAAGAGATGTTGTTGAGGAAACCGTGAAGCTTGGAGACGTTGTGCTGAGACTTTCGGATACCGCAGGTATTCGTGATACAGATGATGTTATTGAAGAGATCGGTGTCGGAATTGCTCAGAAAAAGATTGATGAATCCGAGCTTGTAATTGCTGTTTTTGATGGAAGTTGTCCGCTTACGGAGGACGATTTGATATTAATTAATAAAATTAAAAATAAAAAATGTATTGCAGTTGTTAATAAATCTGATGTTGAAATAACACTTGAAAATAAAATAATTAACCAATATTTTAAACAAATAGTATACTTATCTGCTAAAGAAAATACAGGTGTAGAACAGTTGACAGCAGCTGTTGAAGATGAATTCAGGCTTAATGAAATTAATTTTGACACAACAGTTGCCGCAAATGAACGTCAGAAATCTTGTATTGATTCAGCTTTAGAGTGTATTCAAAACGCAATTTCTGCACTTGAAAATGGTGAGTTTCTTGATGCTGTTACTGTTCTTATTGATGAGGCTGAGCAGTATCTTCTTGAGCTTACAGGTGAAAAAGTTACCGATGCTGTTGTGGATGAAGTGTTTTCACGTTTTTGTGTAGGTAAATAATGTTCCACGTGGAACAATGAAATGAGGGGAATTTATGTCTTATGTAATGGGTGAGTTTGATGTTGCTGTAATTGGTGCAGGACATGCCGGTGTTGAGGCTGCGCTTGCTTCAGCAAGGCTTGGATGCAGAACTATTTTGTTTACAATATCGCTTGACCAGATTGCAAATATGCCCTGTAATCCGTCAATCGGAGGTACTGCAAAAGGGCATTTAGTACGTGAAATAGACGCTTTGGGCGGAGAAATGGGCAAAGCTGCAGATAAATGTACCATTCAGAGCAGAATGCTCAACAGAGGAAAAGGACCTGCAGTTCACAGTTTGAGAGTTCAGGCTGACAGAGTTGAGTATCATAAATATATGAAAACTGCCTGCGAAAAACAGAAAAATCTATATATAAAACAGGCGGAAATATCCGGGATTATTGTTGAACAAGGAAAAATCACCGGGGTGGGAACGTCACTTCATGCAATATATAAATGTAAATCTGTTATAATTGCAACAGGTACATACCTTAATGGAAGAATTCATGTAGGTGAAGTTTCGTATGAAAGCGGTCCTGATTCAGTACTTCCAAGCAAAAATCTGTCGCAGAATCTGATTGAATGTGGTGTTGAGTTGAGAAGATTCAAGACAGGTACTCCGTGCAGAGTTCATCGCAGAAGTATCAATTTTGAGATAATGGAACAGCAGTCAGGTGATGAAAAAATTGTACCTTTTTCATTTGAGACAGCTAATGGTGAAGTTGATAACATTGTAAGCTGTTATGTTACATATACTAATAGTAAAACTCATGAGGTTATACTTGCGAACCTTGACAGGTCACCGTTATATTCGGGTAGAATAGAGGGAGTAGGACCAAGATATTGTCCTTCTATCGAGGACAAAATCGTAAGATTTTCTGATAAACCCAGACATCAATTATTCGTAGAACCAATGGGAATTAACACAGATGAGTATTATTTGCAGGGTATGTCATCGTCATTGCCTGAGGACGTACAGCTTGCGTTCCTGAGAACAATAGACGGACTTGAAGATGTTGAGATTATGAGGCCGGCTTATGCGATAGAATATGATTGCTGTGAGCCGTCTCAGCTTCTGCCGACACTGGAATTTAAACATATCAGCGGACTTTACGGTGCAGGACAGTTTAACGGAAGCTCAGGTTACGAAGAGGCAGCTGCACAAGGACTTATCGCAGGTATAAATGCTGCTTTAAAGATTAAAGGTAAAGAACCGCTTATACTTGAACGTTCAACTTCTTATATCGGCACACTTATTGATGATCTTGTAACAAAGGGCTGCAATGAGCCTTACAGAATGATGACTTCACGAAGTGAATACAGGCTAATTTTAAGACAGGATAATGCAGATTTGAGACTTACTCCTATCGGACATAAGATTGGTCTTATTTCAAATGAGAGATATAACAGACTTCTTGAGAAGATTGATATGATTAACGCTGAAATCAAGCGTGTATCTACCACAAATATTGCTCCTTCAGATTCTCTTAATCGTTTTCTTGAAGCAAATAGTACCTCTCCGCTGTCTACAGGTTGTAAGCTTGCTGATCTTATACGCAGACCACAGCTTAATTATAACAATCTTGCTCAGTTCGACAGCGGTCGTCCCGAATTACCCGATGATGTATGTGAACAGGTTGAAATATCAATTAAATATGAAGGATATATCTCAAAACAACTTGCACAGATTGATATGATGAATAAGCTTGAAGAAAAGAAGCTTCCTGAGAATACGGATTATAGCCAGATTCGTGGTCTTCGTCTTGAAGCTGCAGAGAAATTAAATAAAATTCAGCCTGTTTCCATTGGTCAGGCTTCACGTATTTCAGGTGTTTCACCTGCTGATGTGTCACTTCTTGTTGTATGGCTTCAGCAGAGAAAGGGGTAATTATGCTTCCTGAATTTGAATTTTGTTGCGATAAATTTTCAGAGTATAAACTCAATCTTAGTCATGAGTTATACGAAAAGCTTGATATTTATGCACAGTATCTTGTTGAGTACAATAATAATGTAAATCTTACAGCAATTACTGATCCTGAAGGTATACTTATCAAGCATTTTATTGATAGCATTTTGCTTTGTAAATATGCTGAAATTCCCGAAAATGCGTCGGTTATTGATGTCGGAACAGGTGCCGGATTTCCTTCGGTTCCTCTTAAATTATATCGTCCTGACATAAAATTAACGCTTCTTGATAGTTTGAATAAGCGTATTATTTTTCTTGATTCTCTATGCGAGAAGCTTGGAATTGAGGCTGTAACTATTCATTCCCGTGCGGAAGATGCTTCAAAAATAGCTGAATATAGGGAAAAATTTGATATTGCCTGTGCCCGTGCTGTTGCAAATATGTCGCTATTAAGTGAGTTGTGCATTCCTTTTGTAAAGGTCGGAGGATGTTTTAATGCAATGAAAGGACCGAGTGAGGATATTTCTCTCGGTAAAAATGCAGTGAATTTACTTGGCGGTAAGCTTGAAAATGAGGTTATGTATAAGCTTGAGGATGAGGAAAGAAAGATTGTCATTGTGAGAAAAATATCGCAAACTCCGTCAAAATATCCCAGAAACAGCAGTCAGATTAAGAAGAAATTGCTGTAAATTGTGCGAATATTCTTTAAAAGACCGTCAGTTTTTCGAAAACAGGCGGTTTTTTTGTGTGGATTTTATTTCCCTGCTGTGCTAAAATTTATTTAATGAAATTTTCGGAAAGGAATTTTAGTATGGCAGGATTTTTGAATTTTACTAAGGATAAGCAGATAAATAAGGTTGTTGAGATTGAAATCGGGCTGATAATTCCTAATCCTCATCAGCCCCGAACTGAGTTTTATGAGAATGATATTGCCGCTCTTGCAGAGTCAATTATGCAGAACGGGCTTTTACAACCGCTTTCGGTTCGTCGCAGGGACAATATGTACGAGTTGATTGCAGGTGAGAGACGTCTGCGTGCGGCAAAAATGTGCGGACTTACCGTTGTTCCTTGTATTATCCATGAGATAAGTGAGCGTCATTCTGCCATTCTTGCACTCGTTGAAAATATTCAGCGGCAGGATTTATCCTTTTTTGATGAGGCTGTCGCTATTGAGAAGCTCATTACATATTATGGAATGACTCAGGAGGATGCAGCGTCAAAGCTTGGTAAGGCACAAAGTACCATTGCTAATAAACTCAGACTTCTTCGTTTGTCTGAGGATGAACGTGAGCTTATTACTCGTTTCAATCTTACTGAGCGTCATGCGAGGGCTCTTCTAAAACTCGGAAGTTCTGCCGATAGATTAAATGTGCTTGAAAAGGTTGTAAAAAATAATCTGAATGTTGAACGTACTGAAAAATTGATTGAAGATTACATAGGCAGGGAACGTATCAAGGCAAGTTATAAGACCCGTTCGAAGGTTTTTCAGAATGTAAAAATATTCGTTAATACTATAAATCGTGCGATTGAAACTATGCAGGCGGCAGGTATTTCTGCTGATTCCAAGAAAATACAGAATGAGGACTATATTGAATATCGTGTCCGAATTCCTATTACTAAGTAATCTACATTTTCTACACATACACTCTTATTTTGTTCCACGTGAAACAATTATTGTGATTTGTTCCACGTGGAACATTTTTTACCTTTTTCAAAAATATTTCCGAGATTTTTTATTGTTCGTATTTACAAGAGAGCGAAAAAGTGGTATAATAGTATTTATAAATGAACGGAAGGAAGATATTATGGGCACAATTTTTGCTGTTGCTAATCAGAAGGGCGGAGTGGGAAAGTCCACTACTGTCGTAAATCTTGCGGCATATCTCGGTTCAAGAGATTATAAGGTTCTATGCGTAGATTCCGACCCGCAGGGCAATACAACTACAGGTTTTGGAGTAAAGAAAAAGACAGTTACCGCTTCAACCTATGATGTTCTGATTGGTAAAACAAGAATTCAGGACGCAATAATTCATACAGATTTTAAGAATGTTTCAATTCTTCCTGCCACTGAAGACCTTGCAGGCTGCGAAATTGAGCTTATTAACTTTGAAAACAGGGTTAATCGACTGAAAATGCAGCTTCTCACCTGCAAGCTTGACTATGATTACATATTCATTGATTGTCCTCCTGCACTCGGTACTATTACTATCAACGGTCTTGTTGCCTGCGATAAAATAATCGTGCCTATGCTTGCGGAATTCTATGCGCTTGAAGGTTTGTCACAGCTTGTTAATACAATTAAAATAGTCAAGAGCAACTATAATCCGTCTCTTGATATTCAGGGCATTCTCTTTACAATGTTTGACGGCAGACTTAATGTTGCAAATGACGTTGTTTCAGAGGTTGAAAAGTACTTTCCCGGAAAGGTGTTCAACACTAAAATTCCGAGAAATGTACGTATTTCTGAGGCTCCCAGTCATGGCAAGCCTGTAATGTATTACGACAAATCCTCAAAGGGTGCAGAATTTTACGAGCTTCTCGGACATGAGCTTCTCGGTGAAGCACAGGAGCTTCCGAAGAAAAAACGCAGGGGAATCTTTTCGTTCAGCAAATAATCCGGAAAGGAGAATTCGGTGATTCCGAAGGTGGAATGATATGGCTAAAGGTGGTTTAGGCGCAGGTCTTGATACACTTTTCAGTGATAATACAAATGAAATTCAGGTTAAGAAAACTCTCCGTACGGCTGAGATTGAGCCGAACAGAGAGCAGCCACGTAAGAATTTCAGTGATGAGGCTATAACCTCTCTTGCTGATTCAATCAGAGAGCATGGTATGCTTCAGCCTATTCTTGTTCGTCCTCTTATAAGCGGCGGTTATCAGATTGTTGCGGGTGAAAGAAGATGGCGTGCGGCAAGAATGCTCGGGCTTAACGAGGTTCCTGTAAATATTCGTGAGCTTACTGATATTGAGGCTATGCAGATAGCTCTTATTGAGAATCTCCAGCGTGAAAATCTCAATCCCGTTGAAGAAGCACTCGGATATAAGGAACTTATCGAGAATTTCGGTATGACACAGGATAAGGTTGCTAAAACTGTAGGACGTTCCCGTTCTGCTGTAGCAAATGCAGTCAGACTTCTTTCACTTCCTGAAAGAGTGCTGAAAATGCTTGAAAACGGCGATTTATCAGTAGGACATGCCAAGGCACTTCTCGGTTTTGAAAATGAGGAGCTTCTTATTGCAACTGCAATAAAGGCAGCGGACGGCGGACTTACGGTTCGTCAGGTTGAGCGTGCGGCTCAGAAATCAATTGAAGAGTCTGAAACAGCTGATATAAAGACTGATAAGAAAATAGATAATTACTTTGTTGAAATGGAGCTTTCACTCAATGAAAGACTCGGACGCAAGGTAAAGGTTGATTATGGAAAGAATAAGGGTGTTCTTATTCTTGAATTTTATGATAAGGAAGATTTAGCGGCAATTGCCGGTAAGCTTGCAAATGAAGATTAAAGGAGTATATTACTATGTTAGATAAGGACTTTATAAGAAAGAATCCTGAGCTTGTCAAGGAAAATATAAGAAAGAAGTTTCAGGACACAAAGGAGCTTGAAAAGTTCGGCAATGCCACAAAAATTGAGCTTGTTGACAGATTTATTGAGCTTGATAAGCAGTTCAGAGAAACTAAGGTTGAATGCGATGAACTCAGAAGCAAGCGTAATAAGATGAGCAAGGAAATCGGCGGATTCATGGCTAAGGGAATGAAGGAAGAGGCTGAAAAGGTAAAGGCTGAGGTTGTTGAAATCGGAAAAAGACTTCCTGAATTAGAGGCTCTTGAGGTTAAGCTTGAGGCTGACATCAAGGATATTATGATGGTTATTCCTAATATTATCGATGACAGTGTACCGCTCGGTAAGGATGACAGCGAAAACGTTGAGGTACAGCGTTTCGGTGAGCCCTTTGTTCCTGATTTTGAGGTTCCTCATCATGTTGATATTATGGAAAAGGTTAAAGGATTAGAGCTTGAACCTGCAAGAGACAAGACAAGCGGTAATGGCTTCTACTATCTCTGCGGCGATATTGCACAGCTTCAGTCATGTATTCTCTCTTACGCAAGAGACTTCATGATTGATAAGGGTTTCAAGTATTATATTCCGCCTTTTATGATCAGAAGCAATGTTGTTACAGGCGTTATGAGCTTCGATGAAATGGAAGCTATGATGTATAAGATTGAGGGCGAGGACCTTTACCTTATCGGTACAAGCGAGCACTCAATGATTGGTAAGTTTATTGATACTATTGTTCCTGAGGCTGACCTTCCTCAGACTCTCACAAGCTATTCACCCTGTTTCCGTAAGGAAGTAGGTGCTCATGGTATTGATGAGCGTGGTGTATACCGTATTCACCAGTTTGAAAAGCAGGAAATGGTAGTTGTATGTAAACCTGAGGAGAGCATGGAATGGTTCCATAAGCTTTACAATTATTCTGTAGAATTCTTCAGAAGCCTTGATATTCCTGTAAGAACACTTGAATGCTGTTCGGGCGACCTTGCAGACCTTAAGATTAAGAGTATTGACGTTGAGGCATGGTCACCACGTCAGAATAAGTACTTCGAGGTTGGAAGCTGTTCAAATCTCGGTGACGCACAAGCAAGACGTCTCGGAATCAGAGTCAAGGGCGAGGACGGCAAGAAGTATTTCGCACATACTCTCAATAATACTGTTGTTGCACCTCCGAGAATGCTTATTGCGTTCCTTGAAAACAATCTCAACGAGGACGGAAGTATCAGAATTCCCGAAGCACTCAGATACTACATGCGTAAGGATAAGATTGAGGTTCCTAACAAGTAATAAAAACTAATGGCGGACGTAAAGTCCGCCATTTTTATAATATTAAAGGCTGAGCATTATCCTTATACTCAGCCTTTTTTGTTCCATGTGGAACAATTATTTCATATATTCCGTCATTGTCATATTACCGCCTGTTGCGATAAAGCTGTAATAGCTGAGGATAGAGGACGCATCAGCTGAATCTATTGTGTTATCAGTGTTTACGTCTCCCGCCTTTTTCTGACGTGCACTGAAGGTATCAGCACCGCATGTTGATATTTTCGCATAATAAGAAAGTACGGCAGAAGCGTCGCTTGAATCCACAAAACCGTCACCGTTTACGTCACCGAGACTGTACGGGTCAACAATAATTGTATGATGTTCTGTTTCGGGAATAATAGGTGCATTATTTACTGTATTGCGGAATGTGACTGTACAGCCTATGCTTGGGTCGGATTTGAGTGTTACGGTAATACTTACATTTCCTACAGACTTTACTGTAATTTTACCGTTTGAATTAACCTCAGCTGTTCTTGGTGTTGTACATTCATATTTAAAATCAGAGGGACTGAGAGTTGTAAATGTATTTGAGGTCTGATTTTTATTGTAAATGCTTATCTGTTTTTCCGTACCGCTGCTGTTTGCATCTTCAGCGTATGCAATAGGATTGATGAAACTGCTTAGTGCATTAACAGTGAAGGATGAGGTCTTGCTTCCTGATTTTGTTACGGAAGAACCTTTATTGCTCTGAAAAAGCTGTACCCAGAATTTTGTACCGTCAGCCGCAGTAAAGCAGGCAACACCCATACTTTTATAGCTGCTATTGAGAATATTTTTGCGGTGGTTGGTAGAATCCATCCACTTGCTCATTACATCATTTGCTGAATTAAAGCCGTATGCAATATTTTCGCCGAAGCTTCCGTATCCGTCAACAAGCGACATGAGATCTCCGCCGTCAGGACGTTCATGCTCGTAGTAAAGAGATATCTCCGCCGATCTCTGAACCGCCTTTTCAAGAAAACTCTTATCCATAATAAGAGCAGAAAGTCCGTTTGCAGCTCTTTCCTTATTTACAATTTCAAGTACCTTATAAGATGCATCGTAGTCGATAGTACCCGTAACAGTAATACTGTTAATTGTTTCCGCTGCTGATACTGACTGTTGTGAGGCATTGAAATATTTTTCGGCTGCGGGAAGTGCACCACAGCTGAGAGAGAGCACAAGTGCTGCTGCGGATGCTATTATTCGTTTCATATTAACCCTCCTTATTAGTGAAATACGATATAATTATGATTATATAGTACCACAAATTATGTGAAAAGTCAATAAGAAATATGTGGGGTATAAGGCAGAGTTTGTCATAATTGTCCTTATCTGCTCATATAATTGAGTGAAGTTTTCAACAATAACTGATGCAGTGTTGAAAGAAAGGGTGATACAATGGGACTTAGTGAAAAGGAAGCGGCACAGAGGCTTAAAACGGACGGCGAAAACAGACTGAGCGAGGGTAAAAAAACAAGTGCCGCAGGTATATTCTTCGGGCAATTCAAGGATGTAATGGTGATGATTCTTCTTGCGGCTACGGTAATATCAGTGCTTCTCGGTGAAATTACCGATGCTGTAACGATTATACTTATCGTACTGCTTAATGCAATACTCGGATTTATACAGGAATTCCGCACAGAGCATACTCTTGAAGTACTGAAATCCATGACCTCTCCGACGGCCAAATGCTATCGTGACGGCAATTTAAAGGAAATAGATGCGTCACTGCTTGTAACCGATGATATAATTGAGCTTGAAGCAGGCGACAGAATTCCTGCAGATTGTGTAGTATTGAAAGCGGCAGGCTTCTATGCTGACGAATCAATTCTTACGGGAGAATCAACACCCGTACAGAAGAATGTTGAAAACACAAGTGACTGCGACAATTCTCTCAACAAGCATAATATTGTTTACTGCGGTACATCTGCGATAAAGGGTACGTGCAGGGCAAGGGTAATTGCAACGGGAAAGAAAACTCAGATGGGCAGAATTTCCGAGATGCTTACAGATATTGAAAAGGAAATGACACCATTGCAGAAGCGTCTTGCCGAGCTTGGAAAAATCGTTGCTGTTATTTGTATTGTTGTGTGCATTATGGTATTCCTTGCAGGAATTATAAGAGGCGAGGACACCTTCACAATGCTCATGACCGGAATAACAATAGCTATTGCCGCAATTCCCGAGGGTCTTCCTGCAACTGTTACAATTGCACTTGCACTTGCGGTAAGCAGAATGCTTAAGCTTAAAGCACTCGTCAATAAGCTTCACAGCGTTGAAACTCTCGGCTGTGCTTCAGTAATATGCTCAGATAAAACAGGTACGATTACCGAGAATAAAATGACAGTTACAGAGGTATACAGCGGCGGTGAAACATATTATTACAGCGGAATGGGCTATAGAATAGGCGGCGACGTAACAAAAGGAGAGGGGAATTCGGCGGTAAACCCTATGACAGAAAAATCCCTTACAGAGCTTATGAAATGTGCGGTAATGTGCTCGACTGCTGCTATTCATACCGATTCAAACGTAAAATCAAGAAGCAGAGGTACACTTAAGGGTAAGGGTGAGTGGAATACAACAGGTGACCCTACGGAAGTTGCATTGCTTATTTCCGCCGCTAAAACAGGAATTACAAGGGACAGTATTTCCGCAACACACCGTAAACTTGATGAATACCCCTTTGACAGTGAAACACGCTTCATGGCGGTGCTGTCAACTTCGGGAAGTGAAAAGAGGATATACTTCAAGGGTGCGGAGGAGGTTATACTTCCGAGATGCGGATTTTATATGGATTCGCACGGAAAGCTTCATAATCTCACACCCTCTGTGCGTAAACAGATAAGTGAGAAGGCAGTGGAAATGTCAGACAAGGCTCTGAGAGTACTTGCAATGGCTTATTGTGTAAGTGATGAGCTTGACCCTGACAGGGGAAATCTTGTATTTATCGGACTTACGGGAATGATTGACCCGCCGAGAGAAGAGGCAAAGCTTGCAATCAGGAAGTGTGCGAATGCTTCCGTGAAAACCGTTATGATAACGGGTGACCACAAAAATACAGCAGTTGCAGTGGCGAAAAAGGCTGGACTTCTCAAGGGCGGAAAGGCTATGACAGGTGCAGAGCTTGACAGAATGAGTGATGATGAGCTTGACAGGGTAATTGATAAGTATACCGTTTTCGCGAGAGTCGAGCCTGTACATAAGCTGAGAATAGTAAGAAGCTTCAAGCGTAAAGGCGAAATTGTAACAATGACGGGTGACGGAGTAAATGACGCACCTGCAATAAAAGAGGCAGACGTAGGAGTTGCAATGGGTGTTACTGGTACTGATGTAACAAAACAGGCGGCTGACGTTATACTTCTTGACGATAATCTTGCGACGCTTGTAAATGCGGTTGAACAGGGAAGATGCGTATATTCAAATATCAGAAAATTTGTGCGCTATCTTCTTTCCTGCAATATCGGAGAGGTACTCACAATGTTTGTGGGAATACTAATGGGTATGCCTATAGTTATGCTTCCCGTACAGCTTCTTCTGGTGAACCTTGTTACAGACGGACTTCCTGCAATTGCACTCGGACTTGAACCGCCCGACAAGGATATAATGACAAAGCCGCCGAGAAAATCTACAGAAGGATTTTTTGCAGGCGGACTTATGACAAAGATTATATTCAGGGGAGTGCTTATCGGTATGGCAACCCTTGCATCATTTACTGCAACTCTTCATCTTGGCGGTACTGTCGAAGCAGGACGTACAGCCGCACTTATAACGCTTGTAATGTCACAGCTTATACATGTATTTGAGTGCAAATCAGAAACAAAATCGATATTCAGAATTAATCTTTTTTCGAATATGAAACTCATTCTTGCGGTTATTGTTTCATTCGGAGCACTTGCGGCGGCAGTTCTGATACCTGAGCTGCAAGGGGTATTTCAGACTGTACCGCTTAATTCGGAGCAATTGCTTGCGGCGGTAGGTTTGAGTGCGGCAATACCTGTTGTGGGAATTATTTTTAAATCATAAAAACTGTAAAAAGCAGTCAGCCGAGCGGTTGTAACGCAACGGCTGGCAGGTAAGCGGTAAAGGGATAGAATGAAAATTGGTTACTTTAATTCTTTGCTGTTTATAAAATTAAAACAGGGCGGACTTTTGTCCGCCCATAACTATTTCAAATCTCAAGACCAAAACTAATGGAAAGAGCTGTATTTACCTTATTCATGGAATTCAGGTCAAGCTCACCCATTTTGTCCTTGAGACGCTTTTTATCAATGGTGCGGATTTGCTCAAGCAGTACGATACTGTCCTTTGCAAGTCCGCATTTGTCTGCCCTTACTTCAATATGAGTAGGCAGTCTCGATTTATCACGCTGACTTGTAATTGCGGCGGCAATCACTGTAGGACTGTGCTTGTTGCCGACATCGTTCTGAACTATAAGTACAGGTCTGATTCCACCTTGCTCTGAACCCACAACGGGACTCAGGTCAGCGTAATAAATTTCTCCCCTTTTTACTGACATAAGATTCTGCTCCTAAATTATAAAATTCTCGGGTACCCTGTTTTTAGTCAATCAACTTCATAGATATTATTACCGCTTAAACGGATTTTAAACATGGCGACCCTGATTATTATATGAATTTGAGCAGATTTGTGTTTTCAAAATTTTTCCCTGTATAAGAAAATGAAAAGGTGACACCATAATAAAAATGAATTTCAAGGAGAAAATATTATGGCAAAAAGAATAGAAAGGGGAGTTTTTCTGACGGAAAACAGCCCTAAAATCGAAGGCTTTGCCGCAGTAGTCGGACCTAAGGAAGGAAAGGGTCCTTTGGGAGAATACTTCGATGAGGTTATTGAGGACAGTCATTTCGGAAAAGATACATGGGAAAAGGCGGAAAGTCATTTTCAGCTTGAAGCTGTGAGTCTTGCAATTAAAAAAAGCGGACTTGTAAAAGAGGATATAGACACAATATTTTCAGGTGATCTTATAAATCAGTGTATAGGGTCAGCTTACGGTCTGAGAGAGCTTGAAATACCTTTTCTCGGACTTTACGGTGCATGCTCAACAATGGCAGAGGGACTTCTTCTGTCAACCGTAATCACCGACAGCAAGGCAGTAAACCGTGCGGCTGCGGTGACATCCTCTCATTTTTCAACCGCAGAGAGACAATTCCGTTTTCCTCTATCATATGGTGGACAGCGTACCCCTACTTCACAGTGGACATGTACTGCTTCGGGAGCGGCTGTAATTTCCCGGGAAAAGGGAGAGATTGAAATAGTCGGAGGCTGCGTGGGAAAAATCACTGATATGGGAATCAGTGATATAAATAATATGGGAAGTGCAATGGCACCTGCGGCGGCAGAAACTATAAAGCGTTACCTTGAAGCTACATCCTTAAAGCCTGAGGATTTTGATTATATCGTAACGGGAGATCTGGGTATTGTCGGAAGCAAGCTTGCAGTTGAATTTCTTCTGAAGCAGGGGATAGATATTTCTCAGCAGCACAGAGACTGCGGTGCTATGATATTTGACCCCGATGAGCAGGATACTCACTGCGGAGGCTCGGGATGCGGATGCAGCGGAAGTGTGCTCTGCGGATATTTTCTCCCTCAGCTTGTAAGCGGAAAGGCAAAGAATATATTATTTGCCGCAACGGGTGCACTTATGTCACCTATGTCACTGCAGCAGGGTGAGTCTATACCGACAATATCACATCTTGTTCACTTAAGAAAGGGGTAATGCTATGTTTCTTGATATATTAAAAGCTTTTATAGTAGGTGGAATAATCTGTGCAGCAGGACAGCTGCTTATTGATTACACAAAGCTGACTCCTGCACGTATTCTTACAGGTTATGTAGTTGCGGGAGTTGTTTTATCGGCGGTTGGAATTTATAAGCCGATTGCAGAATTTGCAGGTGCAGGTGCAACAGTGCCCCTTACAGGTTTCGGACATCTGCTTGCAGAGGGTATAAGGAAATCAGTCGCAGAGGATGGTTTTCTCGGTGTTTTTACAGGAGGACTGACTTCTGCCGCAGGTGGAATAACGGCAGCAATACTTTTCGGACTGATTGCTGCAGCAGTATTTAAACAGAAAGATAAAAAGTGATTGAGAAATTTGTATATTTTACGCCCGTAATAATAGCTATTGGTTGTAAAAAAAGTAGAAAAAAATTGTATCGCTGAAAAGTACTTGACTTTTTTTCGGTTATGGTATATAATAATTAAGTCGCAGATGAAAGTTAGCGGCTTAAATGGCGGCATAGCTCAGTTGGCTAGAGTACTCGGTTCATACCCGATTGGTCGTTGGTTCGAATCCTACTGCCGCTACCATATCGGCCCGTTGGTCAAGAGGTTAAGACATCGCCCTTTCACGGCG
>SVNJ01000132.1 GCA_015066955.1 Ruminococcus sp. | reverse complement strand
TTCTCCTATGAGGAGCTTTTCTCCCGCAGGATAGTCAATCTCTATCTCCTGCTTCACGACCAGCCCGGTGCACTTTCAGGTGCGCTTGTTTTTCTTCATGAGCTTAATGCCAATTTTCTTACGGTGAATCAGAGTATTCCCGTAGACGGTGCGGCAACCGTAAACATTTCGCTGAGACTTACAGGCGAATCGGAGGACGAGCTTTCTGCACTTAATCAAATTTCAAAGCTTGACGGAGTTTTAGAGGTGAAAGTCCTCTCCGCCGAGTAATATCCGGAGGTTTTCTTTTTATGTCAGTTAAATTTGCAGTTTTAGGTCATGGTGTTGTCGGCTCGGGTGTTGTCGAGCTGTTCTATAAAAATAAGGAGAGCATCGAGAAAAAAGCAGGTACAGAGATGGAAGTTAAGTACATTCTCGACCTCAGAGAGTTCCCCGATTCACCTTATGCGGACAAGTTTACAAAGGATTTCAATGATATTCTCAACGATGACGAGGTTACTGCTGTTGCAGAGTGTATGGGCGGTCTTGAGCCTGCCTTCACCTTCGTTAAGGCTTGCCTTGAAAAGGGCAAGAGCGTTTCAACCTCAAATAAGGAGCTTGTTGCTGAAAAAGGCGATATTCTCCTTAAAATCGCAAAGGAAAAGAACTGCAACTTCTTCTTCGAGGCAAGCGTAGGCGGTGCTATTCCGATTATCAGACCCCTTCATAAGTGCCTTGCAGGAAACGATATTACAGAGTGTGCAGGTATTCTCAACGGTACAACAAACTTCATCCTTACAAAGATGTACAACGATAATATGCCGTTTGACGAGGCTCTCAGCCTTGCTCAGCAGCTTGGCTATGCCGAAAAAGACCCTACTGCCGATATCGAAGGCCATGACGCATGCAGAAAAATCTGTATCATTTCTTCCCTTGTTTTCGGCAAGCATGTTTACCCTAAGAGCGTTTATACAAAGGGTATTTCGGGAATTGACCTTGCAGACGTTCAGATTGCCGATAATATGGGCTATTCAATCAAGCTTATCGCTTCCGTAAAGAAGCAGGAAAACGATAAGATTTTACCTGCTGTAATGCCTATGCTTACTCCTCATGCCGACATTATTTCAAATGTAAGCGACGTTTTCAACGCCGTTGTTGTTAACGGAGATGGCTTTGACAAGGCTATGTTCTACGGAAGAGGTGCCGGAAAGCTTCCTACAGCAAGTGCTGTTCTCGGTGACGTTATTGACTCCGTAAAGCATAAGGTTACGGTATTCTCCCAGTCATGGGAGTCCGCTGAGGACGACAGCTTTATTGACTGCATTGATAATTTCAAGGCAAAATGGTATTTCAGAGTGCCTGCTGACGCTCAGGTTTCCGCAAAAGAGCAGACTGCGTCAGATAACGGTATTTCGTTCATTTCCGAAAGTGAACTTACCTTTGCTCAGGCTCAGGCTGAAGCTGAAAAGCTCGGTGCTATGGCTGTTATCCCTGTACTTGAATAGTCGGGGCACAGCGTGACCTGTCTGCTTATCGATATTTTTTGACAGAATGAGACCTCCCATAATCGGGAGGTCTTTACGCTTTAATCTATCCCCTTGACATAACCCCCTTTTCCCTGTATAATACCATTAACGACATACTTTTTGTGAGGTGCAAAATGAAAAGAACCGATTACATAAACTGGGACGAATACTTCATGGGTATCGCTATTCTCTCAGCCGAAAGAAGCAAGGATAATTCTACTCAGGTTGGTGCATGTATCGTAAACAGCGATAAGAAAATTGTCTCCGTAGGCTACAACGGCATGCCTACAGGCTGCTGTGATGACGATATGCCCTGGGAACGTTCCGCCGACTCCGCTCTCGATACAAAATACCCCTTTGTCTGTCATGCTGAGCTTAATGCTATCCTTAACAGCAATATAGGCAACCTCTGCGGCTGTACACTTTATGTTACCCTTTTTCCCTGCAATGAGTGTGCAAAGGCTATTATTCAGAGCGGTATCAAGAGAGTGGTATACTACGACAACAAGTATGCCGATACCGACGGTGTAAAGGCTTCTCAGATTCTTTTTGAGAAGTGCGGTGTACAAACCGAAGCTTACAAGAAAACGGGTAAAACCATTTCCATAAATGTGTAAAATAAGCGTAAAAAAGCTCCCATAATCGGGAGCTTTCTTCATTATTATTCAAATGAATCAAGGTCAATATCCGCAAGAATATCCTTAAGGGAAGCAAGCTCATCTGCTGTGAGAGTTACGCCCTTACCCATTCTTGAATGGTCGGGTGACCACTCTCTGATATCGTATTTAGGCTCCTTCTCGTTCCAGCTTACAAGGTTGATTTCCTTAGTCCAGCCCTTTGCGTTTTCTGCGATAACGCCGATTTTTTCTGTGATTTCAAATTTAAGCTCTGCCATGATTATCTCCTTCTGTTCTTATCGTCCACGAAATGACCGTGAAGCGACATTTAAAATTTATTTTCTATATTCTACCATAAAAAATAAATTTTGTCCATACCTAAATTGAAACGCAAAGATAATTAAGTGCTTTATTGTACATCTGCTTCGGACTTACCCTTCCGCTTATAAGCATTTCCGCAAAATCTACAGCATCCTCGATATTCCTCGAAAAATCGGGAATACCCTCCTTTTCACCGCTTGTATAGTCCTCTGCTTCAATGCCGTATGTATTGACCTCATCGCCGAAAAGGTCGATTCTTCCGCTTACTACCCGATAGGCTATCTTGTTATCGCCGTAAACCTCCATGTAGACCGTCCTGTCCCGTACCTCTCTGCTGATTTTTCTCATTATGCCGAACATATAAATCCTCCTTTCAGCCATTTTTTGCTGTGGTTACATTGTAGCATAAAATCCGACCTATGGGAACGGGGTAAATGTAGGAGGTTTTATAATTTTTTGTAGCATTTTGGCGATGTACGGAGTTAGTTGAATTCGGAATTCGCATTGGGTATGTCTTCTTCGGAGACGGATTGAATATTGTAGGGGTCGATGCCTACATCGAGCCGTCATTAAAGCATTACGGTAAACCGTCGGGCGGATGTGGGCATCCGCCCCTACAATTTGGATGTACTGCGTAATCTTCCGTGTAGTAGATGCAGTAGGCACTTTTCTATTCTTTTCCTCAATGCAAAAAGGTTGAATAAAAACAAAAAGGCAACCATAACGGTCGCCCTGAAATTAATTAATAGTCATTAAGCTGAGCAAAGATTTTCTGCATCTGTATATCGGTCTCGGCAATTTTATCCGCACAGTCACGAAGCTCCTCAGAAAGCTCGGGGGGGATTTCATTTGAGGTCTTATACTTAAGCTGATGCTCAAGGCTTGCCCAGAAGTCCATAGCAATAGTCCTTATCTGTATCTCAACGGGAGCATAGGTCTTTTTCGTTGCAAGGTGCACAGGCACATTTATAATCATATGATAGCTTCTGTAGCCGCTTGGCTTTGGGTTAATAATATAGTCCTTCTGCTTTATAATCTCAAAATCGTCACGTCTGCTCAGCAAATCGGCAATAGCGTAAATATCGCTTATGTAACAGCATGTTACACGTATTCCTGCCATATCAAGAAGGTTATTCCTTGCCGCTTCGGTAGTTATAGGCAGTCCCTTTTTCTGAAGCTTTCCTATTATGGATTGGGGCGACTTCAGACGGCTTTCAATATTATGTATGGGATTTCTCTGAAACTTCACGCTGAATTCGCTGTCGAGTATTCCAAGATACGTTTTCACAACCTCGATTGCAGAGTCATAAAGATGCTGAAGCTCAAGAAAATCGGTAAAGGTACGTGCCATTTTCTCCTGAAACGATTCACTTTCCATTACCTTATTGGTAATTGCGGGGAGATATTCAAACGTTTTGGTGTAAAAATCCTTTTCATTCATCAGACATCTTCCTTTCTGCATAAACATATAACATTATTATAATTATAACAGAAAAAATAAAAAAGTCAAACGAAAAAATAATCGTTTTTCACACAAAAAAAGCTCCCTTTGTCGGAATCGGGAGCTTTTATGCTTATTTCAATATAATTTCTGCCGTTTTACAGCCTTTTCCGCACAGAAATTCCACTATTTTGCAGAAATATTGCTTGTTAAAACATATTATGTATATACAATGAAAGTTAGGTGAAACCTTACAGCGAAAGCTTCTCCATACTTACTTCATTAACGGGAGAAAAGTCCGCAGAATGGGCATAATCAAGCAGACTT
>SVNJ01000131.1 GCA_015066955.1 Ruminococcus sp. | reverse complement strand
CCGAGAGAAACACGGATACGATACGAAATGATTTCGCCGTTTTTATTCTTATTAGCGATAATATTTGCCATATAATCAAGTCCTCCTACGTTCAATTATTATGGCATACCTCTACACCCTAATTATACCACTTTCGCGCTGTAAAGTCAAGAAGCGTAAAGGCACGCCATAAAATATTTATCTTGATTTATGATTAACAACAGGCTTCAGGAATTCCTCCAGCTTTTCTTTCAGTCTGTGATTTCTGATAAACTCCATAACCCTGTCGAACTTCTCTTGTAAGGCTTTCAGTAAAGATTTGGTCTGGGTAAGTTCTTTTTCCTTGTCCTCAATGCGCTTTTCAAGCTGATACCGTTCCTGTTTTAAACACATCACATCATTTGTCAATATATGCACCTGCGAGGAAATAACCTCAGTTTCCTTTTTCAGTTTCTTGTTTTCCTCTGCGAAATCAATATCATCTGCAACGGTTTCATAAAACCTGCCATACTCATACTCAAGTTGATGAAGCTTACCCGATAGGTTGTCCCTCTCTGATTTCAAACTTTCATTCTCATTTCTCAAAGAAAGACACTCCGCTTTAAGCTGAACATTTTCCGTTTCAGCTTTTTTCGCACTCACATATTTTTTCGCCGCAGCGGAGAGCATTTCAAAATCGTCCTTCTTGATAGCAACTGTGTTCAGCGGAAGATTTGCGGCTTTGATTTCCTCGATATTCTTAATCTCTGCAAGCTGCTCTGTTGTTGCGGCAAGCTGTTCTTCCACCTTTTTCAGCTTGTATTCCGCAACGGACAAATGCTCGGCGGTGCTTCCTTTTTCGCCACGCTCCAAGTCGTATCCGCGGGAGGTAATGAAATCGTAGTATTCATCTTGCAGACGTGAATAGCTGTCCCGACCTTTCCAGAACTCCGAGCAATTGATACGCTTGCAGGGGTTGCCCTTTCTGTCCTTGCCGTTGATGACAGGAATGAAAGCGACGTGCATATGCGGAGTGGCTTCGTCCATATGTACCACAGCAGAGAGAACATACTGCTCGCCGCCAACCTTTGCCGTTACAAAATTGTAAGCGTCCTTAAAGAACCGCTGTGTTCTCTCTTTGCCGAGCCTGTCGAAAAATTCTTTATCCGATGTGATTACAAACTCACAGAGAATGGTGCTTTGCTTCTCACCGTGCAGACGTAAGTTGCCTTTCAACTCCTGTCGGGTGCGTATCCTCTCAAATTCCTGCCGATAAGTTTCAGCCTGTATCCTCTTAAGGTGATAATTTTCAGATGTGCGTGATAGGTCAATATCCTTATTGCTGTAATTATGATTGAGCCTTTCGTTGTGACGTTCAAGGAGGGGTACGGCATTCATCTTGTGATTTTCGTTTCTGATAATTGCGTAGCTCAATGTTTTTCACTCCTTTTTCTGTTCGGGAATCTTTCAGGGGCAAACTTATTCTGCGGAATAGTTCTAACTAACCCACTAGGACTATTTTGCAGGCAAATAGTCCGTGGGCAAGCAGTTCCTCTTGACCCCTCTGAAAAGCGGTCACAGACCGCAGGTGAGCAGATGGATACCCTCTGCATTCTGCGACGATATGCGACGATGTGACGGTGTTTTCGGTACCGCACCCGCTGTCATAAATATCGTCGCAACCGTCGCACACCGTCACGGCTTGGTGTGTGCAAGCCGTATCAGACGTCCGCCGTGAGTATGCTTATTTGTGTAAGAAATGCCATACTCGTTGTACAGCCGACCTGCATTTACGTTCAGCTTTCTTGTGAGAGCATTAGGCGATATGTCGGATTTAAGGATTTCGGCAAGCTGCGTCGGCGACCCTTCCCACAGAGAATTATTTACATTGACAATTTCAGCGATTGCTTCAAGTATAGGTTCGGGAGGCTCTTTCCATAGTTTGGTTTCGGTGCGTTCCAAATCCCAGCATAATGTTTCGGGGTTGCGGATAAGATACAGCTTCTGGTCTTGCTGGTCACGTCCCGAAATTTCAAGAACGGCAGAATTGCCGACCCTCTTTTCCTTGTAAAGAAGAAAAGCGCCGTCTGCCGCACCGAGCAAGCCGTTTGTTCCCGAAATCATATCAAAATTATCCTCCGAACGCTGCTTGCGTGTGTGATGAACAAGCAGCAGACATATTCCACAGCTGTCTGCAAAATGCTTGAGCCGAGTGATAATTTCATAGTCGTTGGCGTAGCTGTAATTATCTCCGCCTGCTTCACGTACCTTTTGCAAAGTATCAATAATTATCAGCCTTGTGTCGGGGTGTTCTCGGATAAACCTCTGAAGCTGTTCGTCAAGCCCCTTGCCAAGCTGATTTGCAGAGGTTGCAAAGAAAAGGTTGTCTGTGCTTTCTGTTCCAAACATACGGTACATTCTTTCCTGTAATCGTCGGTAATCATCTTCAAGGGCAAGGTACAGAACAGTACCTTTGCGGACTGGGTAATTCCAAAGAGGGATACCCGTACTGATGTGATATGCGAGCTGTGCCATAAAGAAGCTTTTGCCCAGCTTCGGTGCGCCGACGAAAAGATATGTTCCCGAATACAGCAGACCGTCAATCAGAGGCGGCCTGCTTTCAAATACGGTTTCATAAATCTCGTTCATCGAAACGGTTTTCAGATATGCAGGGTCAAGCATTTTCTGATATTCTCTGTAATCCATCAGGCAATACCTCCCAAGTATTCCAGCAGCCCAGCCCTGCTGACGAGAATTTTACCACGCTTGCCCTGACCCGTTCTGATGAACGGTATCTTTTCCTGTGCAACAAGCTGACGGACGGTGTGTTCGGATAAGCCTTTCACAGCCTCAGTGCATTCCTTGACGGTCAGCATTTCGACAGGCGCAAATGATTTCTGCTCTGTAATTTGCTGTTCGTTCTCAACTTCGATTACAGCGTTGAGCATTGCAACAATTTGAGCGATAAGTTCCTGCTTTGTCTTTCTTGTCATAATTCCTTCCTCCGTTTTTCGATATTTTCGAGAGAGCATTCATACCCTTTCGTAAGTACCTACAAAAACGGCTGATTTTTTAAGTCTGTTTGCGTAGGTTTTTGCAGCTTTGTAGAATTGCATAAAATCACCCAGAGGAAGTTAGTGAGTTTTGCTATCTTATGGGGAGAATAAAAAACGCTGTTTTCTCAAAAACGAGAAAACAGCGCTTGCTTAAACACCCTTCATCAACGTAAGCCGTTTCGTTAATGATTAAGTTAGCTTAAACCTGAGAGAGAACGCATTACCAAATCCACATCCTGATTTTCAAGTTCCTGAATGATATGTAAATAGGTCTTTTGTGTGGTTGTCATACTGGCGTGTCCTAATCTACGAGCAACACTGGCTATTGAAACACCCGCAAATAGCAATAAAGACGCGTGAGTGTGCCTCAATCCGTGAATAGAAATCTCGGAAAGCTTCAAAGCCTTGCAATGACGACTCAAAATGTCATTTACAGTTGAATTATAAACCTTACCTCTTACAAAAATAGGCTCATCTTCAGGTAATCCTTTTACAAGCTCAGAGAACTGAATTACTGTCTGCCAATCAATCTGTATTTTTCTTACAGATGACTTATTCTTTGTGGGAAGAAATCCCCCGGCACCTTTATAATCCCAGGTCTTGCTAATTGAGAGCATTTGATGAGAAAAGTCGAAATCTCGTGGTGTTAGTGCAAGAGCCTCAGAAAAACGCATACCAGTCTTGGCGACCAAAAGTATAAACCAATCCCAGTTGACTTCTGATTTTAAGTCAAGGGATGTCAGGAGCGTATGCAATTCAAACTGGTTGAGATACTTGATTTTCTTTGCGGAGGGCGTTTTTCCTTTGATAATTGCCTTTCTTGTCGGATCACGCTCTATCAGCCCCTCATCAACTGCGTCAAGGATTGCGCCTTTAAGCTGATGATGAAAATCCATAGTGGTTTGCCTTTCGTGATAAATAGCGTAATCATTAAGTAACTGCTGATAAGCTATTCTGTTCAGATTTCCGAGCATCAGACTTGGAGCAAGCTTTCTTAGCCAAGACAAGGTCATATTGTATTTATCGAGCGTTACCTTTCTGATAGCACCTTCCTTATATACCTTCACCCATTTTTCGTAGTAATCACAGAATAAATCTGTGCGTTTAACATCGTCTAACATAAAATTTTACCTCCATTTTTCGTTGAAACGGCTTACGCTGATGAAGGGTGATAAGGTTGTCGAGGTTTGTAAAATATTGCCCAATTTCAGCTTGTTCTTTGAGTGATTTTGGCACACAAAATTCAGTTGCTG
>SVNJ01000015.1 GCA_015066955.1 Ruminococcus sp. | reverse complement strand
ATTACATCATGGGATGTGAGACATTAGATGTCACATAAAATAAAACAGGGTATCTCTTAATAAAATACAATGCCTGACTTTTACAATATGATGTGAAGCTCATATCAAATACACCCTCACTATAATAGTGAGGGTGTTGTCATAGCTGTGGGTTTGTGGTATAATGAGTTTAGAGAATAAGAATGTCATCTGTTTTGTATAAGACAGGCACTAAACCCCGTACAATTTGTACGGGGATTTTTTATGCCCTGAAAATTTTAACGTCATATTAACGGAAATCGCCCCATTTTACATAGATTTTACATTTCATTGATTTAAAATTTGATATTGGTTTGATAGAATATGAAAGGTATGAAAAGATTGTAAAGGCAGATGGGGTACTGCTGAAAACGAAAGGAAATTTTATATGGATATTTTTAATGCGTTATCACTGATCGGCGGACTTTGTCTGTTCCTTTTCGGTATGAATGTTATGGGACAGGCACTCGAAAGACGTGCAGGCTCAAAGCTCAGGTCAATCCTTGAAATGCTTACCACCAACAGGGCTGCGGGACTTCTTACAGGTCTCGGCGTTACTGCCGTAATCCAGAGCTCATCAGCTACAACCGTAATGGTAGTAGGCTTCGTAAACTCGGGACTTATGACGCTCAGACAGGCTATCAACGTAATCATGGGTGCAAATATCGGTACTACCGTAACATCATGGATTCTCAGTCTCAGCGGCATTGAAAGTGATAATGTTTTCGTTAAGATGCTCAAGCCCACATCCTTCACACCTATCCTTGCACTTGTGGGTATTGTGCTTTATATGTTCTGCAAGGACAGCAAGAAGAACGATACAGGTATGATTCTTCTCGGCTTTGCAACCCTTATGTTCGGCATGGACTCAATGTCCGACGCTGTTTCGGGACTCAGAGATGTTCCTGCATTTGCAGAGCTTTTCATTCTCTTCAAGAATCCCGTTCTCGGTGTTCTTGCAGGTGCTGTACTTACAGCAATTATTCAGTCAAGTTCGGCTTCCGTCGGTATTCTTCAGGCTCTCGCAAGCACGGGAAAGGTTTCCTACGGTGCGGCTATCCCGATTATCATGGGACAGAACATCGGTACATGTATCACAGCACTTCTTTCTTCAATCGGCACAAACAAGAATGCACGACGTACAGCCCTTGTTCATCTCTCGTTCAATATTATCGGTACTGCGATCCTTCTTACAGCATTCAGTATTGTAAAGGCGGTTATCAGCCCTGCAATTCTCGACGATAATGCTTCACTTTTCGGTATAGCTATTGCTCACTCATTCTTTAATGTGCTCTGTACGCTTATACTTCTTCCTATGGCAGGACTTCTTGAAAAGCTTGTTCTTAAGCTTATTCCTGACGATAAGTCCGAAGAAGCTGTTTCGGAGCTTGATGAAAGACTTCTCGCAACACCTCCTATGGCTCTTGAACGCAGCCACAAGCTTGCGGTACAGATGGCTTCTGTTGCGGTTGATGCACTTAAGGACAGTATGGGTACACTCAAAAATTACTCCGCTGAAATTGCAGAAAAAATCCGTGAGGACGAAAACAGAACCGACCACTATGAGGATATTCTCGGCACATATCTTGTAAAGCTCAGCACACGCCGTATAAGTGCCGCTGACAGCTCTGAGTCCGCCAAGCTTCTTAAGATTATCGGTGACTTTGAGCGTATCTCCGACCACAGTGTAAATATTCTTGAATCGGTTGAGGAAATCCGTGATAAGGAAATCAGGTTTACCGAGAGTGCTGCCCATGAGCTTGATGTAATTACATCTGCCGTTGAGGAAATCCTTGATCTTTCGCTTAAGGCATTCATCGACAATGACCTCAGTGCTGCCGCAAAGATTGAGCCGCTTGAAGAGGTTATCGACGTACTTAAGGACACTCTCAGAAACAACCATATCACACGTCTCCAGAAGGGTGAATGCTCTATCGAGGCAGGCTTTGTGTGGTCAGACCTTCTTACAAATCTTGAAAGAACCTCAGACCACTGTTCAAACATTGCAGGCTGTGTTATCGACATGGCTAAGCCGAAAATGAATATCCACGAATCACTCAGGCAGTTCCGTACAGGCAGCTCCGACTTCAAGACAGAGCTTGAAACCTACTCAAAGAAATACTCGCTTGCTTAAAATTACGGGGCGGATCTGAGAATATCCGCCCCTTATTCAGTTATTGCATAAAAAATGACGGTTCATTGTGAACCGTCATTTTTATTATTATACGCCCATATATTCAGCCATTGTGCCTTTGCCGCCTGTTGCGGTGAAAGCGTAGAATCCGAGAATTGATGAAGCGTCAGAAGAGTCAACTGCACCGTCCATGTTAACGTCTGCGTTGAGCTCCTGTGTTTCTGTGAGACCGAGACTTCCGCCTGTAGCTACAGATGCGTATGCAGCAAGTACCTTTGAAGCGTCAGATGAGTCAACTGTGCCGTCCTCGTTTACGTCGCCGAGATTGCTCTTTGCTTCTTCCTTAGATTCTTCTTCTTCGAGAATCTTGTTGATATTGATGATTTTAGATGTGTCTGAGTAAGTCTTGTTGTTGAGGTAATCGTCGTTGAGTTCAATATTTACGAAGCCGTAGCGACTCTGTGAATTGATGTAGAATTTCATAGTTGACGCACCTTCAAGGCTGAGTGTATACTTCTTAGCAACATCTGTAGTTTTTGTATCGATTCCGTAGAAGGTTTCGCCGTCAATGTCAATCCATATTGTCTGGTCGCTGCCGCCGTCATCATCGATATGTCCTAATGTAAATGTGATTCTGTCAACGTTTTCAACGTTAAAGAATACGTAGGTGTTGCGATAGTCAGTACCACGAAGAGTGAAGCCTTGGTCATACTTCTTTCCGTTCATTGAGAAATAATTATACTCGTTGCTTCCGTCATAAACGGTATACTGCATGCTGTCATATCCAGATTCAAGGAATTCAATGGAATCTTCATAATCAGGCACGATATGAGGCATATTTGTTTTCTTAGTATCAATCTGAACATCACCGAAGCCGTATCTGCACTGTGAAGAAATATAGAATTTCAGTGTACTGTTCTTTGAAACGTCAAGAGTTTTTCTTGTAACAACATCGTCTGAATTGATTGTAATATCCTGCCACCATTTGCCGTCACGGTAAACCTTGATTGTTGAGGAAGCATCGCCGCCCTGATCATCAACGTGACCTAAGTCGAAAGAAATCTTGCTTACGTTTTCAACGTTGAATGATACATAAGTGTTCTGATAGTCAGTACCGAGAAGAGTAAATCCCTGATAGTAGGTTCTGCCATTCATATTGAAATTTGTGTTTTCGTTTGAACCGTCATAAACGGTATACTTCATATAGTCATAGCCTGCTTCAAGGAATTCAACAGCGTCTGCATACTTGGGAACAACATGAGGTACTGTTGAAGCCTTAGCGTCAATCTGAACATCACCGAAGCCGTATCTGCACTGAGAAGAAATGTAGAATTTCAGTGTTTTGATTTTTGAAACATCAAGAGTTTTTCTTGTAACGATATCGTCTGCATTGATTTCGATATCCTGCCACCATTTGCCGTCACGGTAAACCTTGATAGTTGAAGAAGCTGCACCGCCCTTACTGTCAAGGTGACCTAAGTCGAAGGAAAGCTTGCTTACATTTTCAACGTTGAATGATACATAAGTATTCTGATAGTCAGTGCCAAGAAGAGTAAAGCCCTGATAGTAGGTTCTTCCGTTCATGTTGAAGCTTGTGTTGCTGTTGCTTCCGTCATAAACAGTATAATGCATACGATCATAGCCAGCTTCAAGGAATTCAACTGCGTCTGCATATTCAGGAACAATATTAGGTAAGCTTGTACCCATAGAATCAATCTGAACATCACCGAAGCCGTATCTACACTGTGATGCAATATAGAACTTGATAGTGCTGATTTTTGAAACGTCTAAGGTTTTTGTGGTAATGATATCATCGGAATTGATTTCGATATCCTGCCACCATTCACCGTCACGATATACCTTGATAGTTGAAGAAGCTGCACCGCCCTGACTGTCAAGGTGACCTAAATCAAATGAAAATTTGCTTACGTTTTCAACGTTGAATGATACATAAGTGTTCTGATAATCGTTGCCAATAAGAGTAAAGCCCTGATTATAGGTTCTTCCGTTCATATTGAAGCTTGTATTATCGTCAGCGTCACTGTAAACGGTATACTTCATATAGTCATAGCCTGCGTTCATGAATGAAACAGCGTCCTCATAAAGAGGTACAACGTGAGGAGTTGAGGTGGTATTTCCGTCAATCTCAACATCACCGAAGCCGTATCTGCACTGTGAAGCAATGTAGAATTTCAGTGTACTTACAGATGAAACATCAAAAGTTTTTCTTGTAACAAAATCAGTGGAATTGATTGTAATGTCCTGCCACCATTCGCCGTCACGATATACCTGGATAGTTGAAGAAGCCGCACCGCCCTGACTGTCAAGGTGACCTAAATCAAAGGAAAGCGTACTGATATCCTCAACATTGAAGCTTACATAAGTGTTCTGATAGTCAGTACCGAGAAGAGTAAAGCCCTGATAATAGGTTCTTCCGCTCATGTTGAAGGTGTTATTCTCGTTTGTACCGTCATAAACGGTATAGTGCATTTTATCATACCCCGAATTAAGGAATTCGGTAAGGTACTCATCCGCCGCAGCGGCCTCAGCTTGCAGAGCCATATCGGGAATCACATTCTGAAAGCCCGAAAAGACCACAGCTGAAAGGCAAAGAACAGCTGCAAAGATTGCTGCCGCTGCTTTTTTCAGCGATTTTACATTTGTCATTTTTCATTCTCCTTTAAAATAGATTCGGAAATAATTTCCTATTTAATTATACAATATTAAACGATTTATTTCAATATGCCGTTTTGCTGAATATAAACAGAAGAACTTGTGCATTTGGTACAGTATTACGCAAAAACCGCCCGAAGCAATTTTCGGGCGGTATATTTTACAGCAGCATAATTCCGTTATCGTCGCACTCCTTCATCATTTCCGAAGGCCAGATAGAAACCTGAACCTCGCCGATGTGAGCCTTTTCGAGAAGAAGCATGCAAAGTCTTGACTGACCGATGCCTCCGCCGATAGTAAGGGGGAGTGTGCCATCGAGAATCATACGGTGGTAATCGTATTTTTTTCTGTCCTCAGCATTACGCTCAGCAAGCTGAGAAGCAAGGGAATCAGCGTCTACACGGATACCCATTGAGGAAACCTCCAATGACCTTTCGAGAACGTCGTCCCAGAAAAGCAGATCGCCGTTGAGGCTCCAGTCGTCGTAGTCGGGAGCTCTGCCGTCGTGAGGCTCACCGCTTTTAAGCTTTCCGCCAATCTGCATGATGAATACAGTACCGTGTTCCTTTGTAATAAGGTGCTCACGCTCCTTCGAGGACTTATCGGGGTACATATCTTCAAGCTCCTGAGCAGTAATAAAGAACGGTGTATCGCAGATATGTCCCTTAAGCTGAGGATAACGCAGGCTCACCTTACGCTTTGTATAGGCGATAGCCTTGACGATAAAGCGGACAGTATCCTTTAGAAATTCTATATTGCGGTCCTCTTTTGTGATAACCTTTTCCCAGTCCCACTGGTCAACGAAAATGGAATGAATATTGTCGGTATCATCGTCACGGCGGATAGCGTTCATATCGGTGTAGATGCCCTCGCCGGGATTGTAGCGGTAGCGGTAGAGAGCCATTCTCTTCCATTTTGCAAGCGACTGAACAACCTCGCCGTCGTTGTCGATTTCCTTAATGGAAAATTCAACCTTACGCTCAATGCCGTTGAGGTCATCGTTGATACCGCTGCCTTTTCTTACAAGGAGGGGAGCGGTAACACGGTCAAGGGTCAGAGCAAAGGAGAGTGCCTGCTGAAAGAGGTCCTTTATATATTTTATGGCATGCTGAGTTTCTCTCAGTGTAAGAGCGGACTCGTAGCCGTCGGGAATATACAGTGTCTTTGACATGGTAATCATTCCTTTCATTGGGTTATTTTGATTATATGCGGAATAAATCCGGAAAATCCGCAGGGAAGAACATTGTTCGCCCCTGAATAATTACTGTATCAGAATAGCCATATTATCACAAAGGGCATTTTTATCTGATAGAACCAACTGTTCTCGGATAAAGGATAACGTCACGGATATTAGAAACGCCTGTTACATACATGATAAGACGCTCAAAGCCGAGACCGAAGCCGCCGTGAGGTACGCTTCCGTATTTTCTGAGGTCGAGGTAGTCTGTGTAGAGGTCAAGGTTCATGTTACGCTCGTTCATAGCCGCAACAAGCTTATCGTAGTCAGCCTCACGCTCACTTCCGCCGATGATTTCACCTACACCGGGTACAAGGAGGTCAACAGCGGCAACGGTTTTGCCGTCAGCATTCTGCTTCATGTAGAAGGACTTGATTTCCTTAGGATAATCTGTAACGAAAACAGCCTTCTTGAACACCTTTTCTGAGATGTATCTCTCGTGCTCAGTCTGGAGGTCACAGCCCCATTCTACGGGGTATACGAATTTTTCGCCCGATTCCTGAAGAAGCTTGATAGCCTCTGTATAGGTAACTGTTGCGAAGTCGTGGGAGATAAGCTCTTCAAGACGTGCAATAAGTCCCTTTTCGAAGTGTGCGTCAAAGAACTTCATATCGTCAGGACATGTATCGAGAACCTTGCGGATAACGGTTTTAATCATATCCTCTGCAATTTCGATAATGTCGGGAAGCTCAGCAAAAGCAACCTCAGGCTCAACGTGCCAGAATTCAGCAAGGTGCTTGGGAGTGTTTGAATTCTCCGCACGGAAGCTTGGACCGAAGGTGTAAATCTTACCCATTGCCATAGCAGCAACCTCGCCCTCAAGCTGACCTGAAACGGAAAGTCCTGCCTTCTTGCCGAAGAAATCGTCTGCGTAGTAGTCCTGTTCATTCTTGTAATCGGTTGAGTATCCGATAGTTGTTACCTGGAACATCTCACCTGCACCCTCACAGTCACTGCCTGTGATAAGGGGAGTGTTGATGTAAACGTAGTTGTTCTTCTGGAAGTACTCGTGAATAGCAGCCGCCATTACGGAACGAACTCTCTGAACTGCATTGAAGGTATTTGTTCTGCCTCTGAGGTGGGGCATGGTACGGAGAAATTCAAGTGTATGGCCCTTCTTCTGGAGGGGATAGTCGGAAGGACAGTCACCGAGAATTGTAATGTTTTCGGGAACGGTGCAGATTTCAACAGTATTGTTTCTGCCCTCTGCAACCTTACCTGTAACCTTGAGGGAAGTACCTACTCTCGGTTCCTTGTAGTCGGGGTTATTTTCCTTTTCAACAACAATCTGGATATGCTTCAGGGATGTGCCGTCGTTAAGCTCGATAAAAGCAACGTTCTTGGAGTTTCTTGCAGTTCTTACCCATCCGCAGACGGTAACTTCATTTCCGATATAATCGGGAGTGCTGAAAACCTTTTTGATGTCAATGTGTTTCATGATAACAAATTCCTTTCTCATAAATAATATAAATAAAAAAGCTCCTGCCCTATAAAAATAGGACGGAGCAGGTTCCGTGGTGCCACCTAAATTACCGCACAAGCGGTCTCTTACGCTCGAAAAAGCGTTTCCGTCTAACGCACGGTTCACGTCGCCCCTACTGACTTAGGATTTACCGCAGTTTGTGCGTTTATCCGTCCGCTTTCGGTTTGCTGCTCGGAAGTGTTATTCGCAAAGGCTCTGCTGCACGGTTTTCACTCTCCCGCACTCACTTTGAGTGAGCTCCCTTGTTACTTCTCTTCGTCATGGCATTTGCTTGATTATTACTATACATTATATCACCTTTTATGGCGTGTGTCAAGGATTTTTTTAAGCGGAAGCGGGGAGCCCCCGCTGCGTGCCACCCTCCCGCCATAATTTTCGAAAAGCCAAGTATTATACCAATCCTCTGAATTTCAGTAGACAAAGTCTACTGAAATTCAGAGGATTGTATGAGACGGCAATTGGCATAGCCAATTGTAGCCTGCTTTGCAGGCGTTTCCCCATAACTCCTATGTCTATAGGAGTTATGGGGATTAGTATTACTACCCTCTCTCAAGGGATGGGGGAGAGTTTGCAGGGGCGAACTGTGTTCGCCCGTGATTTCTGTAATGCTATACAGAGTCTGTAGGAAAAACTGAAATAACGATACCGAATCGGTCGACCGCAAGGGTCGCCCCTACAAGACAGTCCCTTCCCGGCTTGTAGCAATTTAAATGATATTTTCTGCGAGTGCAATTTGTAGTGACAGCCCTTGCGGCTGTCCGAATTTTCACGTACATTTTTTAATATGTCGGTGACAGCAGACACCTTCAATTCCGAATTATTTCAGTCTCCTCATAAAGAAAAAAGCACTCCCGAAAAAGGGAGTGCTTAAAAAGCAAAAATGTAATTATTCAGCAACAGGAGCTGAAACAGGACAAACACCTGCACAAGCGCCGCACTCTACGCAAGCGTCAGCGTCGATAACGTACTTGTCATCACCTGCAGCGATAGCGTTTACAGGGCACTCAGCCTCGCAAGCACCACAGCTGATGCAATCGTCAGTAATTTTGTATGCCATATCAGTGTACCTCCATTAAGTATTTGAGGGAACTCCCTCGTTAATATTATTTTAGCATATTTTCAGAAAAAATCAAGTGTTTTTTAAAAAATTCACGTTTTTTAACGCTGTTTTTTTGTTAGTTGCCATAAACCTTCTTATGCTTATTGCTCTGAGCCTTTGTCACAGCAGTTTTTATGTAAGAGCATGAAGCACCTGCCGCAGCCCAGAATACCGGAGCAACACCGATACTGCTGCATCCGATAAGGTACAAAGCAGCACCGACAGCAAGCATGAAGAAGGTGCATACTCTTGTGAAGCTGCCGTTTTCCTCACGCACACCCCTGAAAGCAATGGCAATCAGTGATACCACAAGTACAACAAGTGCAATTGCAGAAGGTACACCCTTAGATGCGGCGGTGTTGAGATACTCGTTGTAGCACTTATCAAATGTACCCACGTTTTCCTCAATATTCACGCTTGAATAAAGCTGAGGGAAAACAAGCTGGTCGGGACCTGCACCTGTAAGAGGGAAATCACCGATAATATCAAGAGTTTCACCGTAAATACAGGAATAGGTTTCCGAGAGACTGTCGGGGTTCATCTTGTCTGTATCATAAAGACCGCTTGCAGAGATTCTGTTGTAGGAGTCACGCCACATAATACGTCCGTCGTAAAGACCATAGCCCGAGCCGTCGCCGATAAGTCCTGCAGCTGAAAGGATAAATGCCGCAAGTGCGGGGAGTATAACTGCCGAAGCTGTCGCAAGACGCGCCTTAGGAGCCTTTGCAATGAATACAGCAAGAACAGTGATGACAACCGCAAGTGCAATTCCCACGATACCCATAAGCGAGTAGGTGAATATAATGGTGAATGAGAAAATACAGCTGCTGATGATGCAGAATAAGCGGTAAATCTTATTATCGCTCATAACCGCACCGATAACAGCGGCGGCAAGTGAAAGCGTCAGAAGCATTGCAAGGAAAATAGGGGAGTGAACAAGTCCCGAAGCGGCATTGGGCTGTAAGGTAAGTGAAAGGTGCTTATAGCTGCCCATGCCTGTAAATACCTGCACAATACCCCAGACCGAGTTAAGCAGTCCTGTTGCGATAACGGCGGTAATAAGCGTTTTCACGGAATTTTCCGTTTTCAGTGTAAGGCCTGTAACGAAGAAGCAGAAGTAGAAAATCAGTGCAAGGAGTCCTTCGCCCCTGCCCTCCATGCCGTAGAAGCCAAGCTGAAATGAGTAGGAATCCGCAAGAGAAACCGCACCCCATATCAGCATGAAGCCGAACGCACAAACGGGAATAAGCAGCTTTTTGCTCACGTATTTCTTTATGAATGCAATCAGCATGAGAATCATGCAGAGTACTCCTCCGACAGCAAGTCCGGCTGTAACAAAGGAGTAAGTAAGCGTATTGAGCAGTTCAACGGGAATCGTAAACAGCGATACAAGCACACAAGCCGCCGCAAGTGCTTTCGAAGCCATTGAGGAGTATTTTTCCTCAGTAAGGTTGAGGATAAAATTTGATTTTTCTGATGTGTTGAATATAGTTTTTGCCATAGCGTTTTACCTTTCTTCATAAAAGAAAACTGCGGACGTAAAACCGTCCGCAGTATATCCGCATTATTTTGCGTAGTCCGAAACTCTGCTTTCACGGATGAGATTGACCTTGATCTGACCGGGATAATCCATCTCGGTTTCAATCTGCTGGGCAATCTGCCTTGCAACGAGAACCATCTTCTCGTCGTTGATGACCTCCGGAACAACCATAATTCTGACCTCACGTCCTGCCTGAACAGCAAAGCACTTCTCAACGCCTTCGTAGGAGTTGCAGATTTCTTCAAGCTTCTGGAGACGCTTGATATAGCTTTCGTAGTTTTCGCTTCTTGCGGCAGGTCTTGCAGCGGAGATAGCGTCGGCAGCCTGAACTATGCAGGCAATAACCGTTTTAGGCTCAACGTCGTTGTGGTGAGCCTCGACAGCGTGGATGATATGCTGATTTTCGTTGTACTTTTTACATACGTCAACACCGATCTGAACGTGTGAGCCTTCGATTTCGGAAGTAAGAGCCTTACCGATATCGTGGAGAAGACCTGCACGTCTTGCCATATTGGCGTCAACGCCGAGCTCTGAGGCGAGCACGCCTGCGAGCTGAGCAACCTCGATTGAGTGGTCGAGGACATTCTGGCGATAGCTTGTACGGAATCTGAGTCGGCCGATGAGCTTGATAAGCTCATGGTTGATTCCGTGAACATTAGTCTCGATTACTGCACGCTCACCCTCCTGCTTGATACGATACTCAACCTCACGGCGAGCCTTATCAACCATTTCTTCGATACGTGTCGGGTGAATGCGTCCGTCAGCGATAAGCTTTTCGAGGGCAATTCTTGCAACCTCACGTCTTACCTGATCGAAGCAGGAAAGAGTGATAGCCTCAGGTGTGTCGTCGATAATAAGGTCAACACCTGTAAGAGTTTCGAGTGTTCTGATATTACGACCCTCACGGCCGATAATTCTTCCCTTCATTTCGTCATTAGGGAGGGGAACAACTGAAACAGCGGCTTCTGAAACCTGGTCTGCGGCAACCTTTGCGATAGCCAGAGCGACGTAGTTTCTTGCCTTTTCCTGACATTCGTCCTTGATCTGCTGTTCATAGGCAGAAACCTTGACAGCCTTTTCATGAACGAGGTCGTCCTCGAGTTTTGAGAGAATATACTCCTTAGCCTGATCCTTTGTGAATTCCGAGATTCTTTCGAGGATATCCATCTGACTTTTCTTGATGGTTTCGGCTTCCTTGAGTTTTTCATCTGCGGACTTTATCTTCTGGTTGAGAAGCTCGTCCTTTTTTTCGAGATTATCGTTTTTCTTATCGAGATTTTCTTCTTTCTGCTGAACGCGTCTTTCCTGACGTGACAGCTCTGCTCTGCGGTCCTTGATTTCCTTATCGGCTTCCGAACGGAGCTTATGTATTTCGTCCTTAGCTTCGATGAGGGCTGATTTTTTCTTGCTCTCAGCATCCTTGTCTGCGGCGTCACGAATACGCTCTGCTTCCTTTTCGGCAGAACCGATCATGGATTCAGCCTGCTGCTTGCGGCGCTCGATACCTTCATCAACACCTTTTTTATAGAAGATGAAGCCGGCAGCCGCCGCACCTATTGCCAGTGCGACAATTATCAGGACTATTGCTAAAATCAAATCCATACAGTGCATTACCTCCTTTTCAAATAATTTTAAAGTTTGTATCCTAAAACTATTACTACTAAAAAAGGCGGTAAATGCCGCATTATTTTATTCATTTTTGAAATATAATATATCAGTAAGGGCGGTAAAAACCTTCCCTGAAACTTGGTATGGGACAAACCCTGTCCCGGTTTGTTTATATCATATAAAAAGCGCGCACAGCTATCATATTCCGCCGCTGCACGTCTGCAATGATTTAAAACAAAGCTGCATATACTGCCATAGTAATATTTCTGCAAATAAATACAACATAATTATTATATACTTTTTCGGGCATTCTGTCAATAGATTTTTTTGCATTTTGTGTAAGGCACACAAATAATTTTGTCGGTTTGCATGATATAAATTTTTAACGCTTCACAACCTCCGCAACCGTAAGAACACCGCCGCTGACAGTAAACTTAATGTCAAAATCTGCAAAGCTCATGCCGTACATTCTGCACGGGTCATCGTGATAGGAGGGGCGGGGGTCGTCCGCAAGACATTCCACAGCCGCCGCACGCTTATCCTGCGGAAGCATGTTCAGAAGCTTTTCGGGGAAATCCACATTCAGACGGTAATCGTGAACCTCGTCCGCATAGCCTCCTCTTGCGTCCTCATGGCAGTCAATATTCGGAAGATAGGGCTTTATATCGTATATGGGCGTCATGTCAAGAAGGTCTGCACCCGATACAATAAGCACGTCTCCCTCGTTTTCCGTATGTTCAATGCGTTCGAGGCGGACGGAGGAAAGTCCGAGATGATTGGGGCGGAAGGGGGAACGTGACGCAAATACACCTATGCGGCGGTTTCCTCCGAGTCTCGGCGGTCTGACGGTAGGTGACCATTTTTCTCTGTGTGCAAGGGAAAAATCAAAAATCAGCCATATATGGGAAAAGCCCTCAAGCTCTCTCAGTGCATCGGGAATGCGGTATTCTGGCAGAAAAACTATTCTTCCCACAAGGGACGGCGCACGTCCGCTTTGTCTCGGTATACCGAATTTTTCGGTAAAATCTGTCCGTATGTGTGCAATGGGACGTATCATTTCTTCATTCATAATCATTTCAGCTCACTTTTGCCTGCTATCGTTAATATTCCGGAAATTTTCATGCTCTATTCTTTACATATCGTCTGAGATATGGTAGTATTAATATGTATTATTATAGCATGCAATTATTTGAATGTAAAGCGTGGCTTTGGGTTAATGCGGAATTATATATGTCGGCTACCGCCGATGGATTTAAGGCAACACCGCACAAAGCCCGCCTGACGGCTTTGTACGAAATCTACTTGCATATTTCCCGTCATCTTGCACAGAAATCCCTTAACAAACGACAGTATGCCTGCGGAATTTCTGTACAATCTGACGAAAAATCTGACTGCGTATCTTTCGCACAAGCTCTGTGCGGTATTGCCTTAAAACGAGATTAATCCCAAACCGTACTCCCCCTCCCTTGAGGGAGGGCAAAAATATTTCCCTAAGCGTAAAGGCATGTGGGGTGGGTGGCACGCCAGCGGGGGCTCCCCGCTACTTTACATTTATTTTACATAAATACGATAACAGATTTTACCCATTCGGGGGTAAAATGATATACAGGAAAGGTGATGGATTATGATTTACTGCGTAGAGGACGATTCGGCTGTACGTGACCTTATGATTTATACCCTCAGGGCTTCGGGCTACGAGGCAGAGGGATTTACCGACGGCAGGGAGCTTTTTGAGGCTCTTGCAGCGAAAATTCCCGAGCTTATAATGCTTGACGTTATGCTTCCGGGTGAGGACGGCATTACCATACTCAAAAAGCTGAGAAACCATAGCTCAACCGTAAGCGTGCCTGTGATTATGGCTACGGCAAAGGGTACCGAGTACGACAAGGTTATAGGTCTTGATTCAGGTGCGGACGACTACCTTGCAAAGCCATTTGGCATGATGGAGATGATTTCCCGTGTAAAGGCGGTGCTCCGAAGAACCGCACCTAAGGAGCAGCCTGCGAGACTGCTTAAAATCGGCTCTCTTGAGCTTAACCTCAACGAGCATAAGGTTACTGCGGACGGCATGCGTATTCAGCTGACCTTAAAGGAATATGAGCTGCTGAAAAAATTCATGGAAAATCCCGGACGTGTATTTACCCGTGAGCAGTTCCTTTCAAGCGTGTGGGGAGCTGATTTTGTAGGCGAAACACGTACGGTTGACGTTCATATAGGTACACTCCGCACAAAGCTCGGAAGCTGCGGAGAATATATCCGCACCGTAAGAGGTGTAGGCTACAGACTGGAGGACGGTAAATGACAAGGAAAAATGACATTCACACTGATACACCAAGCAGTGAAGAGCTTTTCAATGACAGAGACTATGTAGAGCGTCTCAGACGTGAATTTACAGCAAATGTTTCACATGAGCTGAAAACTCCCCTTCATTCAATATCGGGCTATGCGGAGCTTCTGAAAAACGGTATGGTGCACCCCGATGATATTTGCCGTTTTTCGGCGAGAATATACTCCGAAGCTCAGCGTATGATTTACCTTGTAGACGATATTATCAAGCTTTCACATCTTGACGAGGGTGCTTCGGATATGCTTCGTGAAAGGGTGGATTTGTATACTCTTGCTGAAAATACCGTTAATATTCTCGAAACTGAGGCGACTGCGTCGGAAGTTTCCATGTCCCTGAAGGGAGAGCATGCAGAAATTACAGGTGTTACACAGCTTCTCAGCGGTATCATATATAATCTTTGCGACAATGCGATAAAGTATAACAGAAAAAACGGCTCGGTTACCGTTGAAGTGCAGGACAGTGAAAACGAGGCTGTGATTATCGTCAGCGATACGGGCATAGGTATTCCCGAAGACCAGCACGACCGTATTTTTGAGCGTTTCTATCGTGTGGACAAGATGCGTTCAAAGGAGGTCGGCGGTACGGGACTCGGTCTTTCCATTGTAAAGCATTCCGCCCAGCTTCATGATGCCGAAATAAAGTTAAGCAGTGTCATGGATGAAGGTACTACGGTTACTGTTATTTTCCCCAAGAAATAGCAAAAACTGTCAGCAACGAATATTTACAGGTAAAGCCTGAGAAGATTTGAGTTCTTCTCGGGCTTTTTGTTTTATATATAAACCTGTTACTGTTTGTCGTTTATCTTAGTTTTAACAAAACAAAGCGGCCTTTGATACAAAAATCAAAAGCCGCATTTTTATGAATACAGTTATTGTGTTCCTATAGATTATAATGAAAATCAGTCCTGAAACAATGGCGTAGAGAAATATCGCTCTGCTGTATCAGGGAGAATAGTCACAACAGTTTTGCCCTCACCGAGCTTTTCAGCCATTTTCAGTGCCGCCGCAACATTGGTGCCGCTGGAAATACCGCACATAATACCTTCAAGACGTGCTAAATCCTTTGCGGTCTGAATAGCTTCTTCGTCGGTAACAACGTAAATATCATCGTAAATGTCGGTGTTGAGGTTAGCGGGGATAAGTCCGTCGCCGATACCCATCTGCAGGTGAGTGCCGATAGTACCGCCTGCAAGAATTGCCGCATTTTCAGGCTCAACCGCCCATATTTCGAGGTTCGGATAAAGTGCCTTGAGCACCTCTCCGATACCGCTGATAGTACCGCCTGTACCGATTCCCGAACAGAAGCCGTGAATTTCGCCGCCTATCTGTTCAAGGATTTCAAGACCTGTATGGTGCTTGTGAACCATAGGATTTGCACGGTTTTCAAACTGCTGAGGAACGTAAACCTTAGGGTTTTCAGCCTTAAGGCGGAGTGCGGTCTGCAGGCACTCGTCAATGCAGTCGCCGATATTTCCTGCGTCGTGAATGAGCATAACCTCCGCACCGTAGTGCTGAACGAGCTTTCTGCGTTCCTCGCTTACGGAATCGGGCATTATGATGATAGTCTTGTAGCCTCTTACTGCACCGATAAGTGCAAGACCGATTCCCTGATTTCCGCTTGTAGGCTCAACGATAATGGTGTCCTTATCGATAATACCTCTTTTTTCTGCGTCGAGAATCATATTGTATGCGGTACGTGTTTTTATTGAGCCGCCTACGTTGAGTCCCTCAAACTTCACAAGAACTTCGGCACTGCCCTTTTTAACCATTCTGTTAAGGCGGATAATCGGGGTGTGGCCGATTACCTCCAGGATATCATTATAGACCATTTTTATGTCTCCTTAAGTCGAAATTATATACTAACATAATATTGTAGCATAAATTTTCCATTATGTCAATTGCTCCATCTGAGAACATCTTCATCCACATTGTCCTCAATATATGTCAGCATACCTGCGTATCTGACAAGCTTTACAGTCTGGCTTCCCTTAAGTGTGCTCCTGAGCACATATTTGCCGTCGGGAAGGTAAATCACTATGTAATCATTAGTCCAGCTGCTTTCCCTGTTATGGTGTTCGACAGAAAAATGAAGATAAACGGGAACCTCTGCACATACAGCGGTATCGTCAATACTTTTCCACATGAGACGGTTTATATAGTCCAGTATCATTACTACTGCTATGGCAATCAGGATACAAATTGCTATTGTCATCGTGTATTTGTCCATAAGGACTCTGGGTTGCGAAGAATTCTTCGGAGGCGATAACATGAATACAGCCAAGGCTGCGAACAAGATAAGGTACGGAATGAAATTAAAGCTCTTCTTTTTCAGAACCTTCTCACGTTCTTCATCTGTGAGCGGACGCCACAAGGGCAGTTCTGCCTTATCCATATTATATCTGTCAAGTGGAGTGATACGGTTTATCCATAAATATCCGCCGATAAGAACGGTCAGGGCAGGAATCACAGCTGCGGCAATAATATTTCCGTTATTGCAAACGGTCATAAAAACACTTATCGCAACAAGTAAAATACCTATCCAGAATACATTGTGACCGTGTCCGCCGAAGGGACAGTTTAATTTTAATCTGAACATAAAAGTACCCCCCTGAAAAATTATAATCCCTGATTATATTATAATTTGGGGGCAAGAAAATGTCAATATATGCAGCTGAGAGGAAGTCACATAGATTGCTGCAATAACAAAAAGGCAATCTCTTTATAAGATTGCCGCAGTTTACAGAAACAGTCAATTTGAAATGCGGGCGAACACAGTTCGCCCTTGCAGAATTCTGTGTTTTATTATTGGCTGCATGGCAGAATCGGAAATTAACCCCATTATTCTCCTGCACGATTAATATGCTCGCTGGTCTTTGCAAGAATATTCCACGTAGGCGCATCCACTCTGCCTGTCTGCGGAAGATTCACGCTGCGCTGAAAGCGCATAACCGCATCTGAGGTTTCTCTGCCGTAGCGTCCGTCAACGGTAACTCTGTGCATATTGTCGTAGCTCATACCTATATCGTCAAGCATTGCCTGAAGGATATAAACAAGCAGTCCGCTGTCGCCCTCACCGAGAACAAAGGTGGGCGAGGGGAATATATTGTACGCAACGGGGTCATTGTTGACGAAGCTGTTGTACACGCTGACGATTTTATCCCATGTTCTCATGTCTGTGCTGCCTGTTTCGGGAAGTCCGTACCGTCTCTGAAAAGCCCTTACTGCGGCGGCAGTTTCCTTTCCGTAGATGCCGTCGGGGATAATTCTCGGTATCTGAGTATCATAGTAGGATATAGCGTGGAGATAATGCTGGATTTCCCTTATATGTTCCTTTCGCTGTGCAGGTGTATATGCCATTGCTATCGCTCCTCTCATTCAATGGTGTAGCCGGGATTCTGATAGGGACGCTTGTCAAAGCCGAAGCGTATATCGGAATAAAGTCCCGCAATTGCATCCCATGTCGGACCGCTTACCAATCCGGTAGGATTAAGTCCGTATTGCCGTTGGAAAGCGATTACCGCCTGACGTGTAAGGGGACCGAAATAGCCTGTATTGTTTACGGAAGGTATATTCGGGTAGGCTGAATTTATAACGGTAAGATACTCCTGAAGAATTCTTACATAGTCGCTTGTCATGCCCTCTTTAAGTACAATTCCGGGATAAAGTGCAACGTCAACCGACTCGTCGAAGGGCACAGACTCCACGATGCCGAGATAAGCACGATTTATGTCATTCCACGTTGCACGGTCAACAATTCCCGTCTGAGGAAGTCCGAATACTCTCTGAAAGGACCTCACCGATTTCTCTGTTTCTTCTCCGAAATAGCCTGTAATATCTACAGGAGAAACTGCGGTGTAGTATGCACCTATAACCGCAAGATAATACTGGAGAATCCGCACCTCCTCGCTCTGCATTCCGAAGCGTATATCCTGAGAATACTGGAGGGAAATATCCTCAAGGCTGATTCCTTCGGAGTTAAGCTCTGCAATTTTCTTGACGCTGGTGAAAATATAGGTAATTTTGTACCATGTAGCCTTATCTATAACACCGCTTGGATTAAGGCTGAATATACGCTGAAATTCCCTGACAGCTTCTTCCGTAGCCTCGCCGAAAACACCGTCAATCTGTGGGATTTTCGGTATTGCAGGGTAATTCCGTGAAATTCTGTTAAGGTAAATCTGCATGGTGCGTATATCGTTTCCTGCGTCGCCGAGTGCAAGGTTTGTTCCAGGAAATGAAGGTGCGGCAGACCTTACGGGTGCATTTCTCACAATATCAATGTCATCGCCGTAGTAGTACTGGAGTATCTCATAGGGGGTAAGACCGTCCTGTGCAAGACCTACCGTACCCCACTGTGAAAGTCCGCTGCAGGTTGCGGTTGTACCGTTGCAGAAGGCGGTGAAAAGCGGCTCAATACTGCCCTGACGTCTTACATAGTCGTTGAAAAGCTCGTCAACAAGACGGCTGATATTCTCGAATATCTCACGGCCGTTTATGAATTTCTGGTCAAACTGAGTTGACGATGTAATGTCGAAATCATAGCCCCGTGAGCGGTACCATTCCGTGTAGATTCGGTTAAGGGCAAAGCTTACGATAACGTAGATATTGGCACGAAGGGAGTTTTCGGGCCATGTAGGGTAGATTTCGCTTGACGCTACGTTTTTCACATAGGTGGGAAAGTCAACTGTAACATTCGGTGCATTTGAATCGGGACTTCCTAAGTGCACCGTTATGGTTTCGGGGATATAGGGTTCTCCTGTCGGCATGAATGTTCTCCTTTCGTTACATTACAGGCTCGCTGTTGTAGTTGATGATAGTCTCGGAGTTTTCGTCCATATATACGGGAAGGGGAATCATGCTGAAATTCTGCATCGAGGTTATACCATCGAAAACAGGCACGTCAACACTCCGCACGTTGAAAAACCCCTTTGCCGTTACGCTTATATCGTACATACTGTATACCATTTCTCCGCTTCCGGGAGGGCGAAGCGGCTCGGTTGCGGGGGCAGGCAGCTCAAACGGGGGAGTCATTCCGCTTGAATCCGTCACCGCAGATGCGAGTAAAAAGCTTTTTCCGCTGTGGTTGCCCGTAACCTTTACGGAAGCACCCTCAACGGGGGAGGAATCGTCGCCTGTACGGACATTTACGGTGATTAAGCCTGTGCCCTTTCCGAAAAAGTCAGCCGCTTCCTCAGGGGTAAGCATCAGGTCGGGTGCAGTCTCAGGCGGCATATCAGAGGGAAGCTCCGACAAATCGGGGTCGGGATAACGCTCCTCAGCCGACTGCATATCCTCCTGCGTTTCAGCGGTTTCTGGAGGATTATCCTGCATGGGTACAGTTTCTGCAGGCTCGGACTGTATTTCTTCAGCAGGTAGGTTTTCACGCTCTTCATTGAGCATTTCCTCATGCCGTATAAGCTCAGCGTCCTCACTGTAGTCATTTCCTGTCGGCTGTGTCGTCGTAGTGTTATCGGTCGTCGGCTGACGGACTTCGACTGCGGAAGTGCTTCTTCCGTAGAGCTTCATCATTTCCTGTTTATATTTTTCTGCCTGTGAAGCCAGATCTCTGTTATTCATGGTTATGCCTCCGTTCAGATAGAAGATTACAGTAGATTCTATTCGCAAAACATCGCATATATGCTTGACGAGAGGGGGAAAAAGTGATATTATTTAGTAAATACAATATAAATGTATAGGCTTAATAAAATTCCGTATTAATATATATTTTCTCCGTAGAAAGGGGTCCACCATGCCAAACGGCTTTTTACCGATAACAAAAAAAGAAATGGACGAGCTGGGTATAGCACAGTTCGACTTTATATACATCACAGGTGACGCTTATGTTGACCACCCGAGCTTCGGTGCGGCTATTATCACACGTCTCCTTGAATCACTGGGATATACTGTAGGTATTATTTCACAGCCTGACTGGCATACAGACAGGGATTTCAGACGCTTCGGTGCACCGAAATACGCTTTTCTCGTGACTTCGGGCAATATCGACTCAATGGTGGCACACTACACCGCCGCAAAGAGAAAACGTTCAGATGATGCGTATACTGCAGGCGGCGTGGCAGGCAAGCGTCCCGACAGAGCGGTTATCGTATATTGTCAGAAGCTTCGTGAGATTTTCGGTGACGTGCCGATAGCTATAGGCGGACTTGAAGCTTCACTGCGACGTTTTGCCCACTATGACTACTGGGACGATGCGGTTCGTCCTTCCATACTTGCCGACAGCGGCGCCGACCTTCTCATGTACGGCATGGGAGAGCATCAGATTACCGAGCTTGCACAGAGACTTTCCGCAGGCGAGAGTATCAGCGAAATCCACGATATACGTGGTACGTGCTACATGACTGAGCCTGTGAATACACCATTAGGTGCGGCACAGTGCCCTTCTTTTGAGCAGGTGCGTGACTCAAAGCCTGAGTACGCAAAGGCTACTAAAATCCAGTATGACTGGCAGGACGAGGTCTACGGAAAGACCATTATTCAGCGTCACGGCAAGCTTATGCTTGTGCAGAATCCGCCTGCACTGAGCCTTACAACAGAAGAGCTTGACCGTATTTACGATTTGCCGTTCATGAGGGCATATCACCCCTCCTATGAGGCTCTGGGCGGAGTGCCCGGAATCGAGGAGGTACGCTTCTCAATCACCCATAACAGGGGCTGTTTCGGCTACTGCAACTTCTGCTCAATCGCACTTCATCAGGGACGCAGAATCACCTGCCGAAGCGAGGAATCCGTTCTGCGTGAGGCGGAAAAGCTTACAAAAATGCCCGATTTCAAGGGATATATACATGATGTGGGAGGTCCTACGGCGAATTTCCGCCATACCTCCTGCGAAAAACAGCTTACAGCGGGACTCTGCAAGGGTAAGAAGTGCCTTGCACCGAAGCCATGCCCTGCACTTAAGGCAGACCACAGCGAATACCTTGCAATGCTCAGAAAGCTGAGAAAAATCAAGGGCGTAAAGCGTGTGTTTATACGTTCGGGAATACGCTACGACTACCTTATGGAGGACAAGAACGACGAATTTATACGTGAGCTGATAAAGCACCACGTAAGCGGACAGCTTAAGGTTGCCCCTGAGCACTGCTCTGCGGCGGTTCTCGATAAAATGGGAAAGCCCCATATTGAAGCTTATAAGGCGTTCCAGAAGCGATTCTACGAGATTACAAAGGGTATAGGCAAGGAGCAGTATCTCGTGCCGTATCTTATGTCCTCTCATCCGGGAAGCACCCTGAAAGAGGCAATTGACCTTGCGGTTTTCCTTAAGGAGAATAAAATCCGTCCCGAACAGGTTCAGGACTTCTATCCCACACCGGGTACAATCTCTACCTGCATGTTCTACACGGAGCTTGACCCGTACACTATGGAAAAGGTGAGCGTGCCGAAAACGTCTCATGAAAAGGCTATGCAGAGGGCGCTTCTCCAGTATTTCAGACCGCAGAACAAGGAGCTTGTCCTTGAAGCACTGAAAAAGGCAGGCAGACGTGACCTTATCGGTTCGTCACCGAAATGTCTCGTGGAGGACATCACCGACAGCGGCAGAAACAGCAGAAACACTAAAAAAGGCGGCGGAGGCTCATGGCAGAAAACAAATCCAAAAACAAGCAGAACCCGAAAGAAACGCTGATACTTCTGTGCCTTGCGGTCGCAATAGTCATCACCGCACTTGAGGGTATGGGCTACGACCCTATCGGCTGGCTTAAGGAGAAGCTTTCGGGCGGTATTTCCTATTGCGAGGACGATATGCAGGTTCACTTCATCGATGTCGGACAGGGCGACTGTACCTACATTACCGCAGGGGGAGTGAGCATGCTTATTGACTGCGGAGAGGCTTCGGAATATGAGCTTGTGGAGGCTTATCTCAATAAGCTTGGGGTAAAGCGTATCGACTACGTTGTGGCAACTCATCCCCATTCCGATCACATGGGCGGTATGAGCGAGGTTATCGACAATTACAAAATTGGCGAGGTGATTTTCCCTTACCTTGACGACAGTGACTTCCCCACCTCGAAATATTTCGAAAATTTCCTTGATTCCTGCGATGCAAAGGGTCTTGAAATTACCGAAGCAAGGGCAGGAAGCGTAATAAATATAGGTGACGCAAGAGCGGAAATAATTGCACCCCTCAGCGACGATTACAGCGGTGCGAATGACTATTCAATAGGTATTATCCTCACTCACGGCAGTAATGATTTCATCTTTACGGGTGATGCAGAAAGGCTTGCTGAGACGGAAATGCTTGAAAGCGGAAGGCTTCGTGAGGTTGATGTTTATAAGGTTGGTCATCACGGAAGCGATACCTCAACTTCGGCGGACTTTCTTAAAGCGATTTCGCCTGACTATGCGGTTATTATGTGCGGCGAGGGCAATTCCTACGGTCACCCTCATGATGTAATCGTGAAAAGGCTTGAAAAGTACGTGCGGCAGATTTACCGCACCGATATAAACGGAAGTATAGTTTTTGAGTCCGACGGCATTAATATGAAGATTCGGGCGGAAAGGGAAAACTGATGATAATTTTTGACAGGGCAGAGGGCAGTATTGCCGTTCTTGAAGAGGACGGCGAAATGAAGAATGTAAGCCGTGAGCTTGTTGCGGAAAATGCCTGCGCAGGCGACGTGCTTGTGCTGATTGACGGTATCTACGTGCCTGATAAGGAAGCAACGGAGCACAGACGTGAACAGCTTCGGAATAAATTCAGCAGACTTCGGAGGAAAAGAAATGACGGCTGATGCGATAATCATAGGAGGCGGTGCGGCAGGCTGTATTGCGGCAATTACTGCGGCAAGATGCGGCAAAAGCGTGATTGTTTTCGAGCGTAACGACCATGTCGGAAGAAAGCTTCGTATCACGGGAAAGGGAAGGTGCAACGTCACCAACAACTGTGATACTCAGACACTCATGAACAATATTCCTGTAAATTCACGCTTTCTCTACAGTGCCTTTGCAGCCTTCGGCACACAAGAGGTCATGGATTTCTTCGAGGAGCTTGGCGTGCCCCTCAAAACCGAAAGGGGAAACAGGGTTTTCCCTGTCAGCGACAATGCACAGGATATTGTGGACGCTCTTGCACTTGAATTGAAGCGTCTCGGGGTAAAGGTTATTCACAAAAGGGTGCAGAAAATCCTTTGCAGTGACGGAGTTTGTACGGGAGTGCGTGCGGGCGGACAGGACTATAACGCTCAGTCGGTGCTGATTGCATGCGGTGGAAAATCCTATCCGAATACAGGCTCGGACGGTGACGGCTATACCTTTGCGGAGTCTGTCGGTCATACCGTTACGGAGCTTAAGCCCTCACTTGTGCCCCTTGTTTCCCCTGACAAGTATTGTTCGGAAATGATGGGACTATCCCTGAGAAATGTAAAGCTGAGCCTGTATGACGGTGAAAAGTGCGTATACACCGAGCTTGGCGAAATGCTTTTCACGCATTTCGGAGCATCGGGACCTCTTGTGCTCAGTGCAAGCTCGCATATACGTGAAATGAGTCCGAATCGCTGGAAACTCAGTATTGACCTGAAGCCCGGACTTACCGCAGAACAGCTTGATGCACGTATTCAGCATGACTTTGCGGAAAATCTCAACCGTGACTTTGCAAACGGCATACGCAAGCTTCTTCCCGCAAAGCTTATTCCCGTTGCGGTGAAGCTTTCGGGTATCGCTCCCGACCGTAAAATCAACGGTATCACCAAAGAGGAGCGGCATAAGCTGGGAGAGCTTATCAAGGCATTCCCCGTAAGAATTTCAGGCTTCCGTCCCATTGACGAGGCTATCATAACAAGCGGAGGCGTTTCCGTCAAGGAGATAAACCCGAAAACTATGGAGTCCAAGCTTGTAAGCGGTCTTTTCTTCGCAGGCGAGGTTATAGACGTGGACGCCTATACAGGCGGCTTCAACCTGCAGATTGCCTTCTCTACCGCTTACCTTGCAGGGATGTATATGTAACGTGCCTTTCTCGGGGGACGCTGTCCCCCGTACCCCCTGCCAAAGGGATATTATCCCTTTGGAAACCCGTGTCAATTTCCCTGTACCCCGAATGGGGTACAGGGAAATTGAGAGGATAGCAAGGGTTAACAGCCTTGAAAGAGGATATGGGAGGCAGAATCCTCAAGAAGGACGTTATGTACGTCCTGCAGGTAAGCGGAGAATCGGGACAGCGTCCCCCGCAAAACCTTTCAGTTAAGTATACTATTATATAAGGAGTAAAGAAATGAAAACGATAAACATAGCGATAGACGGACCTGCGGGTGCAGGAAAGAGTACCATTGCGAAGATGGTATCGGCAAAGCTGGGATATATTTACGTTGATACGGGTGCACTTTACCGCACAATTGCACTTTTCATCAGTGAGAACAATATTGCGGACGAGGATATTGAAAAGTCACTTCCGAATGCAGAAGTTTCCCTTAAATTCGAGGAAGGTGCACAGCATGTATATCTCGGTGACAGGGATGTTTCCGCACTTATACGTACTCCCGGAATTTCAATGGAGGCTTCAAGAACTTCGGCAATGCCAGCGGTTCGTGAGTACCTTTTCGAGACTCAGCAGAGAATTGCCCGTGAAAACAATGTAATCATGGACGGACGTGACATCGGTACGGTAGTGCTTCCAAATGCAGATGTAAAGATTTTTCTTACAGCGTCTGCGGAGGAGCGTGCAAACCGCCGTTATAAGGAGCTTTCCGAGAAGCCGAACTGTCCTTGCTACGAGGAAATTCTCAGCGACATTATAGAGCGTGACCATAATGATATGAACCGCAAGACTTCTCCGCTGAAACAGGCTGAGGACGCTGTTCTTGTGGACACTACAGAGCTTGATCTTGAGCAGTCCGCAGAGGCAATAACCAATATTATCAGAGAAAAGCTTGATGGGAGAGAATAAACATGTACTATTTCTGCAGAAGCCTTGTGTGGATAGCCTTCCGCATAGCTTACAGCATAAAATTCATCGGCAGGGAGAATGTTCCGAAGGATACAAATTTTATATACACCTCCAACCACCGCACCAACGCTGACCCGCCGCTTGTTGCGTTAGGCATAAAGGGAAAGTGCTCATTCATGGCTAAGGAGGAGCTTTTCAGAAACAAGTTTTTCGGCTGGCTTATCCGCAATCTCGGAGCATTTCCCGTATCGAGAGGCAAGGGCGACATGACCGTTATCGATACAGCCTGCGACCGCCTTGCGGACGGCGAGAATCTCATGGTTTTCCCTGAGGGTACAC